>NZ_JBHVWN010000088.1:0-31597 GCF_042882275.1 Streptomyces sp. NPDC058231 | reverse complement strand
CAAGGGTCAGTGGGGTGCCAAGGGCCACGAGGGTGGCAAGGGTCAGTGGGGTGCCAAGGGCCACGAGGGTGGCAAGGGTCAGTGGGGTGCCAAGGACCACGAGGGTGGCAAGGGTCAGTGGGGTGCCAAGGACCACGAGGGCTAGGCAACGCACTGCAGTAAGCCCGCTCATCGGATGACGGCGCGCGGCGGAATCCTCATCGAATCCGCCGCGCGCCGCCGGCGGTAGTCCGCAGAAAACGTCAGACGCGAGTAGTTGATATGAGAAAGACAGGGTGGGGCGGTGTCGAGCGGAATTGACTCAGCGGACGTGAAGGAACTCCAGCACTCCGATTCCGGTCCGGCCACACAGGAATGTCCTGACGACGTGCGCACGCCGGTCAGGTGGTCGAGGGGTGCCCGTGCACTCAAAGCAGGGCTGCGCGTCGCCGTGATCCTGTGTGTAGCAACGACTCTCGTCCATGTCCTCCTGGTGTTCCTTCATGTAGCGCCCTCCAACACCGTCTCCAAGCGATACAGCCCGCTGGTTAACGCATGGGTATATCCCTTCTTCGAACAGAATTGGCGGCTTTTCGCTCCGGACCCCGAATCCGTCAACCGAAACATTCTGGCGAGAACCGCACACACCGACGTCGGTGGATCGGTCAAGGTGAGTGCCTGGTTCGACCTGACTGCCGTGGACAATTCCGCAGTCGAACACAATGCGTTCCCGAGCCACACGGCGCAGAACCTGTTGCGCCGCGCCTGGACTTCCTATGTCGATTCACACGGAGCAGATGACAAGGCGCGCACGGAACGCGCCTTGATGATGCAGAGGTACCTGAGCAACATCGCCGCGGACCGCGTCGCTGCCCACAACGGCGGCACCTTCGACTTCATTCAGCTCCGCGTCGTCACACTGCCCATCGCTGCCTCCGGCAACCGCCCGCCGACGCCCGTCGAGAACCGGCTTCTGCCCTGGTGGAAGGTGACCCCCCATGGGAAATGAGCAGATCCCCCAGATCGCCCCCGTGGTACCAACACCCCATCGGTCAAGGAGGCAACAGGCTGCGCCCCCGGGCGCTGTCCAGTGGCTCGTCGACCGGATCAGTGCCGTGAGGGAGCTTCTGACCGGCCGGCCGGTGTCCCTCTACGCCGCGTCGGTGTTGCGCATCGGCTACGGACTGCTCTACCTGGTCTTTCTGCTGCGCGAGTTCCGGCACCGTGACGAGATCTGGGGCCCAGGCTCCCCGTGGACACCCTCGTTGGCGCGGCAGCTCTTCGACCAGACGGGGTGGAACAGCATCCTGACCCTGTCCGACAGCCGCGCCTACTTCGAGCTCTGCTACGTGATGGCCCTCGTCACGTCCGCACTTTTCATGCTGGGCTGGCGGACCCGCGTCATGTCCATCCTCTTCGCCGTCGTGGTGATCTCGTTCCATGCCCGAGCGATCTTCATGACGGACGGGGGCGACAACCTGCTCCTGCTGATGGCCATCTATCTGGTCCTCACTGCGTGCGGACGGCGCTGGTCGCTGGACGCACGCAGGGACCGGCTGAAGACGGCTCGTGCGAGCAACGCGCCGCAGCAGGTCGGGAGCTACTCCGCACAGCAACTCCGTGATGCCCGGATCACCTTGACTACGGTGGTGCACAACTGCGGCATGTTCGTCATCGCGGCCCAAGTCTGTTTCCTCTACGGAACCGCCGGCCTGTACAAGGTCCAGGGCGCTTCCTGGGGCAGCGGCACCGCTCTCCACTACGTTCTGAACCTCGAACTCTTCCAACCCTGGCCCGCACTTTCCCACCTT
The DNA here is from genome assembly GCF_042882275.1 of Streptomyces sp. NPDC058231. NCBI lineage: Bacteria > Bacillati > Actinomycetota > Actinomycetes > Kitasatosporales > Streptomycetaceae > Streptomyces > Streptomyces sp. NPDC058231. The sequence continues at coordinate 29,807 of NZ_JBHVWN010000088.1, read as the reverse complement.
GTGGACGAGCACACGATCCTGATCGCGATCGTCGGCTACATGACCGTGCTCTTGCAGGTGGCCTTTCCGTTCGTGCTCTTCGGCAGGCTCAAATACCCCGTTGTCGCCATGTTGCTGGGCATGCACCTCGGCATTGCGGTGCTCCTGGGGCTGCCTCTCTTCTCCGGCGCGATGATCATTGCGGACGCTGCGTTCCTTCCCGACCGCTTCTACACCTTCCTGCCTCACCTGAGCCGACGCGCGGCGCAGCGGACGGGCATGTGGCGCCCGGCGCCCGGGCGAGCGGCACGATGCGGATCCGTGCCTTCGCAAGGCAGGCCCGGCGTACTCAGCTCGACGCGTCGAGCTACTCCGGCGGCGGTGCAGAAGGACACCACGTCGGCTGCCGGGCTCGCCTCCGACCAGAGCTGAGAGACATGGTCGCTCCCGGTGCCGCAGGACAACGGGGGCAGGGCCCGCCTGCCGGGGGCAGGCGGGCCCTGCCAGTGCCGGTCGAGGGAACTACCGATGTCAAACAGCCGGACGGACTGTTGTTCGTGAGGGAGCGAGGCAAGCTGTTGCGGAAGTGGCGGAAGGCTCGGGCCCCAAGGCAGGGCTGCCGGAGAGCTTCCGCTCCTACGACCTTCGTCTCACCGGACACACGCCCTCGACGCAGGCGGGCTCCACGCTCAAGGACACCATGTTCCGCGCCGGGCAGTTCTCCGAGCCTGCCGCGCTGATCTATCAGCACTCGAACTTGGAGCGGCAGCGGGAAATGGCCGACGGGATCGACGCCCGCGTCCGCGCCGAGCGGGAGAAGGCTGCGATTGCGCCCGACGATCAGGCGTCGGGCACGCGACGCCTGATCCGGTCCAGACAACAAAGAAGCCCCGGGCCGATCGCCTGGGGCTTTTGCGTGGAGCGGGTGACGAGAATCGAACTCGCGCTCTGAGCTTGGGAATCACGGATCGTTTGAGAGTGATTGAGGTGCTGACCTGGGGAGACGGCCCCATCTTCAGTGAGCTGAGTCGTATCTGCGTGGCTCGCGGTGACCGCTGTTGACCGGTTGTTCTGGTGCCAATCTGGTGCGCTACCGCTCGTCCTGAGTGGTAGGAGGTCGGGCCTAGAACTGGCCTAGCCACCAGGGCGCCTCCGGGCTGTCAGCCGGGATGACCTTAGCCCTTGCCAAGATCTTCTCGTCGAGGGCACGTACGAGGGCGCGTAACTCCCGCGCACTCTTCTTGGGCAGTGCGTGAAGCACGGCTTCGAGCTGCCCGCGGAAGCCGGCGCCGTAGCACCCGCACTCAGGGAGGCCGCAATCAGGGCCCATGCGTGGGTCTACAAGTTGCCTGAGAGGGCCGTGGGCAAGGACCTTCCAGCGCCAGAATGCTTCTTCCACAGCTTCGGGCCAGAAGCGGGTCCGCTCCAGCCGACGTAAGTCGGCCGTGCAGGAACCTGAAAGGTGATCAATCACTGGGTACCGTCACCGTCTCAGGAGACGGGCCGGGAGGTCGCCCCGCAGGGCTGACGGGCGCCTACGCGGCATTGCCCCTTCGGTTGTCAGTCATGCGGGCAAGGTACAGAACCCGACGTCGGGTGGCTACCGCGTATTCGGGTGACTGAAGCGTTGAGCTTGGGAATCACCGGGCGAACTGAGGAGAAGCAGGCTTCAACCTGCGGAAAGCATCTCTCAGCCGATCGTCAGATGCTCTCTGCCGTGACCGCTAGTGACCGCGGCTCCCCGATTGTTCTGGCACATGTCTGGCACGGGCTCACTCCTCATCGCAGCGCTCCAGGACCAGGCTCGTCGACCCGTCTTCGAGGCCGTTGCTCTCCTCCAGATGCAGATGTGTCCCGTCTGGGGTGCCGTCCTGGGCGAGCGTGAGCAGGTGGCCGGACAGGGTGCGCAGTCCCGCCGTGTTGGCCTGGATGACGATCTCACCTCCGAGGTTGCGTACCTCGATGCGTGCATCGTCCTCCCACATGAAGACTCTCGTGACCCCATCGGTGACCGCACTGACGTGGGTGGTGGCTGGTGGGGCACTGCTCGGTTCGTTGGACACGTCTCCATCATGGACTGCTGCCGCGTCGCTACCTGGCCTGGCCGGGCGGGTCCGCCAGGCGCCCGCGCCTAACGAGGGCGTCGTTTCGGCGGGACCGGGCCTGGGATGACGTCAAGGTCCATGTGTTCCTTGAACAGGTGCACCAGGTTGGCTCCGTCGAGGAGTTCCAGCCGTCCGTGTTCGTTGGCGAACGCCTCGCTCGCCCGGCCGAACCATGAAGTCGTCACCAAGATGCCTTTGGCTGCCCGCTTGTGCTCGACGACCCCGGCGAGTGCAGAGACTGTCTCGAAGGGGACGACGTTCTTGGTGCGCTTGGCCTGGATGATGCACAGGCCCTTCATGATCGGGTCCGTGTTCATGGCCACCGCGTCCACGCCCTCGTCGCTTGAGGGCTGGGTGTTCACACTGTCGAGTCCGATGGCTTCGAACAACTGTCTGATGAGGTGCTCGAATTCGGTGGGTGTGAGCTCCATGAGCACTGGCCTGCTGTCGAGCCCCGCCACAACGTCCAGACTTTCCATGAGCCGGAATTTCGTCAGGTCGAAAGTGACGAGTGGCCGAACCGGTTCCAGCTCGTAGGGGTTCGGCGAGACCAGAGACCGTAGACGTTTCAGGCAGGCGCGGGGATCTACCTGCGTGAGCACCAGTTCTCCGAACTCTTCTCTGTCCGCCTGAAGTGTGATCAAGCAGGGGTGAACGTCCCGTCCGGTAGAACGGTCAATCGTGGAGACATGGCCGTTCAGAGCGACGGACTGGATCACTCCCTCGGTGTCCGTCGCGAAGATCTCGTGCACTGTCCGCAGCGCGGTCTGCGCGAGGACCGACGAGTAGAGCTCCTTGCGTTCCTTCTCCGGACGGGGGACGGGCGTGATCTCGTCGCGCGTCTTCACGTACCGATAGGCGCGGGCAGCTGGTACCGCGTCCTCCAGCGGAAAGTCGAGCTGGACCAGCAGGTCACCGGTATCGGCCTGGTACTTGACCTGGTGGACCTTGGGAAAGCCGTGCGGGTAGTCGGAAGCAGCCAGAACCTGATCGGTGAACCACTCGACTGCCTCGACGTCCCGATCCCTGTACGCGGCATGACGCTCGTCGAGGCTGTCGTTCCACGCCTTGACGAGTCCCGCTTCCTCCCTGATGCGTGTGTTGTGCTTGGAACGGGCCTTTTCCAACTTCGCGACCCGCCTCTGCTCTCCGCGCTCGTGCTCTCGTATCGCCCGGTCGAACCGCTTGCGTGCAGCCTCCACCTCGGCCTCGTAGCCTCGACGCCCGAAGCCGAGGGCACCGAGAAGCCCACGCGGCAGCTCCGGTTCGAACTCCTCCCACATAGGGATGCGCGCCGCTTTCGCGTACGCCTTGGGCGGGACGAATGGCGCTGGCGTGTACTCCTGCCGCAGCCGGTCGAAGGTGGGTCGGCTCTCGTCGAGCAGAGCGGTTCGCAGCACCTTGGACAGCTGATCGGCATCGTGCTCGACCACGCTGGTGAGGTCCACGGCTTCCTGTGCGCGGGCGGCCTCGTACGCGAGTTTCCCCTCGCGAGCCCTGCGCTTGGCCGCAGCCTCCGCAGCCTTCCTGGCCCGCTCCTGTTCCCTGGCCTGCCGCGCGACTTCCCGCGCGTAAGGATCGCTCCCGCCCGCCACTGCTTCCCCCCCAGCTCAGCCCGTGATCGCCGCTCTCGAACCCGTCGCAGTATCCCGCAAGTGCCTCGGCTCGTCAGCAGGCTGCCCTTGCCGGGCACGCACCACTCGCGGCCCCATACGCCCGATCGGACTGACGAGATGCACCTCCATATTCACCATCCGCGGCCGCCTCAATCAGCTCCTGTCGCCCGCCAGGACACGATGGTGCGCGCCGGGGCGAGCAGTCCTCTCCGAGAAGGACGCGATGAAGTACCAGCACTCCGAGACCCAGCGGCAGAAGGAAGTGGCCGGCGGCATCGACGCACATGTACGGCGGGCGAGGCGGAAGCAGTGCGAGGAGAGGGGATCGGGCACACAACGGGCACGGTGTAGTAATCCCGTCGCTTCCCTCCCCTTGCTGGTGTGCATCTGGTGCAGTCGCCACCGCGCGAGGCGGTTGGCCGAGGGGCGCCGGAGGTTGAGGCGACGCGCACTGAGTATGGGTGACCAACCCTCGGCATCCTGTGTGGTCAAGCCCTGGTCTGGCGAAGATCTGGATACCTGGCCCGTCGCACGGCGTGGCCTGAGATCATGAAGCGGCGCTTCGATGGCCCCTGACGGTAAGTCAAGGGACTTTGTGGGCAGTCGAACCGGAAACGGGACACGGAGGGACAAGTTGAGCGAACCGACTTCAGACTCTCTTGATAAGGACCAACTGGAGCAGCTACACGCCGCGACCCTCAAGGCGTCGGAAGCCTGCCTAGAGCTGAAGAAACTATGTGCCGTGGTTCTTGTTCCTGTCGGTACGCTTGTTGCCTCATTTGCAGATAAAAGACCAAGCGGCGTCGTTTTTCTCGCTGGATTATTGGTGATCCTCGCCTTCTGGCTCGCTGATAGTTTTAGTTATTTCTATCAGCGTAAACTGCGGGGAGCGATGATCCCAATATGGAACCGTCGTGCCGCACGCTGCCCAGACGCCTATCCGCACACCCCGACATCTGGAGCGGTTGGGCCCCTCCGTGCAGCCTTCAACGCCTCAATGGCGTATTATTTGATTCTAGGTGCGCTGTTTGGAGTGGCCGCAGGGGCTTACTCTCTAGGCTTGCTCGAGAGGTAAGGCCCTATATGCAATACTTCGTGAGCTATTCGAGGCGGGATAATAGTCAGGATGGATTGCGGCGCGTGAGAGAGTTGCTAATCGCGCGTGAAGCGACTTCTGTTTACGTGGATGATCTAGAGTTGCACGATCCCGCAGTCGATCGCGTTGAGTCCGTCGTGAAGGCGCTACATCAGGCCGACGTATTCTGTGCTCTCTATTCGAGTAGCTACCTTCGTTCGGAGTGGACGCGGTGGGAGTTTGATGTTGCTGTGGCGAGCCGAACTCAAATGATCGCACTTCTGCCCGACGGGACTTTTGCACGTCCAGGTTCATCTGAATGGCCTTGGTTGACTGTGGATGAAGCGCAGGATCATCGGCGAAAGTTGCTGCTGGCCCAGGGCCCTCCAACCGCACGCGTGCCAGATGTGTGGCGGGCTCCTGAGGTAGTTGGCCGTTCTTAGTCGTCTGCCGAAGTTTTCTCAGCGAGTCAGACCGACCGCCTTGCCTATCTCGCGACCGTCGATGTCGGCACGGATCGTTACGAAGGGTTGTCGGATCGTGGCTGGCGAGAGGATCATGTTCTTGGCGAGACGACTGTGCACCAAGGGGGGTACATGGTTCCAGAGTGGGGTGAGGGCGGCTTCCTGCCACCAGGCAGGTACAGGGTTGACCCTGAGGACGCTGAGCGACTTCTCGTCTTAGACGACAGGTTTCAAGGGTCACAAACTAGGGAGCAGCTTTGGGTGGGTCTTGAGACGTATCTGAGCCGATTCTTCGATCTTGAAGAGCAGCACCGGGACAGCATCGGCGATCAGGGACTCATCCACGCGATCTGGCTCGGCGGCAGCTACGTCAGCACCAAGCTCAATCCGCAGAACGTCGATCTGACCGTTCTGGTCGACGAGCGAGCAGCGGACTCCATGAAGGGGCTAGCCGGCACCAGGTGGTTGAGTTCGGCGTTCAATCGGAAGTCCCGGCTTGCGGAGCTTGGCGTGTCGCCGCTGAGGGTTGGGTATAGGCCTGTTGTTTCAGTCTTTCGTGCCGAGCTGCTAGAGCCAGACGATCAGGCGTACCTTCGAGAGCGAGGAGCGTGGGACGACTGGTGGCAGCGCTGCCGGCCTGATGGGGTAGACAAGACTGAGCCCACCACTGACACCGCCGCACCGCGGCGTGGCTATCTGGAGGTGACGCTATGAGCACGAGCTGGCGGCAACGTGCCCTTGAGCGTAACCGGCAAGCCAACCGTCAGTTCTTTGCGGAGCTCGAAGACGATCATCAGGACCGCGACAGCTACGAGGAAGAGCTTCGGCGCTTCTGGTTGGAGGCTGCGCGGCACTATGACTCCGGTGCCAGTCTCGACGAGGAACTCACCGTGCGACTCAAGGGTGAGGCTGCAGACAGAGGGGCCCTCGACTTCAGGATTGGTGATGCCCTGCTTAAGCCCTTGCGTGATGGAGTCAGCGCAGCTGCCAGAAAAGATGTAGAGCTTGAACTGACGGGCCTTTCTCAGGGCAGCACAGTCCTCCACGTTCGCCCGAAGGTTCCAGACTTTTCTGACGATGATGGCCAAGAGGGCCTAGGAAGTGTCGATTCATCCATCGCGGATCCTGCAATGAGGGATCTCCTTAAGTTGGTTGACGCCGTCGAGAATGAGCGTGACGTGCGCCGGTGGGAGCGCATAGTGCCTGGATTGGATGGCGTTGTAGAAGCGCTCGATAAATTCGACCTTTCTATGGAAATGCGCTGGCGTAGTCTGGATGGTGCGGTTCGATCTTCCTGCTTGTCCGGGAGGGGCAAAAGCTACGTCCGCAGCCTTCGGAATCTTGATTTGCATAAGTCACGTACGGCTATCACGGGTCGTATCACGGAGCTCCGGGAATCTGGTGTAGTTAAAGTAAAGTCCGGGGTGAGTCGTCGATCTGCGGCTTATGAAGTGCGCTTTGATCCGGAAAACCTCATTGATATGCACCTTGAGTTGGGCATGATGGTCTCTTTCGTGGTTCAGGTAATTAAGAAAAAAGATAAACTGGGGCGTGAAAGATCGACTGAATATCGATTCATGCAGATGGGTGACGGGCAGGCCAGCATCCTTGACGAATAGGTCGGCGGAGCGGGTTTGGCCGGTGTCCTGCCCGGTTTGGGGTCGAGCATGATCAGGGGGCCGTACGCTGGCCGGCAACTCGGGCAGGCTGTGATCCTGCCCGGAATTTGAACGAGTGGCCCCCTGGTCTTGCTTGACGCGGGACCCGAACTGGGGAGGTGGCTAAAGCCGTGGAGCCGACCGCCCCAGCCACAGCGGGTTTCTCCCCGCCACGGTGCTCGCTCTAGCCGCGCGACCGGCGTAGCCGGGGCCAGAGCGAGCCGAAGGCAGGAGCGTCAGGCCCCGGCGGTGAGCCGGGGAGCGCGCGGCGAGCGGAGCGAGGCGCCTTGATGAAGTAGAGAAACTCTTACCGCGCCGACTGTTCGCGTTGGGCTCGGAACTGGTCGAGCAGGGCGAAGAAGAGGTCGATGGCTGGTGTTCCGGTGGCTTCTGCCTCGCGTTCGATCTCCACGGCCCAACGTAGTGAGCTGGCACGGCCGTTTCGCTCACACAGCCATGTGTCGAAGGGGGCCTGACCGCCCGGGGTCCAGAAAGGGAAGTCCTCCTCGATGCCGTGGACTTCCATGGCCACGCGGTATCCGTGCAGGAGGGAGCTGAGGTGCAGGAGGGAGCTCCGACGGACCCACATCCCGGGTCGAAGCCGCACTTGGTCCAGGAAGTCGTAGACGTCCCGCAGCTCGGCTATATGGCGAGGCTTTGATCCGCCCTGCTCCTTCATGCGGACGCACTCAGGTGCTTGCCGTCGTGGCTCCTGACATGGGGGCCGGCCCCGTCCAGGGCATCGAGCAGGCGGATTGCGTAGACCTCGGACATGCGCTCGGTGATCTGCTCCGGGGTGAGCCAGTCGACGGCGGTTGATTCGGCTGACGTGCGCTCGGTGCCCCCGGAGGGCTTGCACCGGAAGACCATGGCGACGATGCCTCTGGCCGTGTTCTTGTAGACGCCCGTGAGCTGGTCGACCTCGACATGAATGCCGGTCTCTTCCCAGACCTCACGGCTGACCCCCTGCTCCGGGGACTCGTCCAACTCCAGTACTCCGCCCGGGAGCTCCCATGTGCCGTTGTCCGCGCGGCGGATCGCCAGGAGTCGGCCGTCCTCGCGCACGACCGCCCCCGCCACGGACACACTGTGCTTCGGCGTTGACGGGGCTTCCTGGGCGCTGTTACTCATGTACAGGAGCATAGGAGAGTGGGTAGGTCTATGGGAACCGCGGTAGGAGGTGGCAGGGCCGTACCTCGGTACGTTCAGATCGCCGACGAGATCGTTCAGCAGATCCGGTCGGGCGTCCTGAAGCCTGGCGACATGGTGCCGAGTGAGTCCGAGTTGGTCGACCGCTACGGCGTATCCGGCGGCACGATCCGCAAGGCCATGGTGGAGGTCCGTGCGAGCGGCCTGGTGGAGACCCGGCACGGCAAAGGGTCTTTGGTGAAGGCCCGGCCCCCGGTGCGGCATCGTTCGTCGGACCGGTTCCGGCGCTCGCATCGCAAGGGTGGCAAGGCCGCGTATCTCGCAGAGTCGGAGCAGGCCGGAGCGACCGCCAAGGTCAGCGTGCTGTTCATCGGCCCGGCCGACGCACCCGACGACATCGCGGAACGCCTCGGTGTGGATCCCGGAGCCAAGGTGCTGGCCCGCCGCCGCCTCTACTTCCGCAACGGCACTCCGGTCGAGACCGCTACGTCGTACCTGCCGTGGGACGTCGTGAAGGACATCCCGGAGCTGTTCTCCGAGAACCCCGGCCCTGGTGGGATCTACGCCCGACTTGAAGACGACGGCCATGTCTTCGCGGAGTTCGTCGAGACCCTCCAGGCGCGGCCGGCCTCGAAGGCGGAGTCCTCCGAACTCGCGCTGAGCCCTGGCGCCCCGGTCGTTCACCTCATCCGTGACGCCGTGACCGAAGAGGGTCGTGTGGTCGAGGTCTGCGACACCCTCATGGCCGCTGACCAGTTCGTCTTCAGCTACAGGATCCCCGCCACCGACTGACGCGCACTCAACTCCCCTCAACCCGCTGCGATTTCTTCTTCGCGGCGGGTTGACTCATGTATAGGAGTGTTGCACTCTTCTTCATGTCACTCATATACATGAGTGACGGAGTTCGGCACCTACAGAGGAGTGATCTGCTGTGCGTCAGATTCCCGTCGACACCACCAACGCGACCGTGATGGTCGCCAAGACCCCCCAGCCGAAGGTCAAGGACCGCCGTACCGGTGAGATCGCGCTCGACAAGGACGGCGTGACCCTGATGACGGTGGAGGTCATGTTCTCCACGCCGGACGAGGTGGAGATCCTCAAGCTCACCGTTCCCCAGCCGGGCGTCTCCGAGGACCTGGCCATGGGCACCCCGGTCGCGCTGACGGGCCTTGTCGCCTCGGCGTGGGAGAACGAGTTCAACGGGCAGAAGCGGCACGGCATCGCGTTCCGCGCGGTCGCTGTCACCTCGCTCGCCGCCGCTGCGTCGAGCTCGAAGGCGGCCTGACCATGACCCGCTTCACGGTCGCCCTGGTGCTGGTTGTCGCCACCGCAGTGATCCTGCGGTGGCGGCGCCCCGCCTGGTACTGGCTGGCCTTCGGCGCGGCCTTAGCCGCTCTGCGGGTGTCGGTCCGCTACGTCTCCGTGATGGACGCGTGCGGACTGACTGTCCCGCCCTCCCGCTGGCGCCTGGCCCTCGCCCGGATCGCCAACCGGCCCGCGCCGGAGTCCCGCGCCCCGCGCATCCTGCGCGTCCATCCCACGCGCACCGGCCTCGTGCTTCGCCTCAAGCTCCGCCCCGGACAGGACGCCTTCGACGTCTCCGCCGCCACAGACCGGCTGCGTCACTCCTTTGGTATGTACGGCGTGACCTCCCGCGAACTGCGCTCCGGTGTAGTCGAAGTGCGGATGACCGGCTACGACGTGCTCAAGCGGGTGCAAATGCCTGCCAAGACCGACCCTGCACCGATGCGAGTGCCGGTCGCCCTGCGGGAGGACGGGGCAGTCCACTACCGCGACTACCGCAGCGTTCCGCATGGGCTCACCCTCGGTGCCACCGAGTCAGGGAAGTCCGTCTATCAGCGCAACCTGGTGGCCGGCCTCGCGCCCATGAACGTCGCGCTGGTCGGAATCGACTGCAAGCAGGGCGTCGAGCTCTTCCCGCTGGGCCGCCGGTTCTCCGCACTCGCCGACAACCCCGACACCGCCTTGGAGCTCCTCGACGCTCTCGTCACACACATGGAAGACGTCTACCAACTGATCAGGGCTGAGCAACGGATCACGGTGAACGTGCCGGACGCGGAGATCGCCGCAGACATCTGGGACCTGCCCGACCACCTGCGACCGGTCCCAGTCGTGGTCCTAGTGGACGAGGTCGCCGAACTCGCCCTCTTCGCTTCCAAGCACGAGGAGAAGCGCCGCGACCGGATCATCACCGCTCTGGTCCGCCTCGCCCAACTCGGCCGTGCTGCTGGGATCTACCTGGAGATCTGCGGACAGCGCTTCGGCTCCGAACTCGGCAAGGGCATCACCATGCTCCGCGCCCAGCTCACCGGCCGCACCGCGCACCGCGTCAACGACGAGTCCTCCGCCAACATGGCCTTCGGCGACATCGCCCCGGACGCCGTCCTGGCCGCCATCCAGATCCCCACCGAGACGCCCGGCATCGCCGTCACTGGCGATTCGTCCGGCGGCTGGGCCCGCATCCGCGCCCCGCACACCTCACTGCGCCAGGCCGTGAACATCTGCAACCGGCACGCCGAACGCACCCCGGACCTGCCCGTCCTCGCAGCCTTCCGACCAGTCGTCGGCTCCCCGGCCCCGGCCCCCGAGCCGCTCGCCAAGGCTGCCCCCGCCACGGCCTGATCCCTCCCGCTCCCCGGTCGGCGCGACCGCATCGCGCCAGGTCCCTACCCGCCTCATGTCTGAAGGAAGGGAGACCGAGTCCCATGTGTGAGCACATCGAGGACTTCCACCGCACCGTGCTGATGCTCGGCGCCCTGGCCCTGTACGCCGAAATGCCGGGCGCCGACGACGCGTTCATCGACACCATCGGCCCGTCCCTGGCCGTATCGCTTCCGGAGCCTCCACCGGACATGTTCCCGCCCGGCTACGACCCCATCGGCGGCACCGACTCTCACGGGGGCCGGTGATGGCACGGCCCGCGTTCCGGGTGGACGCCGTCCTGGTCCAGGCCGTCATCGCCGGTGCCCTGTCCTTCGCCCACCTGCACGACCTTGCCGACGCCGCTGGGCAGGACGGCTGGAAGGCGTGGGCCTACCCCATCTCGGTGGACCTGCTCCTGGTCGCCGCCTGGCGACGCCTGCGCAGTGAGGGCCCATCCCAGCTGGCCTGGTGCTGGTTCCTGATCGCTCTGTTCGCCTCGCTCGGCGCCAACGTCGCCACCGCCGGATTCCTCGACCTCGCCCACCCGCCGGCCTGGCTGCGGTTCGGCATCGCGGGCTGGCCCGCCCTCGCCTTCCTCGGCGGCACCCTCCTCGCCCACTCGCACTCCGTCCAGACGCCGGAGCCAGTTGCGCCGGCACCCGCTGCGCCGGAGCCCACTCCAGAAGTCGAGCAGGAATCCGCCCCCGATCCGCGACCCGAGCCCTCGCCCATCGCCGCGGCTGCCGAGGAGACCCCGGCACTCGCCCCCGCCGTCCCGGCCGGTCCGCCGGTCCCGGCCGCGCTGGTCGACCACGCCCGCAAGCTCGCCGCCGACCACCAGGCCCGCACCGGCGCCCGGATTGACACCGAAACCCTGCGCGCCCGACTCGGTGTCCCACCGCAGCTCGCCGAGACCATCGCGGCCCAACTCGCCTGAAGAGAAAGGAGAACCGCCGCCATGCCCGCTCGTGACCACTTCCACTCCGTGATGCGGATCGGCCCGGTGCAGATCGGCACGCACCGCGACCGCCACGGCCACACCAAACACGCCGCCGTCTGCAGCGCTGACCGCTGCGGCTGGTCCGCCGACTACTCCAGCCAGAGCGCCGCCCAGCTCGCCGCCCGCACTCACCGCTGCACCGCCCGATAGGAGAACGGCCCCATGGATGTCCCGCTCTGGTTCGCCCTGATCATCGTCGGCTGGCTCGGCGTCAAGCTCATCCGCCCGCCCCTCTGGCTCGTCGCGGTCCTCCTGCTCGGCGGCTACCTCCTCGCCGACAGCCTGCTCGCCCCCGCCATCGACACCGCCATCAAGTAACCACCCTCGAAAGGAGATCCACCATGCTCAAGCCCAAGGTCCCCACCATGCCCCAGCCCACCGGCCGCATAACCCCGCCGACCATCGTCGAGCCGACCGCCATGGTCCAGCAGGAGCACGCCCCGCAGAGCTCCATGCCTCTGGTCGCGCCGACCGCTGCGGCCAGGCCCACCGTGCAGCTCACACCCGGCGCCGTTATCGCCCTCGTGGGTGGTGGGGTGGCCGTCGTCCTGGTCGTCGGCGCGGTCCTGGTCTCGATGCTCCTCGCGGTCGCCATCACCGGCGCATCCGTCGCCATCTGCGCCCTGGTCATCCGCTCGCTCATCGCCTCCGCAGACCAGCACCGCTGACCGGCCTCCGGGCGGTGCCACAAGCCGCCAAGCATCGCCGCCGCCCGGACGGCCCACGCAACCCTTCCAACCGCATCGAAGGAGAACCGTGGACACCCAAGCGCTCGCCCTGGCCTTACCGCTCATCGGCTGGGCCTCGCACACCGCCCTGCTCACCCACCGGCTCGCCACCGCCCGCCGGGACCCGCTCACCGGCCTTCGCACCCGCGCCGGATGGACCGCCCTCGCCGAGCGCATCATCCGCCGGCACCCGGACGCCGTCGTCCTCCTGCTCGACCTCGACGACTTCAAGAACCTCAACGACTCCCACGGCCACGCCGCAGGGGACGTCGCCCTGGCCGTCACCGCCGAACGCCTCGCCACTTGGTGCGGCCGTCACGGCATCGCCGGTCGCCTCGGGGGAGACGAGTTCGTCGCCATCGCCCGCCAGGCCCTCGACCTCGAAAGCCTCCACCGCTCCCTGCGCCAGCCCGTGGCCTACGCCGGACGTCGACTCCCGGTCTCCGTATCCGTCGGCTCCTGCCACGTAAAAGACCTGCCGGTCCGCAGCCTCTCCGACGCGCTCGCCACCGCCGACTCCGCGATGTACGCGGACAAAGGAAAGGCCGGTCGACGCGGCACCCGTCCGCTCTCCCGCTGATCAAGCTCTGACCGGCCTCCGGACGGCGCACAAGCCGCCAAGCATCGCCGCCGCCCGGACGGTCCGGCCCCCTCCAACCGCAATCGAAAGGACCACCATCATGACCCAGCACAGCCCTGCCCCGACACGCATCTGCCCGGACTGCGACGGCTTCCCCGCCGTCGCCATCGACACCGGAACGCTCCTCGAGGACGGCACCCGCGCCACCCTCCAGGTCACCTGCCGCCGCTGCCGGGGCACCGGCTCGACCCGCACCGCGGCCCCGGTCGCCCAGCGGGAGCACGCGTGACGGACTCGATCCTCGCGAGCCTGGACCCGGCCACCCTCGGCGATCTCCTGCGGGTGGCCGGATCCACCGGCTTCGACCGCTGGCAAGACCAGATCCGCCGCACCGGTGGCTGCTCCAACCCCATCCACCTCTCCGGCTGGACCCTCACCAAGGACAAGACCACCGGCGAGACCCTGCACCGCTACTCCACCGACACCGAACCCGACGGACGGCTCCGCGTCGCCTGCGGCAACCGCCGAGCCTCCCGCTGCCCGGCCTGCGCCTGGACCTACTCCGCCGACACCTACCACCTGATCCGCGCCGGACTCGCGGGAGACCAGGACAAGGACGTCCCCGCCACCGTCCGCGACCATCCCCGCGTCTTCGCCACCCTCACCGCCCCATCCTTCGCCCCGGTCCATAACCGTCCCGGCTCCGGCCGCTGCCGCTGCGGTGTCCAGCACGGACCCGAGGACGATGCCCTCGGCACACCGCTCGACCCCGACTCGTACGACTACGCGGGCGCGGTCCTCTTCAACAACCACGCAGGGGACCTGTGGCAGCGCTTCACCAACCGCCTCCGCCGCGAGATCGCCGCCCGCGCCGGCCTCACCCAACGCGAACTCAAAGAAACCGCACGGGTCTCGTACGGCAAGGTCGCCGAGTTCCAGAAGCGTGGCGCCGTCCACTTCCACGCCGTCATACGCCTCGACGGCCCGGACGGACCCGACAGCCCTCCACCCTCCTGGGCATCGGTGCAGCTGCTCACCGACTCCGTCCGCGCCGCCGTCGCGCACTCGTACACGACCATCACCGTCCCGGCCGCCGCCGACCAACCCGCTCGTCCGCTCCGTTGGGGCACCCAGCTCGACATCCGCCCCATCCGCGCATTCGACGCCGGTACCGACATCACCGAACAGGCCGTCGCCTCCTACGTCGCCAAGTACGCGACCAAAGCCGCCGAGACGACAGGCACCGTCGACCGTCGCGTCGGCAACCGTGAGGTCCTGGTCCTCCTGGACGTACCCGACCATCCGCGTCGCCTGATCGAGGCCTGCTTCGACCTCGATGCGCTCTACCCGGACCGACGGCTGCGGGCCTGGGCTCACATGCTCGGCTTCCGTGGCCACTTCTCCTCCAAGTCCCGCCGCTACTCCACCACCCTCGGCGCACTCCGCCAGATCCGCGCTGACTACCGCGCCGCCCAGCAACGCGAAGAACTCGGCCTGCCCGACCCCGACCAGGACCCGACCGTCCTCGTCCTCACCGACTGGCAGTACGCCGGACAGGGCCACAGCCCCGGCGAATCCGTCCTCGCCGCCTCGATCGCCAGAGACCTGCAACTCAACCGAGAAACCGCACGCGAAGCCCTCGCGCTGGAAGGAGACCGGTCGTGACTGACCCCCTGCTCACGGTCGACCAAGCCGCCGAACGCCTCGGCACCACCGCACGCTTCCCCCGACGCCTGATCTCCGAACGCCGGATTGCTTTCGTCAAGATCGGCAGCCACGTGCGGATCAAGGAAAGCGTGCTCGCGGCGTACATCGAGGGGAACACCGTCCAGCCCATACGCCGCCGGTCCCGCTACGGAAGGGCTGCCTAATGGGGAACGCTAAGGGAAGCCGTCGGCGCTTCGGCGCAGTACGCCAGTACCGGTCCGGCCGCTGGACCGCGAGCTACCTGGGCCCGGACGGGCAGGAGTTCCGTGCACCCGAGACCTTCGACACAAAGAAGGACGCTGAAGTCTGGCTCTCCCAGATCGAAGCGGATCTCACGCGCGGGAACTGGCAGGACCCGGACGCCGGGGCAGTGAACTTCAAGGAGTACGCCCTCCAGTGGGTGGACGAGCGTGGTCTCTCCGCCACCACTGATGAGCTGTACCGGCGGCTCCTGCGGCTCCATCTCCTGCCTACCTTCGAGGGCCTGGACCTCGACGAGATCACCGCACCCCGTGTCCGTACTTGGCGGACCGAGCGGCTGTCGTCCACCGGGGCCACGACCGTGGCCAAGTCGTACCGGCTGCTCAAGGCCATCATGGAGACCGCGGTCGATGACGAGTTGATCCGCCGCAATCCCTGCCGGATCAGGGGCGCCGGAAAGGAGTCGTCTGCCGAACGCCAGATCGCCACCGTCGCCCAGGTCGACGCGCTCGCCGATGCCCTTGGGCCTCGCTGGCGCCTGATGGTCTTCCTCGGTGCTTACGGCCCGATGAGGCCCGAGGAACAGGCCGAGCTGCGCCGCAGGGACGTCGACCTGGACGAGATGACCATCCGGGTGCGCATGGCAGCCCCCGAGTTGACCACCGGCCGTCGTGCGCCTGGCGACACCAAGTCGGAAGCGGGCAAGCGGGTCGTGGTCCTGCCGGCCTTTCTCCGGACCGACCTCCGACGTCACCTCGACTGGTATGCGGAGAGGGGGCCGGACGGACTTCTGTTCGTGGGGGAGAAGGGCAAGCCGTTCCGGCGTTCCACCTTCGGGCGGAAGTGGTGCCGCGCCCGCGGGCTAGTCGGGATGCCGGACGGCTTCCGCTTCTACGACCTCCGTCACACCGGACACACCTTGGCCACCCGGTCCGGGGCCACGCTCAAGGACACGATGGTCCGCGCTGGGCAGTCGTCGGAGAAGGCCGCGCTGATCTATCAACATTCGGATCTTGAGCGACAGCAGGAGGTCGCGAGCGGGCTGGATGAGCTCGTGCGGTCCGCACGAGAGAAGGCCGTGGAGAAGCCTTCTGGTGCGGATCTGGTGCGGGACGCTTGAACTGGTCCAGACAACAAATAAGCCCCGGGCCGATGGCCTGGGGCTTTTGTATGGAGCGGGTGACGAGAATCGAACTCGCGCTCTGAGCTTGGGAAGCTCATGTTCTACCATTAAACTACACCCGCGTGAGCCGCCGACTGATCGGCTGAGCATCGTCGCACACTCTACCCCATGGCAGGCCCCCGGTGTACGGACCGAGGGGGCGCGCGGCGTGCGCCGAGGGTGTACGCGGTTGCCGTGGACGGGAGTTGGGGGCGTAGCGTAGGCGGTCGGAGTGCCTGCTGGAGTGGCGTCCTGTTCATCCCCTAATGTGGCGTTCTCGTCCACGGTTTGTTGGGGAAGGGACTTGATGGACTCCATGGAGCGCACCGTCGTCCGCTGTGCCGAAGGGCACGTTTTCACTACCGCCTCGTTCCCGATGCAGCAGCTCGGGAGCGGCCGGATCGGTCCCGGGCGGCTCATCCGCTGCCCGCGCTGTGCCCGGTTGCGGCAGGCCGTTCCCGTGGTGTTCGAGGAGCGGTAGCGGCGTCATCAGACGGTCGTGAGCAGAACGCGCGGGGCGGTCCAATTGGGGCGGGACCGCGCGTTCTGCGTATCCTCGGGGCGTGCTTCTCTCAGACAAGGACATCCGGGCAGAGATCGACGCCGGCCGGGTCCGCATTGATCCGTACGAACCGTCGATGGTGCAGCCGTCGAGCATCGACGTGCGGCTCGACCGCTACTTCCGGGTGTTCGAGAACCACCGTTACCCGCATATCGACCCGGCCGTCGAGCAGGCGGACCTGACCCGCACGGTCGAACCGGACGGGGACGAGGCGTTCATCCTTCACCCCGGTGAGTTCGTTCTCGCCTCGACGTACGAGGTCATCTCGCTGCCCGACGATCTTGCGTCGCGGCTGGAGGGCAAGAGCTCGCTCGGGCGGCTCGGGCTTGTGACGCATTCGACCGCCGGCTTCATCGACCCCGGGTTCTCCGGGCATGTGACGCTGGAGCTGTCGAATCTCGCGACGCTGCCGATAAAGCTGTGGCCGGGAATGAAGATCGGCCAGCTGTGCATGTTCCGGCTGAGCTCGCCTTCGGAGTTTCCGTACGGTTCCGAGCGGTACGGGTCGCGTTACCAGGGGCAGCGCGGGCCGACGGCTTCGCGTTCGTTCATCAATTTCCACCGGACCGAGGTGTGACGCCCGACCATGGCTGACGTGCGGGAGAATCTGACGTACGACGGGTTCGGGCGCGCGGTACGCGAACTCGCGCAGACCGTGGCCGACGACGGCTACCAGCCGGATGTCGTGCTGAGCATCGCGCGCGGCGGGGTCTTCGTGGCCGGCGGGCTGGCGTACGCGCTGGACTGCAAGAACATTCATCTGGTGAATGTCGAGTTCTACACCGGGGTGGGCACCACCCTGGAAATGCCGGTCATGCTGGCGCCCGTGCCGAACGTCATCGATTTCTCGGACAAGAAGGTCCTGATCGCCGACGACGTCGCGGACACCGGGAAGACGCTGAAGCTGGTGCGCGATTTCTGCATCGGGCACGTCGCCGAGGTGCGCAGCGCGGTCATTTACGAGAAGCCCCACTCGCTCGTGAAGTGCGAGTACGTGTGGAAGAAGACCGATCGCTGGATCAACTTCCCGTGGAGCGTGGAGAAGCCTGTCGTACGGCGCAGCGGGCAGGTCCTCGACGCCTGACGCCGCTCGGCGGCCTGAGCAGATGAAGGGACCCCTGACGCAACGGCGTCAGGGGTCCCTTCATGGGTGCGGGTGGGGCGTCAGATCGTGCCCAACTTGATGATCGACAGGAGCGCGATCAGCTGGATCGCGGATGCGCCCAGCGCCTTCGGCCACGGCAGGTCGTGCGACTTGCTCACCATCGAGGTGAACAGTGCGGCGGACGCCAGCCAGGTCATCCAGCCGACTATCTGGACCAGGGAGTTCTCACCGCCGAGGAAGAGCGCGAAGACCAGGCGGGGGGCGTCCGTGACCGACATGATCAGCATGGAGAGGCCCACGGTCGGCTGCCAGGCGCCGTCGCCGCCGAGCTGGCGGGCAAGGGTGTGGGTGACCGCGCCGAGGACCAGGCCGCCGAGGACGAAGCCGATGCCCGTGATGATGACGTACGGGACGGCGGTGGAGATCGTTGCGTGGATGGCGTCGTCGCGGGCCTGGTCGAAGCCGAAGAGCGCCAGCAGGCCGTAGAGGAACGTGACGGTGAGCGCCGTTCCCCAGACGGGGTAGTCGCGCATCTGCCAGAACGTCGGGCCCGGACGCATCACCAGGCCGCTCAGCAGCTGCTTCCAGTGCAGGCGGGGGCCTGCGGGCTGGGCGGGGGCGTGGCCGGCGCGGTAGGTGTTGCCGTCGCCGTACCGTTCCTCGTCGATGCTGAACGCCTGCGTGTGACCCGGGTTGTCCGCGTACGGGTCACCCTGGTGGGGCTGATGGTACGGGTCGGCGAAGTATTCGGGTTCGCCGTGTGCGCCGCCGTAGCCCTGTTGGCTGCCGGGGTGCCCGGCTCCGTACGGGGCGCCGTTTCCGCTCGCCGGCGGCCATGCCTGCCGGCCGTACGACGGCGGCGGCGGTGCCTGCGTGCCGTACGGCTGCTGCCGCGGTTGCTGTTGCGCTTGCTGCGGGGTGCGGTTGTCCCGGCCGCGTCCGATCCTGAATCCAGCCACGTAATCGAACGTACCTGGTCCGCGTGTGTGCGGTGGGAGAGCCGGGGGAACCGGGGCGGCTTTGCGGCCGAGCTGTGACATCCCCTAGGGGATGCCGGGGGCTGTCGACAGGTGTGCGGCGGATACACGGAACCCGGGCCTGAGACGGGCGAAACAGGCCCGGGTTCTGCGGCAGGTGTCAGCCCCGTCACGTTGAAGGGGGTGTGGGCCTGCCACGGTGCGGCAGGTGTCAGCCCGCCATGTTGCCGCCCAGCAGCGGGGTGCCCGTCGCGGAGACCTTCACGGCGGTGAGACCGTAGCCCTTGCCGGTCGGGACCAGCTTCGTGCCGTCGGAGTTGAAGGTCACGACGTATCCGTCGGCGCTGTTCTCCTGAGGGGAGCCGACCGTCAGGTCGGCCTTGCCGTCGCCATTGGTGTCGGTGAGGTAGACCTCGGCGCCGAAGCCGTCGCCCTTCTCGTTGCCACCGGGAACCCCGGGGGTGTCCTGGGCGAAGGACTGGGCTCCGGCGGTGGCGAAACCGCTCGGGGAGCCGTAGATCACACTGACCATGCCGGCGTCGGCGACGCCGTTCAGGTCCTCCCCGGGCGAGCCGACGGCCAGATCGTCCATGCCGTCGCCGTTGATGTCGCCGAGGGAGATCTCGTAGCCGAAGACGTCGTCGCTCTCGCCGGTGCCGGGGACACCGGGGGAGTCCTGGTTGATCGAGTCCTGGCCGCCGGTCGGGCCGCTTGCTGTGCCGTAGACGACCGTGACGACGCCGCCCTTGTGCGAGCCGGGGACGTCGGTGTCCCACTGGGCGCCGATGACGATGTCGCCGTAGCCGTCCCCATTGACGTCACCGATGTCGGAGATGATGCCCGCAGGGAGCTTCCGGGTACCGGACGTCGTCACACCGGACGCACTGCCGGGCAGGTAGAAGTTGGCGTTCCAGCCCTCGGTGCTGTCGCTCTCGTAACCGTCGACCAGCAGGTCGGTGCGGCCGTCGTGGTTGACGTCGCCCGCGGTGAGGTTGAAGAGGTCGAACCCGGGGACCTTCTGGACCTGGGTGGTGACCTTGTAATGACCGCCGGTGGAGCCGGTCTTGGTGAAACCGCCACGGTAGATGTCGACGAAGTTCTGGTCCGCCGAGATGGCGAGGTCGGTCTTGCCGTCACCGTTGTAGTCACCGGCGGTCACAATGCCGCCGAACCTGTCGTGGCTGCCGGCCGACGGGTCCTTGACGTTGGTGCCACCGGACAGGCCGCTGCTCGCACCCCACAGGATGGTGACGGAGCCACCGTCCACGTCGGAGCCGACGTCCTCGCCGGAGGAGCCGGCGGCGATGTCCGTGTAACCGTCGCCGTTGAAGTCGCCGGCGGTGATCATCGAGCCGAAGTAGTCGTTCTTCTCGGCCGCGCCGGGTACGCCGGTGCTGTCCTGGCTGACCGTCTGGATCTTGGACGCGCCGGCACCGGACGCGGAGCCGTACAGGATGGAGACGGAGCCTGCGCCGGTCTTGCCGTTCACCGCGGCGCCCGAGGCCGTGACCGCGACGTCACGGTAGCCGTCGCCGTTGAAGTCGCCCTGGATCCCGCTGGGGGCGGCGGAGGCGGTGCCCGTGGCGGCTACCAGCAGGCCGCCGGTGAGGGCGGCCGCCGCGGCGGTGGCGAGTGCGGTGCGGAGCTGTCTGTGCATGGATGTCTCTCCGGTGTTGTCGGTATGCATGAGGAAGGCGCGCGAACGGGGTCCGCTGACGTGCGGGCGCCCGGGCCTGCGGTAACGCGGACGAGATGTACGAGTGGGTGGACGACGCCTACTGGAGGAAGCCCGGCACGAGCGAGCTCCGGGCGCCGTCGGAGTGTTCGGCGGCGGCCGTGGCGGCGCGGATTGTGCTGTGCATGCGGTTCTTCTTCTCCTGCTGCATGCGGGGATGCGCGAAGGCATCCGGAGCCTGGTGTCGGCGCCGAAGTCCTGGTGCCCGTTCCGCGGCAACTGCGCCTGGGGCTGAGGGCGTCCGGCGAGAAGGAGACCACTGGTCCGCACAGATGGTTGTACGGGGCACGTGGGAAATGTGAGGCCGGTGTGACGCGACGGTGAACAGTGCTGCGCCGGAGGCGACCAGCGGCCGGCCGGGGGACGTCGGCGGGCTGCCGCGGGCGCGTCGACGGGCACATCAGCCGTACGCGACCTGCCCATCGGGGAACCGGCGTCAGCCCCGGAGAACTCGACGCCTGCCCGGAGGGAATGAAAGAAGCGGCCGGTCCTGCCCCCGAGGCAGGTCCGACCGCTTCCGTACTGCTGAGACCGACTACTTCACCGGCTCGGGCTCAGGCGTGTCCGCCTGCTCCGGCTCGCCCGCCGGGTCCGCCGGGGTCTTCACCGAGTCCAGCAGCAGCTGCGAGACGTCGACCACCTGGATCGACTCCTTCGCCTTGCCGTCGTTCTTCTTGCCGTTGACCGAGTCGGTCAGCATGACGAGGCAGAACGGGCAGGCGGTGGAGACGATGTCCGGGTTGAGGGAGAGGGCTTCGTCGACACGCTCGTTGTTGATCCGCTTGCCGATCCGCTCCTCCATCCACATCCGGGCACCACCGGCGCCGCAGCAGAAGCCGCGCTCCTTGTGGCGGTGCATCTCCTCGTTCCGCAGACCCGGCACCTTCGCGATGATCTCGCGCGGGGGCGTGTAGATCTTGTTGTGACGGCCCAGGTAGCAGGGGTCGTGGTACGTGATCAGACCCTCGACCGGGGTCACCGGGATCAGCTTGCCCTCGTCCACCAGGTGCTGGAGCAGCTGCGTGTGGTGGATGACCTCGTACTCGCCGCCGAGCTGCGGGTACTCGTTCGCAATGGTGTTGAAGCAGTGCGGGCAGGTCGCGACGATCTTCTTGGACGACTTGGGCTTCTTGGTCGTCTCGTCCACGCCCCCGTCCTCGTCGAGGGACTCGCCGAACGCCATGTTCAGCATCGCGACGTTCTCCTGGCCGAGCTGCTGGAACAGCGGCTCGTTGCCCAGGCGGCGGGCCGAGTCACCGGTGCACTTCTCGTCGCCGCCCATGATCGCGAACTTCACGCCCGCGATGTGCAGCAGCTCGGCGAAGGCCTTGGTGGTCTTCTTGGCCCGGTCTTCCAGCGCGCCCGCGCAGCCGACCCAGTAGAGGTAGTCGATCTCCGACAGGTCCTCGACGTCCTTGCCGACGATCGGGACCTCGAAGTCGACCTCCTTCGTCCACTCGACGCGCTGCTTCTTGGCGAGCCCCCAGGGGTTGCCCTTCTTCTCCAGGTTCTTGAGCATCGTGCCCGCCTCGGACGGGAACGCGGACTCGATCATCACCTGGTAGCGGCGCATGTCGACGATGTGGTCGATGTGCTCGATGTCGACCGGGCACTGCTCCACGCAGGCGCCGCAGGTGGTGCAGGACCACAGCACGTCCGGGTCGATGACGCCGTTCTCCTCGGCGGTGCCGATGAGGGGGCGCTCGGCCTCCGCGAGGGCGGCCGCGGGAACGTCCTTCAGCTGCTCCTCGGACGCCTTCTCGTTGCCCTCCATGTCCTTGCCGCCACCGGCGAGCAGGTACGGGGCCTTGGCGTGCGCGTGGTCGCGCAGCGACATGATCAGGAGCTTCGGGGAGAGCGGCTTACCCGTGTTCCAGGCCGGGCACTGCGACTGGCAGCGGCCGCACTCGGTGCACGTGGAGAAGTCGAGGATGCCCTTCCAGGAGAACTGCTCGACCTGGGAGACACCGAAGACGTCGTCCTCGCCCGGGTCCTCGAAGTCGATCTCCTTGCCGCCGCTCGACATCGGCTGCAGTGCGCCGAGCGCGACCGCGCCGTCCGCGTTCCGCTTGAACCAGATGTTCGGGAAGGCGAGGAAGCGGTGCCAGGCGACACCCATGTTGGTGTTGAGGCCGACGGTGATCGCCCAGGCCATGGTGACGCCGAGCTTGATCATGGCGGTGAGGTAGACGAGGTTCTGGAGCGTGCCCAGGTCCAGCCCCTTGAAGGCCGCGACCAGCGGGTACGAGGCGAAGTACGCGGCCTCGTAGCCGTCCACGTGGTGCAGCGCGCCCTCCAGGCCGCGCAGCGTCATGATCGCCAGACCGATGACGAGGATGACGGCCTCGACGAAGTACGCCTGCCCCATCTTGGAGCCGGCGAAGCGTGACTTGCGGCCGGCCCGCGAGGGCAGGTTCAGCTGGCGGATCGCGATGAGGACGAGGATGCCCACGGTCGTCGCGAGCGCGATGAACTCCGTGTAGATCTCGTACGGAAGCCAGCCGCCGAGGATCGGCAGGACCCAGTCGGCCTTGAAGAGCTGACCGTACGCGGTGACGATCGTCAGTCCGAGCGTCAGGAAGCCGACGGCGACGAACCAGTGGGCGACGCCCACGATTCCCCAGCGGTTCATGCGCGTATGGCCGACGAACTCCTTGGCCAGGGTGAGCGTGCGCTGCTTCGGGCTGTCGGTGCGGCTGCCTGCCGGGACCGGCTGGCCGAGCTTGACGAACCGGTAGATCTGCGCGACGGCTCGGGCGATGAGCGCAACGCCGACCACGGTCAGCACCAGCGACACGATGATCGCGGCGAGTTGCATTTGGGGGCTCCTCGGGCCTGCGAGGGTGGGATCCTGCGCTTACTAAGCAGTAACTTAATCAGTCTGTGCTGACACTATCCACTTATTCCGCCGCGCTGTAGCCGCGCAGCCGGTGATCTGTGTCGCTCAGGTGTGCCTTGCCGCGGTGGGTGAGGCCGCGGACCGTGGCGCGCAGCGGAACGCGTACAGCCTCCGCCAGGATCGCCAGGTCGAGTCCGAGCCAGTGGTGCTCGGCGTAGTGCTGGTCGAGCAGGGCGGGTTCGTCCCAGGGCATTCCGGAGCGGGAGCGGATCTGGGCGAGCCCGGTCAGCCCGGGTCTCAGCTCCTGCCGCCAGTGCCGCGCGCCGGCCCCACCGGCCCGCTCGTCGTCCGGAGCGAGAGGTTCCGGCCCGACCAGCGAGAGTTCGCCCCGTACGACGTGGGGCAGCCGGGAGAGCAGGTCCAGCCGCAGTCGGCGCGTACGCAGTGAGCGCAGTACGAAGGGGCGTCCGGCCAGCCCGATCCGGGTGGAGCGGGTCAGTACGCCACCGGCGGGCCGCTGTGCGGCGAGCGCGAGGGCTCCGGCGGCGAGCAGGGGGGCGGCCAGGGTCAGCAGGGCCGAGCCGAGGACGAGATCCAGGACGCGCTTGGCCGTCATGGGCGGGCGCGTTCCGGTCCACGGCTGTTTCTGCATGCGCATCTGCATCCTTCGCACCTGCCCGGGCCGGGCGGATCGAGTGTCGGTTTTGTACATCTCACGCCATTTTGTGACAGAACGATCCCACGGGACGATGATGGCTGCGGGGCGCCTGGGCCACTGAGTGGCAGGTGTCGCCGTCGATCACCGTGCATCCGTCCGTGATCACCCCGTATGTGAAGGCGCAATCGCGGACAAAGCGCAGGTGGCGTGGGGTGTGTGCACGATAGTTGAGTCGACTCGACTCAGGTCCGTTGACAGTGGGGCGGGTGTCGTGCATCCTTGAGTCAGATCCACTCAAGTAGTCAGTTGGAGGAATTGAAATGGCACGTGCGGTCGGCATCGACCTGGGCACGACTAACTCCGTCGTGAGCGTTCTCGAAGGCGGCGAGCCCACCGTCATCACCAACGCCGAAGGCGCCAGGACCACGCCGTCCGTCGTCGCCTTCGCGAAGAACGGCGAGGTCCTGGTGGGCGAGGTCGCCAAGCGCCAGGCGGTGACCAACGTCGACAGGACCATCCGGTCGGTCAAGCGCCACATGGGCACCGACTGGAAGATCGACCTCGACGGCAAGAGCTTCAACCCGCAGCAGATGAGCGCCTTCATCCTGCAGAAGCTGAAGCGCGACGCCGAGGCGTACCTGGGCGAGAAGGTCACCGACGCGGTGATCACCGTCCCGGCGTACTTCAACGACTCCGAGCGTCAGGCGACGAAGGAGGCCGGTGAGATCGCGGGCCTGAACGTCCTGCGCATCGTCAACGAGCCGACGGCCGCCGCGCTGGCGTACGGGCTCGACAAGGACGACCAGACGATCCTCGTCTTCGACCTCGGTGGCGGCACCTTCGACGTGTCGCTCCTGGAGATCGGTGACGGCGTCGTCGAGGTGAAGGCCACCAACGGTGACAACCACCTCGGTGGTGACGACTGGGACCAGCGTGTCGTCGACTACCTGGTGAAGCAGTTCGCCAACGGTCACGGCGTGGACCTGTCCAAGGACAAGATGGCTCTCCAGCGTCTGCGCGAAGCCGCGGAGAAGGCGAAGATCGAGCTGTCCTCCTCGACGGAGACCTCGATCAACCTGCCGTACATCACGGCGTCCGCCGAGGGCCCGCTGCACCTGGACGAGAAGCTCACGCGCGCCCAGTTCCAGCAGCTCACCGCGGACCTCCTGGAGCGCTGCAAGAACCCGTTCCACAACGTCATCAAGGACGCGGGCATCCAGCTCTCCGAGATCGACCACGTCGTTCTCGTCGGTGGCTCGACCCGTATGCCGGCCGTCGCCGAGCTCGTCAAGGAGCTGACCGGTGGCCAGGAGGCCAACAAGGGTGTGAACCCGGACGAGGTCGTCGCCATCGGCGCCTCGCTCCAGGCCGGTGTCCTCAAGGGCGAGGTCAAGGACGTCCTGCTCCTCGACGTCACCCCGCTGTCCCTCGGTATCGAGACCAAGGGCGGCATCATGACGAAGCTCATCGAGCGCAACACGACGATCCCGACCAAGCGGTCCGAGATCTTCACGACGGCCGAGGACAACCAGCCGTCCGTGCAGATCCAGGTCTACCAGGGCGAGCGCGAGATCGCGGCGTACAACAAGAAGCTCGGTATGTTCGAGCTGACCGGTCTGCCGCCGGCCCCGCGCGGTGTCCCGCAGATCGAGGTCGCGTTCGACATCGACGCCAACGGCATCATGCACGTCGCCGCCAAGGACCTCGGCACCGGCAAGGAGCAGAAGATGACCGTCACCGGCGGCTCCTCGCTGCCGAAGGACGAGGTCAACCGGATGCGTGAGGAGGCCGAGCAGTACGCGGAGGAGGACCACCGCCGCCGTGAGGCCGCCGAGTCCCGCAACCAGGGCGAGCAGCTCGTCTACCAGACGGAGAAGTTCCTCAAGGACAACGAGGACAAGGTCCCCGGTGACGTGAAGACGGAGGTGGAGGCCGCGCTCACCGAGCTGAAGGAGAAGCTCAAGGGCGAGGACACCGCCGAGATCCGTACCGCCACCGAGAAGGTCGCGGCCGTCTCCCAGAAGCTGGGCCAGGCGATGTACGCCAACGCCCAGGCCGAGGGCGGCCCGCAGGCCGACGGTCAGCCCGGTGCCGAGCAGGCCCGTGCCGACGACGACGTCGTCGACGCCGAGATCGTGGACGACGAGAAGGACACCAAGGGCGGTGCGGTGTGACCGAGGAGACTCCGGGCTTCGAGGAGAAGCCCGACGTTCCCTCAGGCGCCACCCCTGACGACGCCGCACCGAAGGCCGCCCCCTCCTCCGAGGAGGGGGCGGCCCCGGCCGGGGACGTGAACCAGACCGCCGGTCTGACGGCACAGCTGGACCAGGCACGCAGTGCGCTCGCCGAGCGCACCGGCGACCTCCAGCGCCTCCAGGCCGAGTACCAGAACTACCGCCGCCGCGTCGAGCGGGACCGGGTCACGGTCAAGGAGATCGCTGTCGCGGGTCTCCTGTCCGAGCTCCTGCCCGTGCTCGACGACGTCGGCCGCGCCAGGGAGCACGGCGAGCTCGTGGGCGGGTTCAAGTCGGTCGCCGAGTCGTTGGAGACGACCGTCGCCAAGCTCGGCCTCCAGCAGTTCGGCAAGGAGGGCGAGCCCTTCGACCCGACGATCCACGAGGCCCTGATGCACTCGTACGCGCCGGACGTCACCGAGACGACCTGCGTGGCGATCCTGCAGCCGGGGTATCGCATCGGCGAGCGCACCATCCGCCCCGCGCGGGTGGCGGTCGCCGAGCCCCAGCCGGGCGCGGCTCCCGCGGCGGCGAAGGAAGACAGGACAGACGACGAGGAGAGCGGTGGCACCGAGGAGGTCTGACATCTCGTCCGACCACCGCGGGGCCCACCGCCCGGCCCGGCGACCGGCCATCCGGCCGGCCGCCCGGCCGATCGTCCGGAAGGAGGGACGTCGATGAGCACGAAGGACTTCGTCGAGAAGGACTACTACAAGGTCCTCGGCGTCCCCAAGGACGCCACCGAAGCCGAGATCAAGAAGTCGTACCGGAAGCTCGCCCGCGAGTACCACCCGGACGCGAACAAGGGCGACAACAAGGCGGAGGAGCGCTTCAAGGAGATCTCCGAGGCCAACGACATCCTCGGCGACGCCAAGAAGCGCAAGGAGTACGACGAGGCACGCGCGCTCTTCGGCAACGGCGGCTTCCGGGCCGGTCCCGGCGGGGCCGGGGGCAACTTCAACTTCGACCTGGGCGACCTCTTCGGAGGCGCCCAGGGCGGCGGCCCCGGCGGTCCCGGCGGCTTCGGCGGCGGCGGTGGCGGTCTGGGAGACGTCTTCGGCGGCCTGTTCAACCGCGGCGGCGGTGCGGGCACCCGTGTGCAGCCGCGCCGCGGCCAGGACATCGAGTCCGAGGTGACGCTCAGCTTCACCGAGGCGGTCGACGGGGCCACGGTCCCGCTGCGGATGTCCAGCCAGGCGCCCTGCAAGGCGTGTTCGGGCACCGGCGACAAGAACGGCACCCCGAGGGTCTGCCCGACCTGTGTCGGCACCGGACAGGTGTCGCGCGGCAGCGGCGGCGGCTTCTCGCTCACCGATCCCTGCGTGGAGTGCAAGGGCCGGGGCCTCATCGCCCAGGACCCCTGTGACGTCTGCAAGGGCAGCGGGCGGGCGCGTTCCTCACGCACCATGCAGGTCAGGATCCCGGCAGGGGTCTCCGACAACCAGCGGATCCGACTGCGCGGCAAGGGCGCCCCGGGCGAGCGCGGCGGACCGGCCGGCGACCTGTACGTCGTCGTCCATGTCGACGCGCACCCGGTCTTCGGCCGCAAGGGCGACAACCTCACCGTCACCGTGCCCGTCACCTTCACGGAGGCGGCACTCGGCGGCGAGGTGAAGGTCCCCACGCTCGGCGGACCGCCGGTCACCCTGAAACTTCCGGCCGGCACCCCCAACGGGCGTACGATGCGCGCCCGCGGCAAGGGCGCCGTGCGCAAGGACGGCACCCGGGGCGATCTCCTGGTCACCGTCGAGGTGGCGGTCCCCAAGGACCTCACCGCCGACGCCCAGGACGCACTGGAGGCCTACCGGAAGGCGACCGCGGGGGAGGACCCGCGGGCGGAGCTGTTCCAGGCAGCGAAGGGAGCTTGAGGTGGACGGCCGACGACGCAATCCGTACGAACTGACCGAAGAATCGCCGGTGTACGTGATCTCGATCGCGGCCCAGCTCTCGGGCCTGCATCCGCAGACACTGCGCCAGTACGACCGGCTCGGCCTGGTCTCCCCGGACCGCACGGCCGGCCGTGGCAGGCGCTACTCGGCCCGTGACATCGAGCTGCTGCGCACCGTGCAGCAGCTGTCACAGGACGAGGGCATCAACCTGGCCGGCATCAAGCGCATCATCGAACTGGAGAATCAGGTGGCCGCGCTCCAGCAGCGGATCGCCGAACTCTCCGCGGCGGTGGACGGCGCGGCGGCAGCGATGCAGCAGCGCGAGGCGCAGGTCCATGCCTCGTACCGGCGTGATCTGGTGCCGTATCAGGATGTGCAGCAGACCAGCGCGTTGGTGGTCTGGCGGCCGAAGAGGCCGAAGGAATAGGCGCGTCGGGCGCCCTGTGCGTGGACGACCGAGGCCTGTCACCCGGAAACGGGTGATGGGCCTCAGCCGTTGCTGCGGGGCACGGGGCCGTCCGGCTCGACGAGGCCCGACTGGATGATGAGCGCGCCCAGGTGGGTCCGGCTGGAGGCGTTGAGTGTCTGCATGAGCTTGGCGATATGGGACCGGCAGGTGCGGACACTGATGCCGAGTTTGCGGGCGACGGTGTCGTCGACGTGACCCTCGACGAGGAGGCGGGCGATGCTGAGTTGTACGGGGGTGGCGGGGGTGCCGGGGGCCGATGTGGGCAGTTGCTGGGTCAGCGGGGTGGCCTGCGCCCACAGGACCTCGTAGATCTGGATCAGGAAGCGGATCAGGGCGGGGTGGCGGATCTCCAGGGCTGCGTCACGCTCGGGAGTGGCGGGGATGAAAGCCACCGTGCGGTCGAATATGAGGAGCCGTTCGACGGTCTGTTCAATGGTTCGCACCTGCACACAATCAGGTGGAAGCTGATCCAGATAGTGCGTGAGCCCCGGGCTGTAGCGAGCGGGGTGCTGGTAGATGTGCCGGAGATGCGCGCCTCGCGCAACGGCGGCGAGTCCGTTGGCCAGACCCGCCTCTATTTGGTACGGCCGCCGGACACCGCCGGGTTGCACCGTGAGGACCTCTTCCTCGGCGGCGTAGGAGGCATCGTGCAGAGCCGCATGGATCAGCGGTGTTCCCTCGAGCACAGTGATGGCGTGATGGGGGTCCTCGCTGGCGACCGCTGCCAGGGGGGCCAGCGAATCCGCAAGGTTCGCGGTGAGCCGTATCCGTTCGTGGATCTCGCGGGTGACGGGCTGCAGCAGGTGTGCCAGGGCCGCGGACGGTGGCACAGGGCGCATCCACGTGCCGTCCCGGGGGTCAGGGTGGACCAGTGCCATGTCGATGAGGCACGGGGCGACTGCGAGGTCGGCGCGGGCGATCCCGCCCTTGCGGAGCGCCTCGGTGTAGAGCCGGATTGCGGCATCGCACAGCTCCAGTTCGCCGTGCGAATGCCCGGGTTGCTCCTCGTCTCTGCTCATTCGGGATCCCCTACATTTGTGCAGTGCAGCAAGATGACGGTGGTGGAAGCGTAGTCACCAGGGGAGTGTTGTTCCTGCCGGGTGGTGAACTCCCCCTGAGGTGGGGGTCGGGGGGGGGGGGGGCCCCCCCGGCCCCCCCCCCCCGGGCCGCGCCCGACGGCCCCGGGGGCCGGGCCCCCCCCCCGGGGGCCCCCCCCCCGGCCGGCCCCCCCCCGGGGCCCCCCCCCCCCCC
>NZ_JBHVWN010000087.1:5451-31780 GCF_042882275.1 Streptomyces sp. NPDC058231 | reverse complement strand
ACCCTGGCCTCGTCATCATCAGGGTTCCACTGGTGGAACCCTGGCTCTCGCCTCACGCCTTCGCCGGCGGCCAGCTCAGCCACGTCGAAGTCCCCGCGCGTTCGCGCCTCGATGTCCTCGTGCGTCATCGCGGGCTTGGACGGTGCCGCGCGAGTGATGCCCGAGCGGGCTTTGTTCGGGTTCTTCGGCGCGGCATCAGCGGCCTCGAACCGCTCCTTCAGGTCGTCGTTGGTCGGGATCGCGGGCACTCCCAGCGGGAAGACCCGGTACACCGCCCGGCGCCCGAGCATGCCGACCTCCACACGCTCGATCAGGCCCTTGGCGACCAGCTCGGTGACGATGGTCGTGCACCGCTTCTCACTGACGCCGACCCACGCGCGAACACGCAGCATGCCCGGCTTCGACAGACGCGTCTCGTCGTCGGCCGAGTCGCATATCTTCATCAGGGCCACCTTCTGGCTCTGGGTGACCACGTCGTCGGGCAGGTATGCGGCGACGAGCATCAGGTGAATGGACAACGAAACTTCCCCTTCTGCGGGCACGCTGCCGCCCGCCCGGGTCGCGGGCGGGCGGCAGCAGTCCGATCAGGCCTTGTAGGCCCGCACGTTGATGGTCTTGGGCGTCTTCTGCGCGGTCTTCTTCTCCGGGACCGCGAGGCCCGCCTCCTTCAAGTTGGCGACCATCCGCTTCTCGTCGGGCACCATCGGCACCGTCAGGCCCGCCGACTCGTGGAGGTCGACCATGGCCTGCAGGTCGCCGGACCAGACGTCGTTCCCGCCGAGCCAGGCCAGCTCGTTCGCGCCGTACACACCCGCCGGCGAGAGGTCGACCTTCTTGCGTGCCAGGGCCTTCATGCGGTTGCCCTGCAGCGCCAGCTCGTGGCCCTGCACGTACTCCGCCAGGGCCTGGGCCCGGTCGGCGTCGTCGTGGATGAGCACGGTCTGCACGGCGGCGCCGGGGCTCTCGGGCAGGCCCCAGCAGGCCGTCATGAACGGGCAGTGGTCGCAGATGGCGTCCAGGCCCGGCCCGTCGAAGTCGCGGCGCCCCTCCTCGGGCGACTTCAGCTCCCGCACGCGCTGGACCCACCAGCGGGCGCGGGTGGCCTCGTTCGGGTCGAAGTCGAACTCCTCGATGTGCTCTTCGCCGTTGTCGCGGTTGACGAAGCGGAAGCGGATCCGGGCAACCTCCAGCGGTCCGAGCTTGGCCAGGTACCGCTGGCCGCGCACGTCCTCGAACCCGGTCGTGCGCAGCAGGTCCGCGTACAGGTACACCTGGCGCAGCTCGGCCGCCGAGGGCCCGTAGCGGCGCACCTTCTCCCACAGGTACGTCGACTTCGTCTTGACGTCCTCCACGGTCACCCCGTGCTCGGCGGCGACCTTGGGCCGGTGCCGGGCAGGGACGTGGGCAGCAGTGGTCTCGTCGAGCTGCACGGCGTCGATGTGGCCCCGGATCGTGTCGTCGGCCACCGCCCTCTCCACCAGCCAGCCGTACTCGGTGCGGGCGGCACCCAGCAGGCCCTCGTGAATGTAGGTCCCGAGGATCGCGGCCCGCTTCTCGGACCAGTCGGAGGCGGTGGCCCCGAACAGGACGTAGGCGGCGCGGCGCTCGCACACCGTGTCCGAGGCGCCGAGCTGGCGCTGCAGGGAGCGCGGCCGTCTGGCGTCGACGTCGTGCGCGGCTGTCCACAGGGACACGGCGCTTTCCATAGGTTGTGCGCTCATCAGGTACTCCTGGAAGTAGGGCTGCTCAACGCCGGGCGGGGACCTTGGCGGCTGTGGTCTTGGCGGGGGTTCGCTTGCGCGCGGGGCGGCGCGTCGGCTCCGGAACGGTCACGTCGTCGGGGTCGACGTCGGGCTCCTTGGCGGCCTTGCGCTCGGCGGCGGCCCGCAGCTTCTCGGCGTCGCTGACCGGGCCCTGGCCCATCTCCGTGGGCGGGTTCTCGAGGACGGCGACCTTCCGCTCGATCGCCCCACGGATGGAGACGACCTCGGCGCGGGTCAGGCCGGTGTCCTCGCCGGCGGCGTCCCACCACAGCTTTCGCAGCTTCTCGACGTCCTGCAGCTCCTCGACGTCCCTGTCCTCCAGCCAGGCCTGCACGCGGTCGCCGACCAGGGCGGGCATCTGGCGGGGCTGGGAGTCCATCGAGCAGCCGAGCCGGTTGAACACCAGGTCCTCGACGGTGAAGTTCTCCAGGTTGAGCGGCTTGCCGTCCTCGACGCGCAGCTGCAGCGAGCGGGCCTTGATGACCTGCGGGTGCTTGCCGCGGCGCATGCGCACCCACACCGAGCAGTCGAAAGCCAGGTCCTTCTGGGCCTGGACCTTCCACTCCCTAAGGACGCGGCCGCGGTTGTCCTTGACGGGCTTGCCGCCCTCGTCGATGGCGGTGATCTGCTTGCCCCGGGCGGTGATGATGGCGATGCCGGGGAAGGTCTGCAGCAGGTGGATGACTTCCAGCCAGCGTTCGGTGGCGTCGTTCCACAGGTTCATGCCGACGTCGATCGAGGCGTCCGGGTTCTCCTGCAGGAGAGCCGCGTTGTTCCTGCTGCGCCGGGCCCGCTCGTTGGTCCAGGTCTTGAGCATCCGCCACAGCGCGGTGCCCGAATCGATGGACAGCACCACGGGCGGTTCGCCGGCGGCCGCGGCCCGGCGGGCTTCGAGGAACACGGCCCGGATCTGTTCCAGGATGTCCCGGTAGGTGCCGTCGTGCTCGATGATCAGGTAGCGGGCGCCGGGGATCGCCGCGTACTCGTCGGCGCTGCCTTCGGCGAGGTCGATCCAGTACATCTGGCCGACGAGCTCGGAGGCGGAGAACTCGGCGGCGGAGTACGTCTTTCCGGCGCCCTCTTCGCCTTCGAGGAGGATCAGGGGCCACGGGACGATGCCCGTGGGTTTGCGGGTTTTGAGCTTGATGCTCATCGGGACTGCTCCAAGAGGTCGTTGGTCTCATGCGGCGCGCAGGGCCCGGGTCTCGAACAGCGGCGCCCACTGGGCGTTGCGTTCGATGAGGAGCCGCACGTACCGGCTGCGGAAGTTGTTGTTGAGCCGGAAGACATCGCCTTGGGTGGCTTCGCCGTAGCGCCAGCGCAGGAGCTCGAAGAGCATCCCGATGCCGACGCGTTTGAAGCCCTTGGCGACGCAGTCGGTGGTCAGTGCCTCCAGGTGCCGCAGCACCCACGGGTTGAGGGCGTGGAACGCCTCGAACCGCTCCTGGATGGACTGGCCGGGGTGGATGTCGGGCTGCTGGACGGGCTGGATGTCGTCCAGTCCCGGAAGTTGCTGCTGGTAGATGGGCACGAGACCTCCGAAAGTGTGCACACGCTCGAATGGTGTGGCACATCTTTACGGATACGGGGCACGTGATCAACCGGCGAGGCGCCTCCAGGCCCGCGCCAACGGGTCGGCGATCGGGCCACGCGCGTGGTGGTGTGTATGCGGTCCCCCCAAGGGCAAGGCCAGCGCCGCCCTTTGCGACGCTGGCCTTATTCTATCAAATTCGGGGAGGGTGTCTAGCTGTTTATGCAGGTCAGAGGCGTTTTGCGGCGAGTCCGCGCGGAACGATCGCGGAGCCGGGGCCGGTGTACCGCCCCTGCCGGAACGCCGCCTCCACCTGCGGGTTGACCGCCCACGGCACGGTGCGGGCCTTCGCCTGCATCATCGGCGCCCCCACATTGATCAAGGTGTCCAGCGTCCATATCGGCGACCCCGACAGCGAGTAGTCCGGCGCCACGAACCCGCCCTTGCGGACCGCCGACGACATGCTCTGCTGGCTGGACAGGCCGAACAGCTGCGTCGTCTCCTGCAGACCCAGCAGCGGCGGCACCTCGTCCACGCTCTCCATCCACACACCGGGCTCCTGCTCGGCGACGAACTGCTGCAGCACCCTGCGGTCCATCTCCTTGCGCCGCGGCGCCACCTTCTCGAAGTCCCGCACGAACGACATCAGCCAGTACGGCGACCCCGAAATGATCACCGCACGGTCGTAGTTCAGGATCCCCCGGCCCAGCCACTGCGTGATCAGCGTCCCCGGCACCCCGTACACGGCTGCGAACTCCTGCCTGCCGGCCAGGAACGGCTTCGTCGGCATCGCCGACCCCCTCTTCTCCCACTGACGTTGTATCTAGAATACAGCTAGGCGAGCCCGGGTCGTCGAGCTCACCGGCTGCTAGGCTGACTGCTCCAAGAGGTCGAGGCCCCCACCGCGTGCGGTGGGGGCTTTGGTCTTTGCCGACCTGGGTCAGCCGAGCGGCGTCGGCTGCGACTCCTGGTACTGCGGCGGCGCCGCATACCCCAGCAGCCAGCCGAAGCGCGGGCTGATGTGCAGCTCGGCCCAGCGGAACACCAGGTAGTAGGCGCCCGCGAACGCCGACGTCTCCAGCGACACCAGCACCGTGCTGTCCAGGTCGATGCCAAGGCGCAGGGCCTGGGTGATCAGCCATCCGGCGAGGATCGGCGCGAAGGTCCGCACCAGCGACAACAGGTAGTTGTAGAGCATTCTCACTCCTTGGGTTGGCGGGCGATCGAGGCGTTCGCCCAGAACATGACTTCTTCGAGCCGGAACAGGGCGGCCTGCTTCTCGGCCCCCTCGGGCAGCTCGACGTTCAGCGTCAGCGCGAGGTCCAGGCACACCGTGCGGACGTCCTCGTGCGCCTGGCGGCGCGCGGCGGTGTCGGCCGGGTGGAACGTGAACCGGCGGATGATCTCTTCGGCGGTCATCGGGGCCTCACTTGCGGCCGTAGGCGAGGGTGAACAGGTAGGCCCAGCCGCGCGGCCCGATCGCCACGTCGTGCGGCTTGCCCTTCTCCCGGAACTGCGGGTGCGCGGCGAAGAACTTGCCCACACCGGCCTGCGTGCGCGGCCCGTACGTGTCGGACAGGTCCCGGTCGCTGATGGTCAGGAACTTGGCCTTGCGCAGCGCCTTCTGCAGCTCCTTCGCCGACGGGCGCGACTTGCCCGGCGCCAGGCCCGCAGGGAACTTCGGCGGCGTGTAGGGCTTCGCCGTCGGCGGCGTGGGGGTCGGCGGCTTGGGGGTGGCAGGCGCGCCCGCCCACTCCCTCCACGCCTGCACCGAGGCGAAGTTGCACACGTTGACGTCGGTGTGGTTGCGGATGCCGTACTGGTGGACCACCCACGAGTGCTTCACGCGCGGGTGGCCGGCGGCCGCGCCCGGGTCGGCGATCCACAGGCCGTCGCCGCACTTGCTGGTGGTGTCGCGGTTCTTCCAGTAGTCGAGGTTGCAGTACAGCACCACCCGCAGGTTCGGCCGCAGCTTCTTCACCGCCGCCAGGAACGCGTCCTTGTCCGCGCACGACGGCACGGTCCCCGACGTGGTGGTCTCCCAGTCGCACGCCAGGATGTCGCCCGCCTTGGGCTGGGCGCAGTGGATGAAGTACTCGGCCTGCGCCTGGACGTTGCCCGGCCACAGGAAGTGGTACCAGCCGACCTGCTTGTGCTCCTTGCGGGCGGCCGCGGCCTGCGCCACCCGCAAGGGGTTGGCGTAGGTGCGGCCCTCGGACGCCTTGATGATGACGACGTCCACCCCCGTCAGGTCCGGGTGTGGCTGCAGGGAACTGATGTCGATGGCCTTGAGCATGCGGTGTCTCCTTAAGGGCGCAGCTGGATCGCGTCGATGTGGCGGCGCAGCTGCTGGTAGGTGGCGAGGGTCATCAGGCCGTCCCCGTGGTCGCCCCACGACGAAGACCAGGAGTTGCGGAAACGGATGACGGTGGACTCCGCCTCGATGCGGCCCGCGTGGTCTTGTACGACCTGCTCCAGGGCGATCACGCAGATCTCGTGACCGCCGGCGACCGGGGAGGCCGCCCAGTCGCCGTGGTCGACGAAACCGTGCTGGTCGGGCTCGAACCACGCCTGGAACCACGGCACTCCGAGGAGGACCGGGCCGCCCTGCAGGAGGGAAGCCACGGCGGTTGCGGTGGTGGCGTGCCGGTAGTGGCCCACCAGGCCGCGCCGCTTGAGGGCCTTGGCGATGCCCAGGCCCGACGAACCGGAATCGTCCGGCGGGAACACGCCGTCAAAGACGTCCAGGCCGGTGGCCTGCGCGTACAGGCCGATCGCCCACTCCTCGGCCCGCTTGGCGCTGGACAGGTCCAGGCCCGCCAGGCGGGCCTGCTCGTCATCGAGGAGCACCGACACCGCGGCGGTACCGGCGTTGCCCGTGCACGAGCCGAGCGCATCGACGTCCTCGCCGCCGGCGACGACGCCGGAGACGCGGATGCCCTGCGCAAGGAGGTCTTCCTGATCGAGGACCGGTATGCGCGGGGTGTGCGCGGCCGGCTTGAGCGTGCTGCCGGTATGTGTGTGGAGCCACTCCAACGAGCGGGCGTCGAGGACCTGGTGGCGGCCGAGCCTGGAGTGGTGGGTGTAGCGGTGGACAAGGGTGCCGTGATCAAGGGGCACGTCCGGTGCCGTCTCTCCCCCGCGCCGGACGAATGGGTACTACCGCAAGGCGCAGACCCCGCTACGGGCCTGCGCCGATCCTGCTGGTGAACCACAGCTGCACCAGGCCCAGCAGTAACGGGGCGACGAACACCGCCACCAGCCACTTACGGGTGTTGGCGGCCTGCTGTTGGTCGCTCTCGCGCTGGCGGACCGCGGCCTCCTGCGCATCCTCAACTGCCTGGATCCGCTGGTTCACCAGACGCTGGTCGGCCTGGTAGACGTCCTTGGTGACCATCTGCTCGAACCGCTGGCTCATCGTGGCGAGATCGCCGCGCAGGTCGTCGCGAAGCTGCTTGATGCCGTCGCTCTGGTCTTCGCGTAGCTGCTGGAGCGTGCGGTGCAGCTCCCACAAAGTGGGGTCGGCGTTCGGCGGCTGCGTCACCGCGCACTCCCTTGATTGGCGTGCCCCGCGCCGCATCCGATCTTACGGGCACGGGGCGACACCAAAGCGGGTCAGGCCATCTCGGGCTGCGGGTCGATGAGGATCGCCGACACGATCTCCATGCTGTGCTGGCACAGACCGCACTGGACGCTGGGCACCCCCGCGTTGGAGTACAACTCGGGGACGTCGAACGACGGCTGGCCGTAGTTCTCGCACGTCTCGTTGGTGCACTGGACCACCGCGGCGTAGTACTTGCCCGGCTCGAAAACGAGATCGCTCATGATCCGACCACCATCCAGTAGACCGTCGTGGTGTTCGTGTTCGCACGGGTGAGCCACACCGTCACACCAGTGGCGCTGACGCTGGTCGCACCCACACCGGTCACGGAGGTTCCCGGCACGGTGGTGTTCGCGCTGACGAACGCGCGGAAAGTCGACCCGGCCACGTGCAGGCCGCTCACTGTGAAGCTCGTCGGGGTGTCGGCCGCGCTCGGAGTGATATTCACGGACCCGAAAGCCATGTTCCCCGCGGTCAGGCGCCCTGGCGCGGTGATCTTGTCCGCGCTCAGGACGATCTCGGAGTCGGATGCGACCGGCCCCGTCTCGGAGTACAGATTGATCTCCGCCGCCGAGTTGCCCAGGTCGCTGCCGCTCCGCAGCAGGAGCTCGTACAGGCCCCCGCCCAGGAAGGAGTACAGCACTCCCGCCTCTTCCTGCGGGTCGGTCTGACCCGAGATGCCGAAGCGGACGTCGCCGGCCGTCAACCCGGCGTAGTAGTTGAGGCCGAGCCGGGTGTCGTAAGTGAAGTAGGCGCTGCGCCCGCTGCCGTCGTCCGGCACGATCTCGGCGAGGACTTTGCCGGTGGCGTCCGTGGCGAAGAAGCGGTTGCCAGACAGCGCGAGCCGCGCGCCCGACTTCGCGGTCTGGACTGTGGCGCCGGTGATGACCTGCCCGTCGATCGCCCCCGCTACGACGTTGCTCGCCGTGAGCGCCCCCATCTCCACGACCTCGATCGCGAACATGTCGATCTCGGCGGTCCCACTGCCCCCGGTGTAGTTCACGAACACGATGGGGGTGATGTACCGGACGTTGGCGTGCAACTGGCCGGGTGCGTTGGCATTCGGCTTGACGCCGCCGACAGGGGCAGTGGAAGTGCCCTTGATGTAGCCGGTGTACGTCACCCACCCGGCGCCGGCCGTCTGGTCCTGGGCGTTGGCCGCCACGAAGAACTGGCTGGAGGTCGAGTTCGCGCCCGTGAGGTTCACCCAGGTCACGCCGTCGGCGGCGAGGCCCGCCACACCCGCGTAGAACTTCTGGTTGGTGCCGGGCGTGCTGTTGGCGACGGTCTGGCGGACCCGGGCGCTCACCCGGTAGGTGACGCCCGGATCGAACGGGATCTTGATGTCGGGCCGGTATCCGGCCGCGATGTAGCCGACGCACCGCATCACACTGCCGCCGGACTGGGCATCGGCGACCGCGACGGTGGTCATGGAACCGGCCCCGGATTCGCTCCACTTAGAGGCCTGGTCGCCGAAGTCGTAGAACTTCTGGCCGACCTGCCCCTGCAGCCCGACCGACAGCCGGTCGACATTGATGGTCCCGGCGTTGATCGCGGACGCGTCGAGGTTCTTGATGGTCGCCTTGGACGCGTCGAAGATACCCGTGACGATCTTGCTGGCGTCGATGGAGGCGATCACGCCGGACGCGGCCGTGATGGTGCCCGCCGCGAACTTGTCGGCGGTGAGCGTGTTCACCGCCATCAGGTCGCCGGTCAGGCTCAGGGCCTTGATCTGAGCGGCGGTGATACTGGCGGCTATCAGGACGTTGGCGGCCATGGTCCCCACCGCAAGACGGTCGCCGTTGAGCTCTCCGACGACCAGCTTCGGTGTGGTGATCGAGCCGTCAGCGATCTCGGTCTTGCCGACGGCTGCAGCTGCGATCTTCGCGCGGGTGACGGCGTCGTCGGCGAGCGCGAGTTCGCTGATGATGCCGTCCAGGACGGCCTGCGCGACGACAGGCGTCGGCCCGGCCGGTCCCGCAACAGGGGACGGGTCGGAGACGACACCGGATGTCGAGACGCACACCAGACGCACCCACACCGGGCCTCCCGCCGGCACGGTCATCGTGCCGCCCTGCGCCGAGTAGAACGCGGAGAACAGGGAGCCGTCGTCGGGGAAGTCCGGGGCGGTGGAGGAGTGCACCTCCACATAGGCGAAGTCGGCC
The DNA here is from genome assembly GCF_042882275.1 of Streptomyces sp. NPDC058231. Taxonomy (NCBI): domain Bacteria; kingdom Bacillati; phylum Actinomycetota; class Actinomycetes; order Kitasatosporales; family Streptomycetaceae; genus Streptomyces; species Streptomyces sp. NPDC058231. The sequence continues at coordinate 22,720 of NZ_JBHVWN010000087.1, read as the reverse complement.
GGGGCCTGGGTACCACCGGCGAAGGAGCCGTCCCAGACCACAGCGACACCGCCGAGGACGGAGGTGATGGTGGGCGCGCCCGGCACGGGCGGCGGGGGCCCGTTGACGGCCGCGACCGCAAGGGTGCCGTCCGGCTGCAGGCCGATGCTGCCGCGCAGGTCTCCGCCGTCGTCGTAGACGGTGATGGCGCCGTTCTCGATCGAGGAGTTCGCCAGGCGGCTGGTACGGGACAGGTCCCGCACCAGCCGTTCCAGTGTGGCGATCCTGCCCGCCAGAACGGCGATGGTGTCAGCCAAGGGTCAGCCTCCGTAAGTGAAGGAGTCGGCGCGCGCCAGGCCCACCGTCATCCGTTCCTGCTGGTCCCCCTGCGCCGGCGTGAGCGTCCATCCGGTCACCCGCGCCCAGCCGTCGTAGTCGGTCCACTGGTCGTGGACCTGCACCCACACGTCGTCGCCGACCGCGAACGAGCCGAAGCGGGCGGCGGGGTGGTCGATGAGGTCGATCTCCGGGATGTCGCCACGTATCTGGCGGGCGATCCGCTCGGTGCGGGCCCGCGATGCCAGCTGGTCCTGGCCTTTGACCGCGGGCAGGTCCATGACTTCCTCGAGGCGAAGGCGCCCGTCACGCACGGCGTCGATCGCGCGCAGCCGCGCCCGCCCCTCACCGGAGCCGAGGGCGACGACGACCTGCGCGTAGGTGTCGCCGTCGTAGATGACCGGCTCGGGAACAGCGATGTTCACGCCGGTGGTGAAGGACACGTCCGTGCGGCGGGTACCAAGGCGCGGCCAGCCGATACGGAACCGGCGCCGCGGCACGTCTCCCGCCCACTCGACCTGCTCGGTCCACTCCGGGCCGCCGTCGGCTTCGACGGCGTCGACGATCAGGTCCGCGAGGGTGCGGGTCTCCCACCATGCGGAGGCGTACGGCTCCTCAGGGGTGCCGATCTTCGCCTTCGAGGTGGTGGCGTCGACCAGCACGCCCAGGTTCCCGTCGGGCTGCTCCTGGCAGTACGCCCACACGTCCCGCATCAGCTTGCACGGGTCGCCGTACGTGTACGGGCCGCGCGCGTTCAAGTTGCCGTGGAGGTCGTGGCGGCGCCCGAGGTACGAGGTGAACCCGGCGGCTTCGATCGGGTACCGGCCGGCCTCCGGCTCGGCCCGCCAGATCACGCCTCCCCACATGAGCTTGGAGTCCCGCTCGGCAAACAGCATCGTGTTGCCGGGGTCGACCATGGAGCCCAGCACATGCGCCAGGTGCGGTTCCAGCGTCGCCGTCAGGCTCCCCGGCCCGTTCAGCTCGGGGCCGTAGGAGACATCCGACAGCGGCAGGTCCCATGCCAGGACCTGCCCGGTCAGCGCGCTGCACGTCAGATAGCGGTAGGAGTGCACGCTTAGAACACGCCCTCCTCGAACTCCACGTCCGCGATGGCGGTCGTGGCCGTGTCCACCTGCAGCGTTCCGGCGGCCGCGTTGTCCATGGCGATCATGGCCTGCAGCAGCTGCGTGGTGCCGCGCATCGCGGAGGGCACGGTGATGGTGTCGGCGGAGATCAGGTTCATGCGCTGGTTGCGGTCGCCGCCTGTGAACGAGCCCGTGTCGAAGTTGATGCCCTGGCTCTGGACGGTGCCGAGCTTGAACGCGGCGTGCCCCCACACGCTGCCGTTCATGACCTGGGTGGCGGCGACGGTGAAGATGATGCGGGTCCGTACCGCCCACACGGGCACGGCTATGTTCCAGCGGGCCGCGGTCGGCCACGACACGTACGTGCCGTCCTTGTTCCCGGAATAGTTCTGGTCCGCGCTCGGGGAGGCGGTGTAGATCTGCCGGTCCCGGCGCGGGTTGGCGATGGTCCGCAGGTTGGTGATCATCGCGTCGGTGACCGTGGCGGTGTTCGGTCCCAGTGTGATCCGTGCGAGCGGGATCGCGGTCATGCCTGCCGGCGGCTGCGTCGCGGTGCTGCTGACGTTGGAGACGACGTAGAAGTAGCCGATGTCGTCGGAGGCCGGGTTCAGCTGCCCCTCGTAGTCGGGGTCCAGGACGCGCAGGACCACCATGTCGGTGCGCCCGGTCGCCCCGGTCGGGGCGATGTTCACCGTCGCCGAGCCGACGTTGTACTGGGTGTAGGAGCCCTGGCCCGAGGCGGCTCCCCGGATCACGCCGGAGCCGTCGGCGATCTGAACGCCCGCACCGGGCGTCGTCAGTTGGGTGACCTTCAGGTCGTTGTACTCGGTCACGCCCTGCGACCCGCGGGACAGGTCGCGGATCATCATGCGCATGGTGCGGGCGGGGTGCGTGCCGCCGGTGACCATCATCGGGGGTTGGATCAGCGTCATTGGGGTGTCCTCACAGGGCGGTGTAGGCGTCGCGCCACGACAGGGTCAGGCGGCAGGTGTTCGTGTAGTCGGTGGCGGTCCAGCGGATCTCGCTCTTGCCTGGCGGGATCTGGAACAGGTCCATGCGGCTGCCCGCCGTCAGGGCCGGGGCCGCGTTGCCCCCGTTGCGCAGCACCCAGCGGGTGCCCGGCCGGGTGTCGATGTCGATGTGCTCCCCGGCCCCGAGGGTGATCTGCAGCTGCAGGTAGCGGCCGGTCTCCACCACCCACACCTTCGGGTTGGTGACCGGCCCGTCGATGCGGACCGTCGGCCACGCCGCCACGTCACCGGAGTTCAGGACCCACCCGGGCCGCTGGTCCGGGTGCGACACCCCTGTGGTGATCGGGGCGATCAGCGGGGCGGTGAAGCCTTGCGAGTCGTTGCTGATGTCCAGGGGCAGCACCAGCGACTGCGAGTCGTCCGCGTGCCAACGCGGGTCGGTCGCCGCGAAGTCCAGCATGAACGGGATCCAGCCGTGGACGGCCTGCGCCATCGTCGCGGTCTCCACCCGCCGCCACCTGCCGTACAGGCGCTTGGTGTCCCGGCCGGGCAGCTTGGCCCGCAGCACCGCCAGCGCACCAGCCGTGCGGCGCGTGCCGTCCGTCCCGGTGACCTGCTGCAGGCGGGCCAGCAGATCCAGGGCGGCCCCCGGGTCGTCGGGGGTGCGGATACCGGCCTCGATCGACACGGTGCGCGTCCCGAACAGGTCGACGCCCGGAAAGCCCCCGTCATCGGTCGGGTTGTCCACGTCGGCCGTGCGCAGCTCCGGCGCGGCCAGACCGCTGACCTCGCCGACCGGCACCAGCGTGCCTTTGCCGATCACCAGGCCGCCGACGTCGTACTGGTAGTCCCCAAGGGTTGCCATCAGAGCTTGCCTCCTCGCTGCGCGGCACGAAGGCGCCGCATCACCTCCGCGCCGATCTCCTGCGCAGCCCCGCGGCCGCCACTACCGGACGTGACGGTCACAGGCATCTGGCCGATCAGCGGCCCCGCCTGCTCCTTCACGACGACGACCTGCACCCCACCGGCCGGCCGGGCGTCCATCCGCATCGGGCCCGTCACGCCCTGCGCGGTGAGGGTGTAGCCGAACCGCTGGGCGACGTCCTCGAGGACCGCCGTCGCGTTCGGACGCTTCGACTGCCCGAGAGGGATGTACGCCTCACCGCCGGTGCTGGGCTCCGCGAACCGCACCAGGCCGTTGCTCGTCGCGTACAGGCCGGGTGTCAGAACACCGCCCTGCGCGTACGACAGGCCCTTGTTGGCCCTGCCCAGGTCGGCGACGAACTTCGTGGCCCTCGACCCCAGCGCCTTCTTCAGCCGGGACAGGCCCGCGTTGGCGACCTCGATGATGCGGTCCTCGCCGAGCTCCGTGGCATCGGCGACCTGGTGCAGGCCGGTCTTGCTCGACTTGATCGCCGAGATGATCGTCAGCAGGTCCGCGAGGTCCTGATCGGACAGCGTCGCCGAAGCCGCCTTGGACGCCGAGTTCGCCTTCGACGCACCCGACTTGCTCTTGACGGCCAGCGCGGCCAGGTCGATCGCGGCCTGGTCGCCCTGCTCCGCGAGCCGCGAAGCCAGGTCTCCGTAACCCGAGGCCGCCAGCTTCGCCAGGTTCTGCTGGAACGCGGCCGTCTGCTTGGCCGCACCGCCGAGCTGGCCGGTGTACTCCGACAGCGACGCCTTCGCGGTCGCGGCCAGCTTCTCCAGCTCCTTGGCCATGCCCCGCACGTACTTCGTGCTGCCCGTGGCCATCTTGTGGGTCAGGTCGACGCCGTCGGCACCCATCTCCTCCAGGGCATCGGCAACATCCTGGCCGGCGCGGCTGGCCACCTTCGCCAGGTCCCTGCGCCAACGCTGCGCCTCCGCCACGCTCTTGCGCAGGTTCGACGCGAACTTGCCCAGGTCCAGGGCGTTGCCCTTCTTGTTCATGGAGTCCGAGCCGATCCCCGACAGGGAGAACAGGCCCCCGGAGCCACCGGCCGGCTCGTACGACCACCCGGACAGGCCGCCATCGGCGTACCAGCGGATGTCCTTGCCGCCCAGTCGGCGCACCGTCTCCTCGGCGATGGCCCGCGAGCGGGTGCGCTTTGTGGGCGACAGCGGGATGTAGCTCTCCCCGCCGCTCTCTTGCTCAGCCCAGATGCGGTAGCTGCCCGCCGGTGCGATCTGCGCGACGTGCTGCTCGCCGGCCGGTCGGCGTACGCCACCGTCCGCGTAGAAGTCGAGGACCGAGCCGCGCGCCTGGGCCTGGACACTGTCGGGGACACCGTTGGCGTCCTTGTCCCAGGACGTGGGCTTGCGGGACAGGTACACGGGGATGGTCACCGACTTCGGGGCGCTCACCGAAACGGAGATCTGTTTGGTACCGGGGATCTGCCGCACGCTCGCACCGATCAAGTCCAACTGCGTCTGCACGGCCGCCATGTCGCCGGACAGCAGCGCCGTCGTCAGGGCCATGGCGGCTGCGTTGCCCTTGGTCTTGGCGACCTGCTGGATCAGCGTCAGCATGCCCGTCCACTCGGTGAGGGACTGCTTGCCCGCGGTCTTGAACGCGCCGGCGACGCCCTTCAGGTCCTCCTCGCTGATCGGCAGGTCCGCACCCCAGATCGCCTGCAGCTGACCCATGGCGCCCTTCACATCACCCGACAGAAGACTCTGCTGCAGGGCGGTTGCCGCGTCCGCACCCTTGGTCGCGGCGACCTGCGCCAGCAGGCCCATGCCGCGCTGCATCTGTACCTTGGCCGCCGCGCTGCCCTTCTTCACCGCCCGCGTCATGTCGGAGACGGCCATCTCCTGCAGGACCTTCCCGAACTTGCCCGCATCGTTGGTCTCTGCAGCGTCGGCGAACTCCTGCGCGGTCTTCTTGCCGTAGCGGGCAGCAATCGCGGGCAGCTGGTCCAGGCCCGCACGGAACGCTTCCGACGACCGGGACGACGACTCGGAGATGATGCCTTCCAGCTCGTCGGCGACCTTCGTCTTGCCCTTGCCTAGCTGCTTGACCAGCTCGTCCAGGATCGGGGCGGAACTCACCCCGAGCTTGGCGAAATGGTCGGTCAGACCCGTGTACCCGGACATGGCCAGTTCCGACAGGTTCTTCTGGAAGTCCCGCTGCGACTTCAGCTGCTTCTGCAGCTGGTCCATGTAGTCCTTGAGCGTCGCCTTCGCGTTCTTGTTGGACTTGGCGACCTTGTCCTGTGCCGCCGACCACGCCTTGGCCGGGTCGACGATGCCGCCCAGGGCCTGCGCCATGGCCTTCATCTCGTCGGTGTACTTCGGCAGCCCGTCCTGGCCCGGCGGCACCAGGAATTCCAAAGACCAGGTCTTCGATGCGTTGATCTTGGCCTGGTTGACCTTCGCGTTGACGATGTCCATGTTGGCGGCAAGCTCGGCCTGCTTCTTCACCGCGTTCGACCAGATGCCGTGCTGCTCATCCAGGACGTCCATCGCATCGCTGCCCGCAGGGGTCAGCACCGAGCTGACCAGCTCGGACGTGTCCACCGTGACGAACGAGTTGTCGTTCCACAGCTTGGCCTTGAGGTCCGCGAGCTTCTGACCGCCGCTCGTGATGGCGTCCAGCGCCTCGGTCATGTCGACGCCGGCCTTCTTGAGCTTGGCCGCGTCATCGGACTTGGTCAGCGACTCGGTCAGGGCCCGCAGGCCCGCACCCTCGTCGCCCTGCTCGTGCTCCGCACGTAGGGCCTCCACCAGGTCATCGGTGGCCATCTTGGCCTTCTGCTTCGACGCCGAGTACGCCGAGTACGCGATGACACCGACCGCGAGGAGCGCCGTGAGGCCCGACACGGCCAGGCCCGCACCCCTCAGGACCGCCGGCATCGCCGACTGGCCCGCCCGCGCGGCCGCCTGCGCGACCCGGAACTCCCCCCACTGGGCCGTCAGCTTGGAGACCGCGACAAGGGCCAGCATGCCCCCGGCGGTCACCGCGAGCAGACCCGCACCGATCTCCTTGAGCGGGCCGGGAGCATCCGCGAGAGCCCCGGCGAACACCGACACGGCTTCGCCGACGGCCTGCAGGACCGGCAGCAGCGCCCGCCCCAGGTCCATGCCCAGCGCCTTGCTGCGGTTGGCGAACATCTGCCACTGCCCGGACGTGGTGTCCATCTGCATCTGGAACGCCCGCTGGGTGGCCCCGGCACGCTCCACCTCGTTCGCGATCCCTGAGTAGGTGTCGGCGTAGTTCTTGCCGTCGTTGGCGGCCAGCGCCAGCACCGCGCGGGTGGCCCGCACGTCGACGAACAGCTTGGTAATGGCCTCGGACGAACCGCCCGTTGCTTTCGTCAGCTTGTTGACGACCACGTACAGGCCGTCCTGCTGCACTGCGGAGGCCGCCGAGTCGTACCCGAGCTCCCGCATCGCGTTGCTCAGGTCCCGGGTGGGCGCCATCATCCGCGTCATCATCCCGTTCAGCGCGGTCGCGGCCTCCGCCGCGGGGATACCGGTGAGGGTGATCGCCGCGTACGCCGCCGACAGGTCGTCGAACTCCACGCCGGCGGCGGCCGCCATCGGCACCACGTCACCAAGGTTCTGCGCCAGCTCCTCGAAGGAGATGACGCCCTTGTTGACGGTCTGGAACATGATGTCCATGACGTTGGCGGCGTCGCCCGCGCCCAGGCCGTACGCCTTCAGCACACCCAGCAGGGCCCGCGAGGACGCCTCGGTGGTCGTCAGGCCCGCGCTGGCGCCCTTCGCCGCCACTCCGAGGATCGTCATGGCGTCGGCGCCGTCGAAGCCCGTGGAGACGATCTGGTACAGGCCGTCGGCGAGCTGGTTCGACGACTGCGTCAAGTCCTTCGACAGGTCGACGATCTGGTCGGTGAACGACCCGACCGTCGACTGGTTGATCTGTTGGGAGATCGTCATGACGTTGGCCATGCGCTTCTCCAGCGCGATGGCCTGCGCGACACCGGCACCGAGGACCGCCGTCAGCACCAGACCGGTCTTCAGGTAGCCGTTGACGCGGGCCTGTGTGGCGGCCCGGGCCTCAGCATCCGCAGCGGCCTGCGCCTGACGTACGGCGGCCGCGTTCGCTGCCGCACGCTGCGCCGCTGCCGCCTCTGCCTCCGACCGTGCGGCAACCGCCGTCAGCGCGGTGGCGTCGGCGGCCTGCCGGGCCTGCAGCGTCCGGGTGGAAAGGGCCGCACCACGAGCGGCCGCAGCCTGCGCGGCGGCGGCCCGCCCCTCCTGCAGCGTCTGCGCCTGCGCGGCCTGCGTGGCCGCCCGGGCGGCGGCGGCCGCAGTGTTCTGTGCGGCGAGCGCACCCCGGCCGGTAGTGGCCTGGGCGCGGGCGGCCATGGTCTGAGCGAGGGCCTGCGCGCGCAGTGCACGCTCGCCGGCCATCACCGCTACCGCCCGCTCGGTCTCCGCCCGCGCTGCCAGGTTCGCCGCCAAAGCCTGTGCCCGGCCGTTGCGTTCGGCTGCCGCAGCGGCAGCATTCTGTGCGGCCTGGCTGCGTTGCACGGCGGCCGTGACACGGGTCTGCCCGAGGACCGCATCAACCGAGGCGGACGCCTGCAGGCGGGCCAGACGTTGCGTCGCCGTCGACGTTTCCATCAGGCTGCGGTTGACCTGCTGCAGCTGCCCGTCGAACTGGCGCAGCTGCCCGGCACCGGATCGCAGACCGTTGGTCAGTCCGGCTGTTGTCGCCTGCAGGTTGACGTACAGGTTGTAGGCACTGCCTGCCACCTACTGCTCCCGTCTGGGCGTGAGCCCGATCTTGACCCCGCGTCCATCCGGTCCGTCCGGTACCTGCTCCCGCTCCATCTCCAGCAGCTCGCACCCCGGACAGGTGCTCGCATCGGCCACGTACGCGAACCGGTCCCCGCCCAGATCCGGCTTCCACTCATCCGCCCTGGTGCCGCAGCCCGTACACACCGCGCGGCTGTACGCCAGCCACGCAAGGGCCTTGGCCCGGTCCAGTGCCGACCAGCGGCCGTCACCGGCCCCCGTGAACTGGCTGTGCGCCATTCCATAGGTGTGGCATAGCTCCATCTCCGCCCGGAAAGCCGGGTCAGAGATCAGCCTTTTCCCAGGTCCGCCCGCAGCGTCTGGTTGATGACCAGAGCGGCCGTGAACAGGGCCTTCGCCTCGGCGTCCGCCCAGGTGTCCAGGAGCTCCTGCGCGTCGGCCGCGCTCATCCCCTCGACCTCCGCCCCGTCGGCGTCACGCTCGACGTGGCAGGCGGAGATCAGCGCCGCGGGGAACGTGTCGACGTTGTACTCCATGCCCTGGTCGGCCTGCGCCTCAGTGGGGGCGTGGTCGCGCAGCAGCTGCTCCCACACCGGCCGGGGCACGGCCCGGAAGGTGAGGGTCATCGTCGCGTCCGCGAGGGCGCCCTGCGCCTTCACCAGTCCGGCGTCGGCGGCGAGGACTTGCGGGTTCGACGCCACCCAGGCGTCGCGCTGCTCCTCGCGGATGCCCTGCTCGGTGCATTCGGCCAGCGCCCCGGCGCGGGCCTTGGCCAGGGCCAGGGCCGCCTCTGTCACAGCGGTCTTGGCGTCCTGGTCGTCACAGATCGACAGGGTGCGCTCGGGCAGCCTCCGGGCCCGCAGGCGGGCCATCTTCGCCGACCAGTGGGCGTCCTTGGCAACCGCGGCGGCCGGCGGCTGGGCAGTGGTGTTCGTGGTCATGCGGATCCCCCCGGATCAGGTAGTCGCCGGGACGGCGGCGTCGAGCGTCGGGTCGTCGGACACCGCGAAGGTCACGGTGAACTTCGCCGGGTCGCTGCCGGCGGAGTAGGCCGGGGCGCGCGAGGCGACACGGGTGGGGAAGATGTCCATGGACTTCGACGCCGGGACGTCGCCCTTGCGCAGGATGACGACGTACCCCTCTTCGCCCTTGCTGAGGAGGGTCTCGATGGTGTCGCCGGCCTTGTCCTCGTAGAAGGTCAGGGTCGAGGCGTCGGCCTTGTCCTCACCAGGGATCGACGTGGTGAGCGTCGAGCCCATGTCGGGGGTGTCGATCGGGCTGTTGCCGAGCGACCAGCCCGCGATGTCGGAGATCGCGCCGGACAGCTCGGTGCCGCCGGTCAGCTCCGCGCGGGTCGGGACGTTCGTCGCCGCGGCGATCTCCGGCAGGAAGTAGATCTTCGTGACGCCGCGGCGCATGAACCGCTGCTGGGTGGTACCCAAGGGGGTTCTCACTCTCCGGGGACCCCGGCCTCCGGCAATGGAGGCCCGTCCCCAACAGGTCGCAGGACTGCGAACCAGGGGTGCAGCCCGTACCGGTGTGGCCGGGCGTCCGCGCAGGGGCCTCCGCGGTGAGGTGCGATCAGGCGTCAGCTGTTCGGGGTTGAAACCGTCAGGACGAATCGCTGAACGTAAGTGTAGGTGGAGCTCACGACACCGGTCCCTTCCTCCCGGTCGAGCTCCCGGCCGATCACGGTCGCCCCGGTCACGGTGATCGGATTGAGGTACTGGCCGCTTCCCGGCACCCGGGCCAGGAACGCCTGCCGGGCCTTGTCGGCCTGCAAGGACGCCTGCTCGGCGGTCTGGCCCACCGACGACACCTGCAGCAGCACCCGCGCATCGGCGTCACTGTCCCCGAACGACGGGCCCAGGCCGGCGACTTGCCCCAGCTCGTACAGAACGCAGTACGGGATCGTGTTGCCCGTCGGCACGGATGCCGCCGTGGGCGCTGTCCCGTACCCGCAGGAACGGCCGGTCGCCGTCTGCAGCATGGTCTGTACTGCGAGCGCCACTTGGCGCCCCGACACACTCATCTAGTCCTCCTCGTCGTTGTTCGTCATCCGGTCTGCGGTGACGACGGCTTGAATGTCCGCGATAGCGAAGTGGAACAGCCCGAGTTCGGACCACGCCGGCATGTCGGACGGGCTCGTTCCCCGCAGCAGCCCCAGGTCGCCGGTCTCCTCGTCGACGAGCTCGACGACGAACGCCAGCCGCGACACCATGCCGTAGCCGTGGGCCGCCATCACGTCGGCGACAGCCTTGTGCAGGTCCTCCGTCGGGGTGCTCACTCCGGGTTCCCGTCGGCGATCCGCCCGATGGCAGCCGTGAACAGGGGGCTGATCGTCTCCACGGCCGGGCCGACGTGGGCGTATGGGGGTTGGGCGTAGACCCGGCCGAGACTGTCCGGGCCGACGTAGCCGTACTCCAGGCGCCGCCCTTGCGGTTTGGCGGTGCCGACGATCGCCGTCACCGCGTCGGCGGTGACATGCACCTCATGTGTCCAGGAGCGCCGGTAGTCGCCGGTCGGCGCGTTCGGGCCGGGCCTGCCCGACGCGTTGGCCTTGATCTGCGTCTCCAGCAGCATCGCGTAGTGCCGTACGACGGACACCGCCGACGGCAGCATCCGCGCGGCGCGGGCCTGCAGCTGCGCGGCGATCTCGGGCGCGTTACTGAACGCGCCGCCGCCCGGGCGGCCGGGGGTAGCCACTATCCGCTCACCTCCGGCTGCCACCGTCCGGACGCCCAGTCCTGCAGCAGCGCCAGCATCGCCCGGGTCATCTCGTGCGGCCCTCCGTCCAGCAGGTCGTACCGGGCCAGGGCGTTGCGCTCCAGCTCGCCCGCGTCGATCGCCGACAAGAACGCCGCGGCGGCCGGTCCCGGGTCCGGGGCGACACCGACGGCCACGCGCGCCAGGCCGTCGAACTCGTCCTTCACCACGGGCGACAGGAACAGCACCAGCTCCGCCGGCTGACCCGCACGCTGGCGAAGGTCGTACCCGGAGACCTTCGAGGAGATGTCGCGGCCGTCCAAGGCCACGGTCCCGGTGGTGTGTTCGGCAGTAATCCGCACCCAGTGCACCTGATCATCCATGCCGTTCAGCCTACGAAGGGGCGCGGACAGCACTGCGGCCCCGCGCACGGTGCGCGAGGCCGCCAAGAGGCCGTAGGTCAGATGGCGCTGGACGCGGTGGTGATGCGTTCCATCAGCCTGGTGGAGCGGCAGATCTCCACCGTGGACGCCTCGGTGACGTCGTCGGCGAGCCAGATGCGGCCGACCAGGCCGCCCGTCTCGGTGACGACCTCCACCAGGTCGCCGATCAGCGCGACCGGCGCCGACACAGGCGTCACCAGCCGGTACCAGGCGGAGCCCTCGGACAGCCAGTCCTGGCCGAGGACCTGCCCCAGGACGATCTGCCCGTGCGTGGACAGCACCGCACCCGGGCCGTCGTACACCACGGTGGTCGGGGTCTGGCCGGGCTCCCCGGTCACCGGGTCCAGGACGGGCTGACCGGCGGTGCGGGAGATCCGCACCGTGTCGTTCAGCTGCGCCTCCAGGTCAGCCCTGGCCTGCGAAAGATCCAGTGGCACCGGCTCACACCCCGGTCGTCTGGGTGGACTCGTCCAGCCACGTCGTACGGACGACGGCGAGGCTGTTGGCGTCGGAGATGTCCAGGACCCGCCACACCCTGTTGATCAGGCCAGGGTCCTGCGTGGCGACGATGACGCGCACGTGGTCCTCACGCGATGCGAGCGGCACGTCCAGGGGGGTCAGGAGCCGGTAGCGGTTACGGGTGTCGTCGGCGTACGCCTGCCCCTCCAGGGACAGGACCAGGCCAGGCCCGCCGGACGCGAAGATCGCACCGGGCCCCGTGTAGATGATCTGGTCCGGGCCGGGGTGGTACTCGCCGGAGTCCGGGTCAAGGACCGGCTCCCCGGGACGGAAGATCTCGACAGTGTCCACAAGGATGCGCGTCTCGACGATGGGGGCGACGGCGGCAAGCGAAAGCCCCTCAGAGGGCGGAGGAGTGCTCATACGTTCGAGCGTAGGGCTGTGCGCGGACAACTCCCCTGGTAGCTGCTCCCGTTCGCCCTGGGCATCTCACCACGACTGCGGCGGAACAGGGACCGGCTTAGGGTCCGGCTGCCCATCCCACGTGAACCACAACTGTTCGGGCCGATTGGCGGGCGACGAGTATGTGAAGCTAGCGGACTGTCCTGCGGCGAACTCGGGGTCCAGGTAGCCGACCACCCGGTTGTAACTGTCCTCAGTGAAACGCAGGTTGCTGGCTGCCCCGTCGCCGACATTGGTCAGACGGAGCCCCGGGTTTCGCCGTGAGCCTGTTATCTCGATCCTCAGTTCCACTCTGGGCCGGGCAGCATCCGCCGCAGCCTGCATAGCTTCCCGCGCCAAGGCCAATGAGGCTTCCTCCGCATCGGCGGACCGTCGGCCGTCAGCAGCCGATTGTTCTGCAGCTATGCGCGACAGGCGCGCTTCTTCGACGGAAGCCACCGCAGCATTCGCCGACTTCCGCCCGTCCCGCTGAGCCCGGAGACTGATCACCAGCGCCGCTGCACCCAGCACGAATCCCGCCCACGCGGGTGCGTCCCCCCAGCTCCACGATGCCACCCAGTCTCGTGCGCTTCCCCAGTTCATGCCCGGACACTACTGGCGAGGGTCAAGCCGCGTCCCACTGATGAGCGCGGCCGCCTCGCCACTCGACCATCTGCGGGTCGTCGATCAACGTCTCCGCATCCGGGAGCCCGGCCCGGCGCAGGAACTCCACCAGGTCCCGGTCATCGTGAGCGAGCCCGAGGATCTGTCCGTACGCGGTAACCCGCCGGCCTCCAGTCGGAGACGGCCGGTGCACGACAATCGGAGCAGCGACCATGCCTCCAGAGTGCAGCGGTGCGCTGCTCACAGCACCCCGAGCTCAGTGTCCGGTCGGCAGTGGATGCAGGCCCGCATCCCGTCGGCGAGCGCGGCGAGGGCCTGCTCGCGAGTGATGACGCGCTGGCGCTTCCCCGCCGCGTGGCACCCGCCGACATGGACTTCGATGGGCCGGGCGCCTACACCGATGCTGAGCTCGACTATCCAGTCCGGCGTCGGCGGGCGTCGCTCCTTGCCCTGCTGCCGCTCTTTCTCCCGCTGCTCGGCCGCTGCGATCGCCTCGTCGATGCGGTCCACCCACATGGCGTGCCAGGTCCGCAGGGTGCGGAGCCTAGGCAGGTCGGGAGGGAGAACATCGGACACACGTTCGAGTGTACGGCGGGCGTCTGGGCGCCATAAAGGGGCGTATCGTTCGGAAGCCGACGAGAGGAGTCGCACGCATGATCGATGCTGACCTGCTGCGATCCCTCGGTGTCGACCCGTCGCAGCTGGACCCCGCCCCACCATGGGCACCCAGGGCCGGAGCCGAAAGGCTCGACGGCAGCCACCCGTGCGCGCTCTGCGGCAAGCCCGCGACAGCGACCGGGGCCGTGACCACACCCGAGCACGGTCGCCGCTGGCTGGACAGGTGCATGCCCTGCCTCATCGCCACCACCCCACGCGGCGGCGGCCCGCGCGCACCGCTCGCAGACACGCTGGCCGTACTGCGGGAGGCAGCCCAGGAAGCGGGCGCCACCATGACCATCAGGACCGACGAGCCGGAGCCTGCCGCCGTGGACCGATACCTCCTGACCCTGACGATCGGTGCCCGCACCATCATGCGCGGCTGGTGGTCCGACGAGGCGACGGCCGAGCGGAAGTACACGCGCTGGATAGGCGAGCGCGGCGGCGTCACCGGCGCCCGGATCACACTCACCGACGAGCAGGACGGCGGGCGCGTGCTGAAGTCCTGGCCACCCGAGAACGGCTGATACGTCCGGCCGGCCCGCTACCGTTGAACCGTCCTTATCCCGCTTGCTGGCTGCTTGCTGCGACTCGGACCTGCCCCGCCCGTTCAGCGCCGGCGGGGCTTCGCACTGGCCGCGCTAGTCGTCTTCCGGCTCCGGATGCAGGACCGCCTGCTTCACGGCCATCTCCAGCTCGTACCGCGACACCCCGGCCGCCTCAGCATGCGCGGTCACCGCGGCCTGGAACGTCTCGACTGCTTCGCGCCAGGGCGCCCACGCCTCCTCCGTGTACGGCTCGGCGAGGGCCTTGCGCTGCTCCTCAACGGCGGAACGTTCCAGCTCGATCAGGTCTTCAGGGATGTCGATTGCCACGGCCGGATCGTAAACGGGGCCACTGACAACCGGCCGGAGCCGCGCAGCTCACGCCACCTCGACGACGAAGAGCCCCGCCCCCCGGACGGGGGTGCCGGGAGGCGGGGCGGTTCAGGGGCTGGTCAGACCTCGAAATAGGCGACGATGACGATCGCCCCGAGGACCGTTACGTGGTAGATCACGCGCGTGGTGCCCTCGGTGTACTCCCGCAGGGGCACGTGGCCCTCACGGGTCGGCCGCTCGGTTCCGATGGACGGGTCCATGGAGACCGTGACTATCGCCCGGTCCAGGCGCACCAGGTCCGAGACCGACAGCTTCGCCAGGCCGGGTTCGCACTCCGGGGTGAACGCCACCTTCGCGCGTCTGCCGGGTGTGTGCTTAGGCGACACGGGCGTCGCCGCCGTTCCCGGTCACGTCGATGCCGTGCGCCGCGAACAGCTCGACCCGCTTGGTCTCCCAGTCGGCGGCGAGGTCGATGCCGTTCTCGGCGATGCCGCGCAGCGACGCCGCCAGCAGCGTCTTGCCCGCGTCCTCGGCCTCCTCGGCCTGCTCCAGGATGGGCGACTTCTCGTTGTCCTCGAACACCAGCCGCATGCCTATCCCCTTCATTGCCTCGTCCCTCTTCGTAAGGTACGCCCGCAGCGGTCGGGGGCGTAGCGATTCAGTCCAGTCCCGACCAGTAGCTGCACCACTGCTCCGCCTTGCGGGCCATGTGCTGCTTCCACGGTTCGGGGTCGTGCTCGGTGATGCTCTTCCACAGCCGCGCGTTCGCGGCGGAGAACGACGCCACGTCCTCACGGTCGGCGCCCTGCCAGGCCGGCAGGACCCTGCATGCCGCGTCGGCCTGCGCCGCGGTGTGTCCGGCCTCCATCAGCCGAAGGATCAGCACCACCGGGTCGACCCACGCCGGGCCGACCGTGGGCCACGCCCAGTCGATCAGCCAGTCCCGCGTCTCGCCGAGCAGGACGTTGTGCGACGCGAAGTCGGTGTGCAGCAACGTCCGGCCGCCGCGCCAGCGTTCGGCGGCGCCGGGGTCGGCGTGCGCCGCCCAGCGTTGCTCGACGGTCCGCACCACGTGCGCCGGCGGGGTGTCGACCTGCGCCAGCTCGCCCGCCAGCCGCAGGACGCGCGGCAGGTCGGGCGAGCGGGGGCCGTAGTCGGCGTGACGGCCGCTGACGTACTCGAACCCGAGGAGATCCCACCCCCCGTCCTGGACGCGCCACAGGATCGTGGGCGCCAGGCGGGGGGCCACGTACGGGTTGATCGCGGCCTCGCGTTGCTGCGAGGGGTGCTGCGGGTGATCGGACGGCATGCCCTTGACGAACAGGCGCTGCTCGGCCGTGAACACGCACGCGGCGATCTGGGAGTTCTTGCCGCCCGAGACGGTCTCGGCCTTTATGACCGGCCCGGTGTGGGCTTCCACAGCATGGTGGACCTGCTCGGGTAGGTGCTCCCAGTCGATGCGCGACATGGACATGTGTGGCGCCGTTCCTATCGGACGAATCGGGCGGGCCCGCCCCGGCGGGAAACTACCACCGGGGCGTCCCGCAGACTCCTAGTACGGGTTGTCGTCGCTCGCGCTGCAGTTGCACATCGTGGCCTCCAGGAACCCGTCCAGGTCGCCCACGATGATCACCTCGTCGTCGCCGACGGTGCCGGGGAGCTCGGCCCCCAGCGGCGGCAGGCTCTCCGCGTCCGCGTCGGCCGTCGCCTCGGGCGGCCGCTTGCCGATCTCAACCATCGTGATGGTCATGCGTTGTTCCTCTCTTCGTGCTGGCAGTAGCTGACGAGTGGCGCCTTGGCCTCCTGGTAGAGCTTGGCCAAGGGCCTGCAGGTCCGGCAGGTGCCGGACAAGGCGCAGCCGGAGCAGCCTCCGGTGCGCAGCATCAGGGAGTCCGCGATGCCACCAAGGCGTCGCAGACCCTCCACGCCTTCGGTCATGAGGTCGATCTGCGGATCACGGCCGATCTTGCAGATCGACGCCTGCCCGAATGGGTCGGCGTGGAAGAAGGTGTGGCCCGCGTTGCAGCCCTTGAAGACCCGGCGGGCCTTCTCGTACCGGATGGACTGGGTGGCCAGCACCGAACCGTCGCCGCCGATGGTCGGCGACATGTTGCCGTAGACGTTGTGCGGCCCGTACTTCTCGGCCAGCGCCTCCATCTCGGCGACCTCGTGCTGGTTCTCCTTGGCCACCACCACGTTCATCCGCATCGGCAGCCCGGCCTCGCGGGCGGCGTCCAGGCCGCGTATGAACCGCTTGAAGCTGCCGCGGCGGCGGGTGATGGCGTCGTAGGTCGCCTCGGTGGCCCCGTACACGCTGATCGTCAGCCGGTACGGGGGACGTCCCCGGAACAGGTCCTGGATCATCTCGGAGTGCAGGCGGGAGCCGTTGGTGGAGACCTGCATCATCATGCCGAGGTCGTAGGCGTAGGCGTACACCTGCGGGAACCGCCGGTCGATCAGCGCCTCTCCGCCGGTGATCTGCAGGTACACCACGCCGGCGTCGGCCACGATGCCGAGGAGCTGCTTCTGCTGCTCCCAGCTCATGCCCTCGAACCGCTTCTCGCCGAGGTAGCAGAACTCGCAGTCGTAGTTGCAGCCGAGGTTGATCTCGTAGGACGCGCGGACGTACCCGTACGGCGACGCCTTGCGGACCAGGATCGACTGGCCGATTCTGCGGTCTGCCAGGTCCAGGCCCCACGTCTGGCGGACGGCGTCGGTGGCCCACTGCGGAACCGGGGTGTTCGGGTGGGCGTCGGCCAGCTCCTTGAAGCGGGCGGCGCCCAGGCGCAGCCCGTTGTGCTGGCCGGGGCGCAGTAACAGGTGCCCGTCCATGAACGGGCTGGCGATCAGAGCGTGCTGCATGTCCCCTCCTTTGCCGGTGAACCCGTCCGGGCCCCTTGGGGGTGCAGACGGGACGGGCTGGGGGGTGGACGAAGAGGGGGGGTTGCCCCCCACCCAAAAGCATATTTTTACATAAATTGGGTGTT
>NZ_JBHVWN010000087.1:0-5441 GCF_042882275.1 Streptomyces sp. NPDC058231 | reverse complement strand
GGGGGGGGCTTTCCTGGCGGGTTCCTTGGCCCCTCTTTTGCGTGTAACCCGGCCCGGCCGGGCGGGGGCGCGGCCGGGCCGGGACGGGTGCTGGAAGGAAGAGGGGCGGTTCCCCTCCTCCTAAAGCCTTATTTTACCTTCATGCGGGTTAGGCCGCAAGATTTTTCCCGTAAAAACTGCAGGTCAGAGCCCTGATGGGCTCACTGTGCGCGGGTCCGCCGGCGCCCCGCCCGCCCGGAGGATCGAACCGATCGGCACCGCCGACGTCGGGTCCGACAGCGCGGCCACCGCAGCCTCCAGCCGCTGCGGGTCCGCCCCCAGGAACCGCGTGGTCGCCTCCGCGATCGCGTCCGCCAGGTGCGCCCGCATCCGCGCCTCGTGCCGGTTCAGCGCGATCTGGACCGCCGCCGCCTCCGCGCTGGGGATCAGGTCGCTGGTGACCCGCTGCCTCGGCTGCACACCGAACGTCATCATCAGCACGAGCTGCCCGCGCTCCTGATCGAAGGTCACACGGAACGGCATCTCAGCTGCGGGATTCACGGCACGGCTCACATTCGACGTCGACGGGTACAGGCCAAGACCGGTCCGGCGGCGCGACGGGGGGCGCACCACCGGACCGGCGTTCATGGGGTGGTGGGCGTCCGGGGAACGGTCGCCCACACGGTCTTGCCGACCGGGTCACGGTGCCGGGCCCCGAATTCGGAGGCGGCCGCACGGACGAGGAACAGCCCTCGGCCGCTCTCCGCGTGGGTCGGCGGGACCACCGGCCGCGGCGGGTTGCGGCTCGGGTCGGAAACCTCCAGCAAGAGCTCCGTGCCGTCGTCGGTGACCTGCAGGTGCACCAGGTGGTCGTTGCTGCAGTGCCGGATGGCGTTGGTGACCAGCTCGCTGGTGACCAGGACGGCGGTGTCCACCGCCTCCTCGGGCACCTGCCAGCCGGTCAGGGCCGAACGGAGCTGCCGGCGGGCCTCACTCACCGTCTTCGGGAACGGCGTCAGCCACAGATCCCACGTCAGCGCGGTCAACCCGTCGCCCGTGGGCTCGTCATGCATGGTGATTGCGGGCACAGTGCTCCCCCTACGTGGGGGCGTCGCCCCCGTCGAGGATTCCAAGAGGTCACACCGCCGAAGCGGTGCGTGCCGAGAGCGTCCCGCCGCAGTTGGATCTGCGTGAAGGCCCACGTGATTACCCAACGTGGGTAAGCTTGCGGGGCGTCAGATTCCCCTCACTGTGCGCGACTCGGGCGAGGAGGCGCCGATGCCGGCGGCGGAAGGGCCACGAGAGCTGCCACCCGCGCTTCTCGCCGATCCCGAGATGATCCGGGCCTGCCGGACACGGGACTTCGCCACGATCTTCACCCTTGTGCGGCGCCGCGCCGGGATCTACCCCTCGCGGATCGCCGCCTTATGCGGCATGACCCCAAGCCGAGTCGGGGAGATCGCGGCCGGGCGACGCAAACTCGCACACATCGACGTCATCGAACGCGTGGCAGACGGGCTGCGCATCCCCGGCGCCATGCTCGGCCTCGCGCACCGCCCCTGGGAGATCCCAGCCCAAGCCACCCCCACCGAACCCGAGCCCCAACCGGCGCCTCCACCACCGGCCACCCCGGTCGCCGATCTGGACAGCATCCTCAACCTGGTCGACGCCGCTCAAGTGACCCGCTCGACCCTCGCCGCCATCCAGTCATCGATCCAGGACTACTGGCGCCGCGACGGCCTGCACGGCCCCGCCGCTCTGCGCCCCGCAGTCGTCGGCCAGCTACGCCACACCCAACAGCTGATCGACAACACCCGTGAAAGCCCACTACGGCACGGCCTGCTCACGCTCGCCGCCGAACTTGCCCGGCTCGCCGGATGGGCGTACTTCGACGCCCGCCAGTTCAGCACCGCTCGCACGTACTTTACCCAGGCGCTGACGATGGCCCAAAGCGTCGGCGACCGACAGTTCATCGCCAACGTCCTTTCCTGCATGAGCCTGCAGGCCACCTATGAGGGCGATGCCACTGACGCCGCCGCGCTGGCGTGCGCGGCACAGGACACCGCCCGCGACACCGACAGCCCGGACCTGGTGATGGCCATGCTGCACATGCGGGAGGCGTTCGCCCACGCCACACTGCACGCCGGCAGCGACTGCCACCGATCCATCGCCAAGGCGCGCGCGCACTTCGAACGGGCCGACCACGCCAGCGCCCCACAGTGGGTGCGGTACTTCGACGAGACCAAGCTGATCGTGGACACCGGCATCGCTCTCGCGCAGCTCGGCGAGCACCGGCAGGCCGAGCCGTTGATCGCCGAGGGCCTGCGCCGCGAACACCGCGACCAGCAGCGCGGCCGCGCCTTTCACGCCTTCTGGCTGGCCTCCACGCAGCTGCGCAACGGCGCCTTGGACCAGGCGTGTTCCACTGCCTCGCTGGCCCTGGACCTGGCGACAAACGTGGACTCCCCGCGCATCGTCGGTCACGTGCGGGAGTTCCACACCCACCTGGCCGCGCACGCCCAGGAAGCCCCGGTGGTCGCCTTCGAGGCGAAGATGCGGGAGGCGTTCTCCTAGCCTGCGCGTTTCGGTTGGGGCTGAACGCGCAGGCCAGGAGACGACTCCCGAGCGTGTTCGCCTGGTCACCCGATCGGATGGCCCGGTGTGTACGTGGCCACTCCGGGGGGCACCCCTCTCCATGCAAATGATCTTCGAGAGGGGAAACGCACATGACGACGGCTTCGACACTGCTGCACGAGTTCGCCCGATGGCTCCAGGACGCGGACCGGGACTGGGACGGGCAGATCACCAAGGAGGAGCTGACCGCGTACACCAAGGAGAACGGCAAGTTTCTGGGGTCCGAGCTCCTGTCGGAGCTCTTCGACGCGGTCGATACCGACGGCTCCGGCACGATCGACCGGGAGGAGGTGGGCGCGGTGTTCCAGGCGGAGGCCGATCGCATCGAGGCCGCCACCCTGCGCGTGAACAAGCTTGTCGAGCCCTACCCCACGGAGTCCGTGCGGATCGTGTCCTATGTGGGCACCAGCCTGCGCTACTACAACGGGGTGGTGAAGAAGGTCCTGCAGGGGGACGGTGACTCGTACACGGTGACCATGTACCAGGCCGTGTACGACAGTGATACCGACTGTGCGGTCAAGGGCAGTGACGCCGTGGTCGGCGACACGCGGACCTACGTCGGGCCGTCGCAGACCGAGAAGCGCATCGACCGGTTCCTGAACGGGAAGCCCAACGTGAACTGGTAACGACGATCTGGCGCCCGTCGTCTCCTGCGCCGGCGCCCGGCACACGTTGCCCCTCGACCATTGCGGGCGGGGGGCTTCGTGCTGCGGATGCTACTTGATGAGATCCCGGGAGAGATCCACGTGGTAGGGCCGGGCCGGATTGCGCTCCGGCTTCTTGGGGGCGGGTCGGCCGACGGAATTCGGCTGTGCCTTCCCGCTGGTACGAAGGAGGCCTTATACAAGCCTCATCGTCCCAGTTCAGAAGGCGCTTTCGCTTATGAGCCGGACGCGCCTCGAAGTGAAACGCGCAGGCTAAGCTTGGCTTTAAACCCCGCCAAGATCATTTCTTGGTGGGGTTTGTCGTTCGCCTGACAGCTGGACGGCCTCTGCTTGATCATGTGTTTCCGCCAAGAGACACGTTGATCAACCAAAGGCCGTGATGGACAGTCTGCAAGACGGCGCCGTGCGCGTCGAGACCCTGGCCGGGTTGTCCCGGTTTCGCCGTGAGCTGTACGAGTGCCTGACGTTGCGGGCGGATGCTCTGTTCGAGCTCATGGACGCGGTGCTGTGCGCCGAGGGGCCGGTGACATCCCTGCCGGAACTCTCGCTTTCGGGGGTGCATCGGCGCGGGCACGGAGCGATGTACGACGCGCTGGCCCAGGGGCACATCAACGCGTCCCGGCTTCGAATGGCGCTGGCCGGACTGCGGCTGCCGCGCGGGACGGACGGGCAGATATCCATCGCGCTGGACGTCACCGCGTGGCCGCGTCCGGATGCCGAATGCTCACCCGCGCGGCTGCACTGCCACCGTCCGTGCCGCTGCGACGGGGTGCGTCAGACCATCCCGGGCTGGCCCTACCAGGTCGCGGCGGCCCTCGGCGGGGGTCGCTCCTCGTGGACTGGGCCGCTGGACGCGGTGCGATTGGGGCCCGAGGACGATCCCACCGAGGTCACCGCCGCCCAGATCCGCGACCTTGTCGCCCGCCTGGAGCGAGCCGGGCAGTGGCGCTCGGGGGACTTGCCGGTGCTGTTCGTCCTGGACTCCGGCTACGACATCGTGCGCCTGACCTGGCTGCTGCGCGAGGAGCCGGTGCGGTTACTGGGACGCATCCGCGCCGACCGGGTGATGCGCGCCCCGGCCGGCAAGCGCCGCGGAACGAACCCCGGGCGCCCGCCCCGACATGGAGCGGAGTTCCGCCTGGCCCAGGCCACGACCTATCCGGCGCCGGTCCAGGAGTCGGCCGGCATCCACGACCGCTTCGGTCAAGTCCTCGCCCGCTGCTGGGGCCGCCTGCACCCCAAGCTGGACCGGCGCGGCTCCTGGGCTGACCACGAAGGCGAACTCCCCATCGTCGAGGGAACGTTGGTCCATTTGGCGGTCGAGCACCTGCCCGGCAATCGCGACCCCAGGCCGCTATGGCTGTGGCACAGCGACCCCGATGCCACCGCGCACGACGTCGACCGCCTCTGGCGTGGCTTTGTTCGCGAGAACGGACGGCAGATGTTCACCACTTCGGGAGTCACCAGGGGCAGCGGCCGTTCGATTTTCGCCGAGGCACGCCAGCCACTGGCCCGGCGAAGTATTCGGTTGTTTGTGAAGGGCTGAACCTGCGACGGTCACCGGCATGAACGTGGTTCTGGGAGACAAGTCCAGGTTCGGCGCAGAGGTCGGCGAGCCAGGCCCACTGTGCCGGGTCGACCTCTGGGCAGCCGGAAGGCGGCTGACCTGCGACGACAATATGGCGTACGTCCCCCAGTTCCGCCGCGATGTGCTGGACGCCGTCGCCTGGCTGCGGTCCGGCGAAGGTTCCCCCCTGCCGTTCGCTGGCTTGTCCGCCGAAGCCACACACCGGCGTCTCGTGCAGCGCGCGGGGGACGACGACGAGCCCGAGGCCGACTACCAGCTGCGCGGCCGGTTCCGGGTCCTGCTCTGGGGGCCCACCACCGACAACGTGACGGCCCACCTGTTCCGCGAAGAGGACAGCCTGGTGATCACGCTGTCGTTCTGGCGTGAGGAACACCTGCTCAGCCACCCCGAAGACGCCGGTGCGGTCTTCACGGTCGAGATCCCGGCCAAGGAGTTTGTCGGGATCCTTGAGGGCATCGCGGCCGCGCTCGACCCCAGCTAAGGGCTTGCAGATGATTAACTCGCCGATTTGGTCTGTGCGAGGACGCGAGCGTGGAGAGCCGAGAGTTCGGCGGGCGGCGTCTGCGCGGGCGGGA
>NZ_JBHVWN010000086.1:0-33721 GCF_042882275.1 Streptomyces sp. NPDC058231 | reverse complement strand
GTGCCGGTGTACTGCCGGGTCACGCACGCGGACGCGTCCCCGTCCTTGAGGAACCCGGTGTCATCGATGACCAGCGCGGTGGGTTTGATGACCGGTTGCATGCGCCAGGCCAACCGGGCCCGCACATGCGCCGCATCCCACGGGCTGGACGTGACGAAGTGGGCCAGGGCCTGCCGGTTCCCGTCTTCGCCCAGGCGGGCGGCCATCGGCTCCACCGACTTGCGCGCGCCGTCCAGCAGCAGGCCCCGCAGATAGACCCCGCCCCACCGTCGCTGATCCGCCCGCGCGAACGGCTCGAACATCTCCGCCGCGAAGTCCTCCAGATCACACCGGACCGCAGCCAACTCCTCATTCAGCACACCCGATCAACGACACGACCGATCAAGAAGACACGCCGTCGCGGACCGCACATGACCATGCCCTACTAGAGCTACAGACCAGAAGGCATCTGACATCCACGGCTGACATCAACGACGCCGGACGAAGGCGTACGCCAGCATCCCTGTCCGGCCGTCGCACCGGTCGACGGCCTCAGCCGGAGCGGGCTCGGATCGAACTCCTGGAGCGGATGTCATCGACCACGGAGCGCCCTCCCGGGGCCGTCTCAGGGCCGTGGAAGGGCGCTCAACGATGACCAACACTGACAACTGCCGACAGCTCAGCAGCAAGTCACAGCGTTAATGGATTACGTGACTACAGGTCGGGCACCCGGCGTGTCACTTCTTCGGCTTCTGAGATTTTCGCAGTCCGGCCACGCAGGCGCCCGCTCGGGCCGCTTCAGGACCGCCATCGGTCACCGGGGCGGCCCGGACCGCTTTCTGCCGGGCTCCGCGGCTCCCGCTCGACGGCATCAGGTACGTATGACGGGGCACCGTTCGCGAGCGTCGCCCGTCGGCGGCCTCGGGCCGTGAAAGCCCGGACCTGCGCCGGGCAGGAGCGGGGCACCGCGCTCCAAGGCCCTCAGGGGCGAGCCAGTGAACGCCGCAGGGCGGCCATGAGTTTCTGGCGGGCTTCCCGGAAGGCACGCCGTACCTGCGTGCACTCAGGGGCGTCCCGCAGATGTCCGGCGACCA
Organism: Streptomyces sp. NPDC058231; assembly: GCF_042882275.1. Lineage (NCBI taxonomy): Bacteria > Bacillati > Actinomycetota > Actinomycetes > Kitasatosporales > Streptomycetaceae > Streptomyces > Streptomyces sp. NPDC058231. Next base: position 32,648 of record NZ_JBHVWN010000086.1, on the reverse strand, counting down.
CCGCATCCCGGTAGAGGAGCAATTGGTAGGCGGCGTCCCGGGCGGACTGGGCCACCTCCGGTGTGGCCAATAGCTCCAGTTGGTACTGCTTCGAGTGCACGCCGTGGTCCAGGATGCCGGCGCGGGCGAGCCGGGCCCGTTCATCCGCCGGCAGGTGCCCCGATCGGCTGGCATCGCTTATGGCGTCGCGCGCCTCGGTCAGGGCCTCCAGGAACTGGGCGGAGACCGTACGCAGGGTCTCCCTGTCCCGCTCGCCCGTGTCCCGTCGCCAACGCACTCGGTCTGTGGCGAGCGTGCTGCCCACCCCGATCACCGCACCCACCGCTGTGGCGACCAGCGCTGTCCATTCCATGGCCCGGAGACTACGAGTCCGCCGCGTCCGGCGGCCAGAGGCCCTTACCCCTGTACAGCGCATTCCGGAAGTGAGCACTGCGCGGACGTAAGCTGTTTCCATGGACGAGACCACCGGGCGGGAAGGCACCGACAGTCCGCTCCCCTTCGACGTGTTCTCCCGGCAGTGCCCCTCGCGCGGCACCCTGGAGCATGTCACCGGACGCTGGGGCAGCCTGACGCTCACCGCGCTGTACGAGGCCGGCGCCCGCTTCAACGAGCTGCGCCGCAGGGTCGACGGGGTGAGCGAGAAGATGCTCTCCCAGACGCTGCACGCACTGGAACGGGACGGCCTCGTCCACCGGGAGGCGCAGCCCACCAATCCGCCGCGGGTCGACTACGAGCTGACGCCGCTCGGCCGCGAGGTCGCCGGCCGGCTGCTCGGGCTGATCCAGCTCGTCGAGGGACGGATGCCCGAGGTGCTCGACGCCCGCAGCCGTTACGACGAGGCGCGGGCGGGATAGCGGGCCGGGAGGAACAGCGTTTCGCCCGCCGCCGGGAACGGCGGGGCGGCCCTCAGCCCCTCGGCGGTCGCTGGCAGCGCGGGCAGTAGTAGCTGGAGCGGTTCATCCACGCGCTGCGGCGCATCGGCGTGCCGCAGCGGTGACAGGGCTCGCCCTCGCGCCCGTACGCGTCGAGCGACCGGTCGAAGTAGCCCGACTCACCGTTCACGTTCACGTAGAGACTGTCGAAGCTGGTGCCGCCCTGAGCGAGCGCCGCGTTCATCACGTCGCGGACGTGGCCGAGCAACTCGGCCGACTTGGGGCGGTTCAGGGTCGCGGTGGGCCGGTCGTAGTGCAGCCTGCTGCGCCAGAGCGCCTCGTCCGCATAGATGTTGCCGACGCCGCTGATCAGCGACTGGTCGAGCAGGGCCCGCTTGACCGTCGTGCGGCGCAGTCGCAGCGCGGTGTGGAACGCCGCGTCGTCGAATGCCGGGTCCAGGGGGTCGCGGGCGATGTGCGCGATGATGTCGGGCAGCCCGTCGGGGGTGTTCTCGTGGAGCGAGAGGCCGCCGAAGGTTCGCTGGTCCACGAAGCGCAGCTCGGTGCCGAGGGCGTCGTCGAAGCGGATCCGGACCCGCAGGTGCTTCTCGTCGGGGGTCTCCTGCGGCTGTACGAGCAGCTGGCCGCTCATGCCGAGGTGGCCCAGCAGCGAGGAGGAGACGTCGTCCAGCGGTACCCACAGGTACTTGCCGCGGCGCATGGCCGTACCGAAACGGCTGCCGCTGAGCCGGGCCGCGAAGTCCGTGCCGCCCGCGAGGTGGCGGCGGACCGCGCGCGGGTGAAGCACTTCGACCTCACCGACCGTGCGGCCGGTGACCCAACGCTCAAGACCGCGTCGCACGACTTCGACCTCGGGCAGTTCGGGCACGGGGCGGCTCCTCGGAGGCTGAACGCTTCGGGGCGGGTGGGACAGGCGGTTCCGGACAGGAAAAACCCCCCGGTGCACGAGGCACCGGGGGGTTCCCGGGTCAGGCCGGAGCGATGTCCGTGGACGACGGGTCGGCAGGGGTGTCGGTGACCCCTGCGTCGGCAGCGGCCTTGGCCGCGACCGCCCGCTGTTCCGCGGCTGCGCTGATCTCGCGCCAGGCGGACTCGGCCGCCTGCTGCTCCGCTTCCTTCTTGCTACGGCCGGTGCCGGTGCCGTACGAGACACCACCGACGCGAGCAGCAGCAGTAAAGGTCTTCTCGTGGTCCGGGCCGGTCTCCGTGACGAGGTACTCGGGGACACCGAGGCTCTCGCTCGCGGTGAGCTCCTGGAGGCTGGTCTTCCAGTCCAGGCCGGCACCGAGGTTGGAGGACCTGTCGATCAGTGGGTCGAAGAGCCGGTGGACCAGCTCCGAGGCCGCACTGAGGCCCTGGTCGAGATAGACCGCGCCGATCACCGCTTCAAGGGTGTCGGCGAGGATGGATGCCTTGTCCCTGCCGCCCGTGCCCTCTTCGCCCCGGCCGAGCCGGATGAAGGAGCCGAGTTCGAGGCCGCGGCCCACCTCCGCAAGTGCACGCGAGTTGACCACCGCGGCCCGCAACTTGGCCAGTTGGCCTTCGGGCAGGTCGGGATGGGTTCGGTACAGCGTGTCCGTGACCACCAGGCCGAGCACCGAATCCCCGAGGAATTCGAGCCGCTCGTTGGTGGGAAGACCGCCGTTCTCGTACGCGTACGAACGGTGGGTCAGCGCACGCACCAGAAGGGCGGACTCAAGGTGATACCCGAGCCGCCCTTCCAGAAGCGTGTGGGACGAGGCTGTGTTGACGTTGTCTGCCTGCTTCTTGGCGTGGGACAACTCAGACATCGGGCCTCTCACCAGCCGCTCAGACTTCGAGGACCTGGCGCTTGTTGTACGTGCCGCAGCTGGGGCACGCGATGTGCTGCAGCTTCGGCTCCTGGCAACGCTCGCACGAAACCAGGGTGGGGACCGCAGCCTTCCACTGCGACCGGCGGTGGCGCGTGTTGCTGCGCGACATCTTCCGCTTCGGAACAGCCACGGCTACTTCTCCTGCTTCTCGTCGACGCCCGCTTCGGCGCCGCCCATGTTGTCCTTCTCGCCGTCCGAAACGGTCTCGGCGAGTCCTTGCAATGCCGCCCAACGAATGTCGACGGCATCGTGGTGGTGACCGGGGTTCTCGTCCAGCCTGATTCCGCATTCGGAACACAGACCGGCACAGGACTCCCGGCACACCGGCTGCATCGGCAGTGCGAGCACCACCGCATCACGCAGCACTGGTTCGAGGTCGAACAGGCCGTCCTCGATGAAGAGCCTGTCCTCGTCGTCCTCGGCGTCGTCGGCCGGGTCCGCAGGCTTGCTGCGACCCCGGTCGTCGGCGTCAGGGTACGAGAACATCTCCTGGAAGTCCGCCGCAACCTCTTGGCGCAGCGGCTCCAGACACCTTACGCACTCCCCCTCGACCGATGCACGGGCGGTGCCTGTGACAAGCACCCCTTCCATGACCGATTCGAGGCGGAGGTCCAGCTCCACGGGTGCGTCTTCAGGTACGCCGATGACCCCGTCGATACCGAGGTCCTTGGGGGCGTCCACCGAGCGGGTCAGCCGCAGGAGGGCACCGGGACGCCGACCCAGCTCGTGCGTATCGAACACGAGAGGGTTGCGGTGGTCGAGGTGGCCGTTCAGGGCTTTTCCTGCTTTCGAAATCGTATGCATGGCGCATCACGCACCGTGGGAGGGCCGACCGGATCGGAGTCGAAGCGGGCAGCCGGGACCGCACACCTACGCGCGACCGAAGAACCAGGATACTGGACGCTTCACCCTGCTCCCAACCGGGTCCGATTCCGTTCCCGAACGGGACGGAGCCGGGCAGAGCCGGCCAGTCCGACGAACCGCATCCGATCAGGTCCGGTCGGTCCGGTCAGCGCTCCTGCTCGTACCGGCGGAGCTGCTCGATGTCGATCATGCTGGTGTCGAACAGGCTGGTCTCGTCGAGGGCGCTCTCCCCCTGCGGCGGAAGGGGGTGCGCCTGCACCGGCTGCTGCCAGCCGGTGTCGTACCCCTGCGGCTGGAGCTGCGACTGGTCGTAGCCCTGCGCCTGGCCCTGGTCGTACCCCTGCTGCTGATAGGCGGCGTACGGGTCCGGCTGCTGCTGGTATCCGTACATGTCCTGCTGGGGCTGTTCCTGGTACCCGTACGCCTCCGCGTAGCCCGGCTGCGCCTGCGCCGGGAAGTGCGGCTGAACCTGCTGGGCCGCCGGCTGCGGCGCCGGGGCGGCGAGCTCGGCGAGACCGGCCCAGTGGTCCTCGTCGCTGGTGTGACCCTGACCGCCCGCTGCGTCCTGGGCGGCCATGTGCGCCCCGAGCTCATCGGTGGCGACCCGGCCGTGCAGCTTCTGCCGGCCGCGGCCGACCGCCTCCAGGGTCTTGGCGAGCACGGCCTCGAAGGCACCGAGCTTGGTGTCCACGTAGTCGTCGGCGCGGCGCCGGAGCGTCTCCGGGTCGGCGCTGCGCTCGGGGGCCTCGGCGAAGTCCGGGTCCTCGTATCCCTGCTCGTCGAAGCCCTGCCCGCGGCCGAGGAGCTTCTCGCGGCCCCGGTCGACGGAGCCGATGGTCTTGGTGAGCACGACCTCGAAGTTGGCGAGCTTGCTGTCGACGTACTCGTCGGCCTCGGCACGGACCTCGTCGGCCTCCCGGCGGGCCTCCCCGAGGATGCGGTCGGCCTCGGCCTGGGACTGCCGGGCGATCTCCGTGTCGGAGACCAGCGAGCCGCGCTGCGCGTGGGCGGTCTCGATGATCCGCTCGGCCTCCTGGCGGGCCTGCTCGACCATCTGCTCCTGGCCGCCGATCAGCTCCTGCGCGTGAGCGAGCGAACCGGGGAGGGCCTGGCGCACCTCTTCGAGCATGGCGAGCAGATCGGCGCGGTTGACCACGCACGACGCCGACATGGGCATGGACCGGGCGTTCCCGACCGCTTCGACGATCTCGTCGAGCTTCTTCTGCACGTCCACCGTGTGCTCGCCACTCTCTACCTGCTGTTTGGAGACGGACGGGGACGACTGTACGGCCAGTCGGCGCCCGTCCGACACCTGGTGACGGACTGTCAGCGCATCACTGCTGGGCGAGACGCTCGGCGAGTGCCTCGTGGACGAGCGGCGGCAGCAGGTGGGAGACGTCGCCGCCCCACTTCGCGACCTCCTTGACCAGGGAGGACGACAGGAAGCTGTACGTGGGGTTGGTCGGCACGAAGAGCGTTTCGACGCCGGAGAGCCCGTTGTTCATCTGGGCCATCTGCAGCTCGTAGTCGAAGTCGCTGACGGCCCGCAGACCCTTCACGATGGCCGGGATGTCACGCTGCTTGCAGAAGTCGACCAGGAGGCCGTGGAACGACTCGACCTGGACGTTGCCGAACTCGGCGGTGGCCTGACGGATCAGTTCGATCCGCTCGTCGACCGTGAACAGGCCCTTCTTGGACTGATTGATCATCACCGCGACGTGTACGACGTCGTACAGCTTCGAGGCGCGGCCAATGATGTCGAGGTGTCCATTGGTGATGGGGTCGAACGACCCCGGACAGACGGCGCGGCGCAACTTGAGTCCCTCGCTCTCCGGTGCGGTCATCGTGCGTCTTCGCACGTAGCGGCGGCGCGACCGTACCAAAGCGTCCCCTCGCCGTAGCGACGGGCCCGCAATGGCTCGAATCCCTTGGGCCAGCTGAATTCTCCGCCTCTGGTGCTCCGTTCCACGGTGACGAGGGCATCGTCGGTGAGCCAGCCCTGAGCACGGAGTGTGAGCAGGATCTCGCCAAGATCGTCGTCGGTGACGGCGTACGGCGGATCGAGGAAGACCACGTCGTACGGGTCGGAGGGCGCCGGTCCTGTAACGATCTGTTCCGCTTTGCCGGTGCGGACCTCGGCGCCGGGCAGACCGAGCGTACGGACGTTGTCCCGGACCGTGCGGGCGGCCTTGGTGTCGGCCTCGACGAGCAGGGCGTGGGCCGCGCCGCGGGAGAGTGCTTCGAGGCCGACGGCGCCGGAACCCGCGTACAGATCCGCGATACGGATGCCCTCCAGGGTGCCGAGCAGCGCCTCCCACGTGGAGAAGAGGCCCTCGCGTGCGCGGTCGGATGTGGGGCGGGTGCCGGTGCCGGGCGGGACGGCCAGGCGGCGTCCGCCGGCCGAGCCGGCGATCACGCGGGTCATGGGTGTCTGCATCCTCGGGTCGGGGGTGGCCCGCCGGGAGGGACGGGCGCGTGCGTCCCACGATATGGCGTCGGGACCGTTCGGGCCCGGGGGCCCCGGCGGCACCCCCGCGTCCCCGGGGCTTCACGGCCCGGCTCCCAGGCTCCCCCTGCCCGGCCCCTGTCCCTCAGCCCTTGTCCAGGTACTCCTCGCGCTCCTTGTCGAGCAGGGCGTCCAGCGCGGTGCGCAACTCCGGCAGACGAGTCAGCTCCGGGTCCGCGGCGACGATCGTGACGGCTTCCTCCCGGGCGGCGGCGATGACCTCCTCGTCGTCGATGACGGTGAGCATCCGCAGGGAGGAGCGGACCCCGGACTGGGCCTGGCCGAGGACGTCGCCCTCACGGCGCTGTTCGAGGTCGATCCGGGACAGTTCGAAGCCGTCGAGGGTGGCGGCGACGGCGGTGAGACGGGCACGGGCGGGGCTCGCCTCGTGCGCCTCGCTGACCAGCAGGCAGAGGCCCGCGGCAGAACCACGGCCGACGCGGCCGCGCAACTGGTGGAGCTGGGAGACACCGAACCGGTCGGCGTCCATGATCACCATCGCGGTGGCGTTGGGGACGTTGACCCCGACCTCGATGACCGTCGTGGCGACGAGGACGTCGACCTGGCCCGCGGCGAAGCGACGCATCACGTCGTCCTTGTCGTCGGGGTTCATCCTGCCGTGCAGCACCTCGATGCGCAGTCCGGCGAGGGCCCCCTCGGCCAGCTGTTCGGCGATCTCCAGGACGGCGAGCGGCGGGCGCTTGTCGCCGTCCTCCTCCGCCTGCTTCCTGCTCTTCTTCTTCCCCGCCTCGTCGTCGGCGTCGTCACCGATCCGGGGACAGACGACATACGCCTGGTGACCGTTCTCGACCTCCTCACGGACCCGCTCCCAGGCTCGGCTGAGGAAGTGCGGCTTGTCCTTGGCGGGGACGACATGACTGGCGATCGGCGAGCGGCCGGCCGGCAGCTGGTCCAGGACGGATGTCTCCAGGTCGCCGAAGACGGTCATCGCGACCGTACGCGGAATGGGGGTGGCGGTCATCACCAGCAGGTGCGGCGGCTGCTTGCCCTTGGAGCGCAGGGCGTCGCGCTGCTCCACACCGAAGCGGTGCTGCTCGTCGACGACGACCAGCCCCAGGTCGTGGAATTGCACCTTGTCCTCGATCAGCGCGTGCGTGCCGATCACGATCCCGGCCTCGCCGGTGACCAGGTCCAGCAGCGCCTGGCGGCGGGCGGCCGTCCCCATGGATCCGGTGAGCAGCACCACCTTCGTACCGAGGTCGGAGCCGCCGAGCATGCCGCCTTCCGCCAGCTCACCCATCATTTCGGTGATGGACCTGTGGTGCTGCTGGGCGAGCACCTCGGTCGGCGCGAGCATCGCGGCCTGTCCGCCGGCGTCGACGACGGCGAGCATGGCGCGCAGCGCGACCATGGTCTTCCCCGATCCCACCTCGCCCTGCAGGAGCCGGTGCATCGGGTGCTCGGTCGCCAGGTCGTCGAAGATCTCCCCGGAGACCTTCTGCTGGCCCTCGGTGAGGGTGAACGGCAGTGTGGCGTCGAACGCGTCGAGCAGCCCGCCGTGGCTGGGTTTCCGTGCCACCGCCGGGAGCTGGGTGTCCGCGTACCTGCGGCGGGCGAGCGCGACCTGCAGGACGAACGCCTCGTCCCACTTCAGCCGGTCCCTGGCGTCCGCGATGTCGGCCTTGGTCTGCGGACGGTGGACCTTCAGCAGCGCCTCGGGCAGCGGGGTGAACCCGCGCCCCTCGCGCAGGGCGGGCGGCAGCGGGTCGACGACCTCCCGGGCACTGGGCAGCACGGTGTCGACGGCCTTGGCGATCCGCCAGGAGTCGAGCTGCTTGCAGGCGGGATAGATGGGCAGCAGCCGCCCGGCGAAGGCGTCCACCGCCTCCGTGGCCTCGTCGGCGTCCGTGGCGTCGAGCAGCTGGTACGTGGGGTGGGCGAGCTGCATCTTCCGGTTGAAGACGGAGACCTTGCCCGCGAACATCGCCCGGCGGCCCGGCAGCAGCTCCTTGTGCGGTTTGTGCACGCCATGGCCGAAGAAGACCAGCTGCAGCCGCCCGCTGCCGTCGGTGAGGGTCACCTCCAGGCGTTTGCCCCGACCGTTGTTGAACATCATGACCCGGGCGTCGGCGACCTGGGCGACGACGGTCACGTGCTCGTCCAGCGGGAGGTCGGCGAGTGCGGTGAGCTGGCCGCGCTCCTCGTACCGCCGCGGGTAGTGGTGCAGCAGATCACCGACCGTGTGCAGGTCGAGGTGTTCGGCCATCACCTTCGCGGTGGCACCGCCGAGCAGCTTCTTGAGGGGTTCGTCGAACGCAGACACGCGGTCCATTGCACACCACGCCACTGACAGAAGTCGCCCGCACCACCGCGATCCCCTGGCCACAACCGTCTTCGCGACCCCGCAGCCCACTTCCGCGCGGCACCCGCCCAGGGCCGTCGGGCCTACGCGGGCCCGGGACCCCGGGCTCCGCGTCCGGCGGGATCGGCCGGGCGGTGCGGTCACTCGGCCGGAGCCCAACTCCCGGGCGGCTCAGGCGGGTTCGTGAACCCGCGCTAGCGGCCGATACCTCTGGGGGTGCTGCGGCGCAGCCACTGCGAGAACGTCCGTCGCGGGGGCCGGGCGACGATGTCGCCCCCGCGGGACTGCCCGGCCAGCTGCACGCGCAGGGTGACGGGGGTGTCCGGACCGGATACGGGCCGGATCTTGATTTCGCCGCTGCTGCGCACCAGGTCGTCGGTGTCGACCTCGATCCCCGGCCTGGTCACCAGGGTCAGGTTGCCCCCGATGCGCAGGTCGACATCGATGTGGAGGGTGCTGTGGGTGATCACCGCGTCGGTGAAGTCGAGCTTCGCCTCGCAGAACATCAGCCGGATTTCCATGCGGCGCGGAACGAGCCAGCGGCCGGTGCGCGCGACATCGCCGAAGCGCTGGTCGATCCGGACCAGCTCCCTGGCCTGCGGGGGCATTCCTTCCGAGGGCAGGTCGGCGGTCAGCCCGGCAAGATCGCCGATGGTGCGGGCGGACAACGCGGCGTCCAGGCGTTCGTCCAGCTCGGCCGCGGTGAGCCGGCCGTCGCCCGCGGCAACCTGCAGGATCTCCACGACCTGGTCGCGGTCCCGGTCGGAGGCCCGCAGCTCGGGAGTCGTGCCGTGCCCGGTGCAGCCGTCGGCCGACCTCGGTTCACCAGTCATGCCCGCATTCTGGTGGACGGCCCGGAGTCCCGCAATGACCGGTGATCGCGACCGTGCGGGCGGCTCTCGGCGCGCGGTGGACCGGGGACCACTCACCACCGGGCGTGCCCGGTGGTGCTACTCCACGCCGATCAGCAACGGAGCGCACTGGTGGCCGCCCCGGTACACCACCGTGTCCACCGCGAGGTACCCCTCGCGGACGTGTTCCTCCAGCGCCTCGGCCAGGCTGTCCGGCTGGTCCTCGCCCAGGACCAGCGTCACCAGTTCGCCGCCGGCCGACAGCATCCGGTCGAGTACGGACCGGGCGGTGCCGGACACGTCCTCGCCGATGACCGCCACGTCTCCGTCGATCATGCCCAGGATGTCGCCGGCCTGGCAGATCCCCGCCATGGTCCACGACTGCCGCTCGGCGACGGCCAGTTCGGCGTACCGGGTGGCGCCGGCCGCGGCCGTCATCGCGACCACGTCCTCGTCGAAGCTGCGGTCCGGTTCGTGCACGGCGAGCGCCGCGATGCCCTGGACGGCGGCCCTGGTCGGGATGAGAGCGACCCGGATGCCTTCCGTACGCGCCTGGTCCGCGGCTGCCGCCGCCGTGTGGCGCAGCTCCGCGTCGTTGGGCAGGAGGACCACCTCGCGTGCGTGGGCACGACGGATCGCGTCGACCAGTTCGCCGCTTGCGGGCGGCTCCCCCGGGCGGGCGAGCACCGTGGTCGCCCCGGCCTCCGCGCAGAGCCCGGAGAGCCCGTCGCCCGGAACCACCACGACGACGGCGCGCTGCGCCGGCTCGCTCCGGTGCTGGTGGACCCGGTCGGCGGCGAAGTGGGTGATCCGGATCCGGTACGGCCGGCCGGCCTCGATCCCCGCCTCCACCGCCGCGCCCGCGTCGTCGACATGGACGTGGACGTTCCACAGTCCTTCGCCGCCGACCACGACGAGCGAGTCACCGAGCCCGTCGAGCCGGGTCCGCAGCCGGTCGACCGCATCGTCGCCGGCTTCCAGGAGGTAGATCACCTCGAAGGCGGGCCCGTCCGACGGTCCGTCCTCCGCGCAGTCGTCGGCGGCGGCCGCGGTCACCGGGACGACGTCGGGCGTCACCCGGGCCGCGCGGGCGGGTGCCTCCCCGCAGATCGCTTCGACGAGCGCCCCGAGAACGGCCACCAGGCCCCGCCCGCCGGCGTCCACGACGCCCGCGCGGCCGAGGACGGCAAGCTGTCCGGGAGTCGCGTCGAGGGCCGTGCACGCCCCGTCGTACGCCGCCCGCACCACCGCTTCGACCCCCGGTTCGCCCGCCGTGCGCCCGGCGGCCTCGGCGGCCGCGCCGGCCACGGTCAGCACCGTGCCCTCGACGGGATGCGCGACGGCCTCCCGCGCGGCGGCGGCGGCCCGGGCCAGCGCGAGCCGGACCTGTTCGGCGCCGCTCCCGTCGGCCAGCACCCCGGCCATGCCGCGCAGCAGCTGCGCCAGGATCGTGCCGGAGTTCCCGCGGGCGCCGATCAGCGCTCCGTGCGCCATGGCCCGTACCGAGTCGGCGAGGGAGGGCACGGTCGTGCCGGTTCCATGGGCGGCGAACACCGCCTCGACCGCAGCTGCCGCGGACTCCACCGTCAGATAGAGGTTGGTTCCGGTGTCCCCGTCCGCGACGGGATAGACGTTGATCGCGTCGATCGCCTCGCGCTCCCGGCCCAGCGCCTCCAGCGCCAGTGAGCACCAGGTACGCACCGCGACGGCGTCCATGTCGTCGGCGGTCTGCGGCACCTGGTGTTCCTCCTGGAAGAGCGGCCGTGGGCTGCTGGCTGAACCGCAGAGTAGTCCCGCCCGGCACGTCCGGCGGGGACAGGGGCGGGGCGGAAGGCGGCGAAACCCATGGTAGTTTCGTTCTACCGACGCAGCCGTTGTATGCTGCTTCGGTTGCCCGGCGAGAGTCGGGCCATTCCTCCGGCGCCGCCACTTCAGTCAAATGATTCCGGCGCGCCGGAATTCACTGTAAGTGCACCTGAAGTCTTTGGAGTGACCCGTGGCTGCCAACTGCGACGTCTGCGGCAAGGGGCCGGGCTTCGGCAACAACATTTCGCACTCGCACCGCCGTACGTCTCGTCGCTGGAATCCCAACATCCAGCGCGTGCGTGCCGTGGTCGGTCGGACGCCGAAGCGGCTCAACGTCTGCACCTCGTGCATCAAGGCCGGCAAGGTCGCGCGCTGACGTTCCCGTCGTAGCGCAGCCTTCCGGTTGCCCAAAAAGCCGGTCCACCTCGGTGGACCGGCTTTTTGCTGTGCGCAGGGCCGCTCGGTACCGCCGAGCCCCCGGCCCCGGACCGGATGCCCGCGCCGCCGCCGGAATCGGATCCGGCGGCGGTCGGCACACAGGCGGGGCGAGCGAGGGCCGCGGGACCTGGGGCCCTGTCGTACCGAGAGCTACGGGGCTTCCTCGATGTCACCGAAGTGGTCCCAGCCGCCCTTGCTCGTCCAGGGCGCCCCGTCGACCGTCACCTGGGGCAGCGCCGACGGGTTGAGGACCTCGCCGATCACCTTCCAGCGGGCGGGCAGTTTCACGTCCTGGGGGAAGGTGGCGACGATCGCGTGGTCCTCTCCCCCGGTGAGCACCCACTGCAGCGGGTCCACACCGACCGCCTGACCGATGTCGGACATCTGCGAGGGGATGTCGATCAGTCCGGAGCGCAGATCGATCCGGACCTTGCTGGCCTCGGCGATGTGGCCGAGGTCGGCGACGAGCCCGTCGCTGACGTCCGTCATCGCGGTGGCGCCGAGCCCGGCGGCCGCGGGGCCCGCGTGGTACGGCGGCTCCGGACGCCGGTGGGCCTCGACGAAGGCGCGCGGCGAACGGAAGCCGCGGGAGAGCACCGCGTATCCGGCTGCCGACCAGCCGAGCCAGCCGGTGACGGCGACGACATCGCCGGGGCGGGCGCCGGCCCGGGTGACCGGCTCGTGGTTGCGCAGATCGCCGAGTGCGGTGATGGCGACGGTGATGGTCTCCCCGCCGACGACGTCCCCGCCGACCACCGCCGCCCCCGCGACCTGGCACTCGTCACGGATGCCGTCCATCAGCTCGCCCGCCCAGGTGACCGGGAGTTCGGCGGGGACGACCAGGCCGAGCAGCAGCGCGGTGGGCACGGCGCCCATGGCGGCGATGTCGGCGAGGTTCTGCGCGGCGGCCTTGCGCCCGACGTCGTACGCCGTCGACCAGTCGCGGCGGAAATGCCGTCCCTCCAACAGGATGTCAGTACTGGCCACGACCCTGCGGTCGGGAGCGGCCACCACCGCGGCGTCGTCGCCGGGTCCGAGCCGTACCGCCGGAGTGGTGGTGAGCCGGGAAGTGAGCTCCTTGATGAGCCCGAACTCCCCCAACTCGCCCACGGTTCCCTTCACCGAGTCTCACCTCTCGTCTGTCGCGCCGGACGGGCGTCCGGTCTGGATCGGCGACCGGGGGTCCGGACCGTGGTCCGGCCGCCGCCGGGAGCAGTCTGCCCGGTGGTCACCTGCGTGCCCGTCCCCCGTCCGCACCGCTGAGCTTGCGGTCGCGAGCCGTCACTGCTGTCGGTACTGTCAAGTGATACGTCAACTTCTGGCAGCCGCACGCCACGCCTGCGGACGTCATCCGGTCCCCAGGTCTCCCCGCGGCCCGCGGCAACGCGATACCGTGGCGTCTCTTTCCCCCACATGATCCTCGTGGCCGCCCTGGAGGTTCCGTGGTACAGGCGTACATCCTTATTCAGACCGAGGTGGGCAAGGCGTCGACCGTCGCCGAGACCATCGCGAAAATCCCGGGAGTGATCCAGGCAGAGGACGTCACCGGCCCTTACGACGTGATCGTGCGCGCACAGGCGGACACGGTCGATGAACTCGGCCGCATGGTGGTCGCCAAGGTCCAGCAGGTGGAAGGCATCACCAGAACCCTGACCTGCCCGGTCGTTCACCTGTAGCCCCCGTCTACGCTGGGCCGGTGACGTCCATCCGCCGCCGGCTCCGCCGCCCCGTGTTTCTCGGTCCGTCCGCTGCCGTGCTGGTGCTGGCCGCGGCGGGCTGTTCCGCCTCGGACACCGTGGCGTCGATCACGGTCCCCACCCCGACGCCGGAAGTCGCAGCCTACTGCCGTGCCCTCCACAAGGAGCTGCCGCAGACCGTGGCCGGGAAACACCGCGACGACTCCGGGCCGAAGTCCGAACTGACCGCCGACTGGGGGGACGGGGCGATCGTACTGCGCTGCGGCGTGGACCGGCCCGCGAAGATGGACGACCCCATGGCCAAGGGATCCCAGGCGAACGGCGTCAACTGGCTGCTGGAACAGCGGGAGAACGCGGGTCCGCGCTTCACCACGACGTACCGCAAGGCGTATGTCGAGGTGACGCTCTCGGCGGCGTACGCCCACGACGCGACGCCGCTGGCCGCCTTCGCCGCGGCCGTGAAGAAAACGGTCCCCAGCAGCGTGTAGAGCGCGCCTCCTCGCCCGTCCGGTCGGAGGAGCGTGCACCCGCGACCCTTCTGGTCCGGGGGTGCGCGCTCCTCTCCGGGGTGTGCTCAGCGCAGACCGGTCGGCCGGCTCAACGCCGCCTGGATCAGCCGGTCCACCAGCTCCGGATAGCTCACACCGCTCTCCTGCCACATCCGCGGATACATGGAGATCGGGGTGAACCCCGGCAGCGTGTTGATCTCGTTGATGACGAACGTGCCGTCCTCGGTGAGGAAGAAGTCGGCGCGCACCAGGCCCTCGCAGGACGTCGCCTCGAAGGCGTCGATCGCGAGCCGCTGGACCTCGGCGGTCTGCTCCTCGGTGAGCGGGGCGGGCACGATCCCGGACGCCGCGTCGATGTACTTGGCCTCGAAGTCGTAGAAGTCGTGCGACGTGACCGGCGGGATCTCCGCAGGCACGCTGGCGCGCGGACCGTCCTCGAACTCCAGCACCCCGCACTCGATCTCGCGGCCCCGCAGCAGCGACTCGACCAGGAACTTGGGGTCGTGGCGGCGGGCTTCCTCGATCGCCTCGTCCAGACCGGAGAGGTCGTCGACCTTGGTGATGCCGATGGACGAACCGGCCCGGGCGGGCTTGATGAAGAGCGGCCAGCCGTGCTCACCGGCGAAGTCCACGATGCGCTTGCGGGCGGCGAGGCGGTCGTTCTCCCATTCGCGGGGGCGGACGACGACGTACGGGCCGACGGGCAGCCCGAACGAGATGAACACCCGCTTCATGTACTCCTTGTCCTGGCCGACCGCCGACGCGAGCACACCGGCTCCGACGTACGGCACCCCGGAAAGCTCCAGAAGCCCCTGGAGGGTGCCGTCCTCACCGTACGGACCGTGCAGCACGGGGAAGACGACGTCGACCTCGCCGAGCGCCTTGGGGACCGAGCCGGGCTCGCTGTAGACCACTTCACGGTTGCCGGGGTCGACGGAGAGCACCACGCCGCCCTCGGTGGACTCGGCCAGCTCCGTCACGGCCGGCATCCTCCGGTCCGTGATGGCCATGCGTTCGGGCTCGTCGGCGGTGAGGGCCCAGCGGCCGTCCGTCGTGATGCCGATCGGCAGGACGTCGTACTTCGTCCGGTCGATGGCGTTCAGGACGGCACCAGCCGTGACGACCGAAATACCGTGTTCGGAGCTGCGGCCGCCGAACACGACGGCCACACGCGGCTTGCGGAGCTGCTGCTCCGGGCTCTGGGGGAGGTTCTCGCTGCTCATATCGCGATGAGCGTACCTGCTGGTACGGATCGCGTCAGCGCCACAGGGTCCGGTCGGGCGTCAGCGCCGCTCGGCCTTCGCGCTGCGCGACATCAGCTCGCCCAGAGCGACCATCGGCGGCTTGCCCTCGTGGACGATGGAGACGACCGTCTCCGTGATGGGCATGTCGACGCCGTGCCGGCGCGCCAGATCGAGCACCGATTCACAGGACTTGACGCCCTCGGCGGTCTGCCTGGTGACGGCGATGGTCTCCTCGAGCGTCATACCGCGGCCGAGGTTGGTGCCGAAGGTGTGGTTGCGCGACAGCGGGGAGGAGCAGGTCGCCACCAGGTCGCCGAGGCCCGCGAGTCCGGAGAACGTCAGCGGGTCGGCGCCCATGACGAGGCCGAGCCGGGTGGTCTCGGCGAGACCGCGGGTGATGAGGGAGCCCTTGGCGTTGTCCCCGAGTCCCATTCCGTCCGCGATGCCGACGGCGAGACCGATGACGTTCTTGACCGCGCCGCCGAGCTCGCAGCCGACCACGTCGGTGTTGGTGTAGGGGCGGAAGTACGGGGTGTGGCACGCCGCCTGGAGGCGCTGCGCCACCGACTCGTCCTGGCAGGCGACGACGGCCGCGGCGGGGCGCCGTTCGGCGATCTCCTTGGCCAGGTTGGGTCCGGTGACGACGGCGATGCGGTCGGCGGAGACCTTGGTGACGTCCTCGATGACCTCGCTCATCCGCTTGGCCGTGCCGAGTTCGACGCCCTTCATCAGCGAGACGAGGACGGTTCCGGGGTCCAGGTGCGGTGCCCAGTCGGCGAGGTTGGCGCGCAGTGTCTGCGAGGGCACGACGAGTACGGCGAAGTCGGCGCCGCGCAGCGCCTCGGCGGCGTCCGTGGTGGCCCTGATTCCTTCGGGGAGTTCGATCCCCGGCAGGTAGTCGGGGTTGGTCCGGGTCGTGTTGATGACGTCGGCGACCTCGGCGCGGCGGCCCCAGAGCGTGACCTCGCATCCCGCGTCGGCGAGGATCATGCCGAAAGCCGTGCCCCATGAGCCGGTTCCGAAGACGGCTGCTTTCGCGGGGGGCGTCACTTGGCTCCCTCTCCTTCGGCCTTGCGCCGCTGTTCGGCACGCGCCTTGCGGTGGTCGTAGAGCTCCGCGGGCGCCTTCTCCCCGCGTACGGCCTCCAGCTGCGCGGTCACCGCGGCCATGATGACCTCGGTCGCCTGGCGCAGGACGTCGGGCGTCGGCTCCATGTCGTAGAAGCGGGAGAGGTCGACGGGCGGTCCGGCCTGCACCTGGAGGGACTTCCGGGGGAGGAGTTGGAGCTTCTTCTCCTTGGCGTACGGCGGCATCACGAGGTTGGCGCCCCACTGGGCGACGGGGATGACCGGGGCCTTCGTCATCAACGCGACGCGGGCGGCGCCGGTCTTGCCGGCCATCGGCCACATGTCGGGGTCGCGGGTGAGGGTGCCCTCCGGGTAGAAGGCGACGCATTCACCACGCTCGATGGCGTCGACGGCGGCCCGAAAGGCGTCCAGGGCGTTGGTCGTCTCGCGGTACACGGGGATCTGGCCGGTGCCGCGCAGCATCATTCCGACAAAGGGCGCCTTGAAGAGCCCCGCCTTGGCGAGGAACCGCGGCACCCGGCCGGTGTTGTACTGGAAGTGACCGTAGGAAAGCGGGTCCAGATACGAGTTGTGATTGACCGCAGTGATGAATCCGCCGTCGGCCGGAATGTGCTCCATTCCTCGCCAGTCCTGCTTGAACAGGACCACCAGCGGCGGTTTTGCGATGACCGCCGCCAGGCGGTACCAGAAGCCGATTCTGCGGCCGGACACTCGGACACCTTCCTCTACGGACCTGACGTGCTTGTCTGCCTGTGGGCGGTCAAGTCTCGCCCCAGGCCCCTGCTCTGTCGAGAACACCGTACGCCCCGCCCCCGGGGCCGCCCCTCCGGGATGTCGCACCGACAGGCGAGAATGAGCGGCGACGCGTATCGAGGGGGAGGCCGCCACGAACACCGACCGGACCGGGCTGTGGTCCCTGGTCGTCCCGCTGAAGCCGCTGGCACGGGCCAAGAGCAGGCTGACGCAGGCGACCGGCGCCCTGTTGCGCCCCCGGCTCGCACTGGCCTTCGCCCAGGACACCGTGGCCGCCGCCCTGGCCTGCCGGGCCGTGCGGGATGTGGTGGTCGTCACGGACGACCCGGTGGCCGCGGCGGCGCTCACGGAGCTCGGGGCGCTCGTCGTCCCCGACCGACCGGGCGCCGGACTCAACGCGGCCCTGGTCCACGGTGCGCGGGCGGCACGGGACCGGCGGCCCGCCGCGGCGGTCGCCGCGCTCAACGCGGATCTGCCCGCACTGCGCCCCGCGGAATTGTCCCGGGTATTCGATTTCGCCGCCGAATTCCCTCGCACATTTGTTGCGGATTCGGCGGTGGTCGGCACGACATTTCTGTCGGCTTCGGCAGGGGTGGAATTGCGTCCGGATTTCGGTGGCCCGTCACGGGCCCGGCATCTGGTGTCCGGTGCCGTGGAAATCACGTCCGCCGGTATCGATTCGGTCCGCCGGGACGTGGACACCGGCGACGACCTGCGGGCTGCACTGGCCCTCGGCGTGGGCCCGCACACCGTGGGCTGCCTGGCCGCGGACGTGCCCGTGGGAGACCGATAGGCTCCCGTCCATGCAGGCGACCTCGTACACGTACGACCCCGAGACCCGCACCGGCAGTGTGCTGCTCGACGACGGCACCCCGGTGGAGTTCGACGCACCGGCCTTCGACGCGGGCGGTCTGCGGCTGCTGCGGCCCGGGCAGCGGGTAAGGATCGAGGTCGCGGGCGAGGGTGCGGAACGGCGGATCACCCTGGTGACGCTGCAGACGTTCTGAGGGGCGGCCGGCAACGGCCCCCGGACAGCCCGCGGGCCGGGCTCCCCGAGGGGAGCCCGGCCCGGCGCGTGTGAGTAGCCCTGCGCTGCTCGGTCTCACTTCTTCCGTGCGACGGCCTTCTTCGCCGTGGTCTTGCGCGCCGTGGTCTTCTTCGCGGGCGCCTTCTTCGCGGTGGCCTTCTTGGCGGGCGCGGTCTTGCTGGCGACGGCCTTCTTGGCGGTCGTCGTCTTCTTCGCCGCCGCGGCCGTGGTCTTCTTCGCGGCCGGCGTGGCCTTCTTGGCCGCCGCGGTGGTCTTCTTCGCGGTGGTCTTCTTGGCCGCCGCGGTGGTCTTCGCCGCGGTCACGGTCTTCTTGGCGGTGGCCTTCTTCGCCGTGGCCTTCTTGGCGGTGGCCTTCTTGGCCGCGGCCTTGGTGGTCGTACGGGTGGAAGCACCGCCCGAGAGGCTGCCCTTGGGGGCCTTCTTGACGGCCACGTCGTTCTTGGGGAGCTTCTTCGAGCCGCTCACCAGGTCCTTGAAGCCCTGTCCCGCGCGGAAGCGGGGCACCGAGGTCTTCTTGACCCGGACGCGCTCACCCGTCTGCGGGTTGCGGGCGTAGCGGGCCGGACGGTCGACCTTCTCGAACGAACCGAAGCCGGTGACCGAGACACGGTCCCCGGCGACGACTGCACGGACGATCGCGTCGAGTACCACGTCGACGGCGTCCGCGGCCTGCTGGCGGCCGCCGACCTTGTCGGCAATCGCTTCTACGAGCTGCGCCTTGTTCACGTCTTCCCCTTCGGAGACATTGCCAGAACGAAAGTGTTCAAGCGTTTTCGCACGTTAGGCAGATATATACCGCAAATCAAACACGAAACGGGCTAATCACCCTAGTGCCGCAACGAAGTCGACCGCTGCGCAGTTCCGCAGAGTCAGTCACCTTCGGGGAATCGGCCCTCATCGAGGTCCTTCATCAACCGGTCCAGACGCCTTGCCGCATCCGGTAGATCGTGCTTCGCCGCGGCCGTGACGACCAACAGCTTCCGGGACAGCGCCATCCTTACGCCCTCCGGGACTTGCAGTGCGCGCACTCTTGCGTGCGCTTCCTTCAATCGGTCGGCGACTTGGCCGTAAAGCTTGAGTTGGCTGTCGCGTTCCATGCACCGATTGTGCCATCTGGGGCGAGTTGTCGCCCGACGGGGTCTCAACAAGCGACTGCGCCCCCTACCAGAAGGCAGGGGGCGCAGTCCTGGAAACGCGCTGCTCAGGCGTTAATTGTACGCGGCTTGAAGGTCGGCCTTGCCGCCTCATAAGTCGCAATGTCCCCTTCGTTCTGAAGGGTGAGGCTGATGTCGTCCAGCCCGTTCAGCAGGCGCCAGCGGGCGTTCTCGTCGAGCTCGAAGTCGGCGGTGACGCCCTCGGCCCGGACCTGGCGCGCCTCCAGGTCGACGGTGATCTCGGCCGTCGGGTCGGCCTCGGTCAGCTCCCAGAGCGCGTCGACGACCTTCTGGTCGAGCACGACGGTCAGCAGACCGTTCTTCAGCGAGTTGCCGCGGAAGATGTCGGCGAAGCGGGAGGAGATGACGGTCTTGAAGCCGTAGTTCTGAAGTGCCCAGACGGCGTGCTCACGGGACGACCCGGTGCCGAAGTCGGGACCGGCCACCAGGACCGTGGCACCGTCCCGCTCGGGCCGGTTGAGGACGAACTCGGGGTCCTTGCGCCAGGCCTCGAAGAGCCCGTCCTCGAATCCGTCGCGGGTGACCTTCTTCAGCCAGTGGGCGGGGATGATCTGGTCGGTGTCGACGTTGCTGCGGCGCAGCGGGACGGCCCGGCCGGTGTGTGCGGTGAAAGCTTCCATGATTCTCAGACTCCGGCGGACGTAAGGGCGTCGGACAGGTCGGCCGGCGAGGCCAGGTGGCCCAGCACGGCGGTGGCGGCGGCGACCTGCGGGGAGACCAGGTGGGTGCGGCCGCCCTTGCCCTGCCGGCCCTCGAAGTTGCGGTTCGAGGTCGACGCGGAGCGCTCACCGGGGGCCAGCTGGTCCGGATTCATGCCGAGGCACATCGAGCAGCCCGCGTGCCGCCATTCGGCGCCGGCGGCGGTGAAGACCTTGTCCAGGCCCTCCTCGACGGCCTGCAGGGCGACCCGGACCGAACCCGGGACGACCAGCATCCGTACGCCGTCGGCGACTTTACGGCCGTCCAGCACTGCGGCCGCGTTGCGCAGGTCCTCGATCCGGCCGTTGGTGCAGGAGCCTACGAAGACGGTGTCGACACTGATCTCGCGCAGCGACTGTCCGGCGGTCAACCCCATGTATTCCAGGGCCTTTTCGGCGGCGTTCCGCTCCGAGGCGTCCTCGTACGAAGCCGGGTCGGGGACGTTCGCCGACAGGGGTGCGCCCTGGCCGGGGTTGGTGCCCCAGGTGACGAACGGCGCCAGTTCGGCGGCGTCGATGACGACCTCGGCGTCGAAGACCGCGTCGTCGTCCGTGCGCAGCGTCTTCCAGTACGCGACGGCGGCGTCCCAGTCCTCGCCCTGCGGGGCGTGGTCGCGGCCCTTCAGGTAGTCGAACGTGGTCCCGTCCGGGGCGATCATGCCGGCCCGCGCGCCTGCCTCGATCGACATGTTGCAGATGGTCATCCGGGCCTCCATCGAGAGCTTCTCGATGGCGGAGCCGCGGTATTCGAGGATGTAGCCCTGGCCGCCGCCGGTGCCGATCCGGGCGATGATCGCGAGGATCAGGTCCTTGGCCGTGACACCGTCGGGCAGTTCGCCGTCGATGGTGATCGCCATGGTCTTCGGGCGGGCCAGCGGTAGCGTCTGGGTGGCCAGCACGTGCTCGACCTGGCTGGTGCCGATACCGAACGCCAGCGCGCCGAAGGCACCGTGCGTGGAGGTGTGGGAGTCACCGCAGACGACCGTGGTTCCGGGCTGGGTCAGACCCAGCTGCGGGCCGACCACGTGCACGACGCCCTGCTCGACGTCGCCGAGCGGGTGCAGCCGTACGCCGAACTCCGCGCAGTTCTTGCGCAGCGTCTCCAGCTGGGCACGCGAGACCGGGTCGGCGATCGGCTTGTCGATGTCGAGGGTCGGGGTGTTGTGGTCCTCGGTGGCGATGGTGAGGTCGAGGCGCCGCACCCGGCGTCCGGCCTGCCGGAGGCCGTCGAAGGCCTGGGGGCTGGTCACCTCGTGCAGGAGGTGCAGATCGATGAAGAGAAGATCGGGCTCGCCGTCCGCGCGCCGGACGACGTGGTCGTCCCAGACCTTCTCCGCGAGTGTCCTACCCATCGCTTTCCCTCCGGCCGGCATCCTCGCCGGCCCAACTAGAGATTCGGTGCGCCGCCGTCCGGCCCCCCGAGCGGGGCGGTGGCTACGGGCCGTTGTGCGGCCGCCCCTACAGGTTCGCAACTTCCGGCGAAAATTGAACTTGCGTTTCACAGAGTGAGACGCGAGTATCGTCGTATGGACAACTCTAGCGGCGTCGGCGTTCTCGACAAGGCAGCTCTGGTATTGAGCGCCCTGGAGTCCGGTCCGGCCACCCTCGCCGGGCTGGTCGCGGCGACCGGGCTCGCACGACCCACGGCACATCGACTGGCCGTGGCACTGGAACACCACCGGATGGTGGCGAGGGACATGCAGGGCCGGTTCATCCTCGGCCCGAGACTGGCGGAGCTCGCGGCCGCGGCCGGCGAGGACCGCCTGCTGGCGACGGCAGGCCCGGTACTCACGCACCTGCGGGACGTCACCGGCGAGAGCGCGCAGCTCTACCGCCGGCAGGGCGACATGCGGATCTGTGTGGCGGCCGCGGAACGGCTGTCCGGACTCCGGGACACCGTCCCGGTGGGGTCCACGCTCACCATGAAGGCGGGCTCCTCCGCCCAGATCCTGATGGCGTGGGAGGAGCCGGAGCGCCTGCACCGCGGCCTCCAGGGCGCCCGCTTCACGGCGACGGCGCTCTCCGGCGTGCGGCGCCGGGGCTGGGCCCAGTCGATCGGCGAGCGGGAGCCGGGCGTCGCCTCGGTCTCGGCGCCGGTGCGCGGGCCGTCGAACCGGGTCGTCGCCGCGGTCTCGGTATCCGGACCGATCGAGCGGCTGACCCGCCACCCGGGCCGGATGCACGCCCAGGCCGTCATCGACTCGGCCGCCCGGCTGAGCGAGGCCCTGCGCCGCACCGGCTGACAGGACCCGCACTCCGTCACCTCCGTCCCTCCAGACCTCTCCCGGCCGCCCCAGCGTCGTGGCGGCCCCTCTCAACCCTTCCGTTCCGTGGACGAGCGGTGCGCGAGACGGTCCGCCGCCCGGCGGCCTCGCCCCTCGACCGGCAGCACACCGGTCGCCGCAGCCAGTCCGTACGGGGGCATGTCGGCGTAGATCGACTCGTACGAGCCCTCGGGCGCCATGTACGTCTCGTGCCAGAGCCCGACATGCTGCCGGGACTTCTTCTCCTTGCGGTTCATCGCCGCCCAGGCCTTGCGGTGGAACATGTCGGGAGCGCTCGCGTACGCGTAGAGCTTCTCCCTCGACTCCCAGTACTGGACGACGTAGTACGTCCTCGGCGAACCGGACAGCAGCGTGTAGCCGAGCAGCCCGCTGCTCCGGTCCCTGCTCAACTCCCGCAGCATGCGCGGCATTGCCGCGAGCACCGGCAGCCAGTGGTGCACGCCCCAGAAGTGGTTGATGCGCATCCCGATGAGCAGCACGACCACCTCGCCCTCCGCTGCCGCGGTCGTCCGCCCGGCAATCGGCTTCGCAAACATCCCGTGCCCCCTGGTCCTAGTTGGAGAGTGCCACTATCCAATGATTGGATAGTGGCACTGCCCAAGAGGCGGCGCAAGGGAAGGCACGGAACATGCGACTCTCGGAACTGAGTGAGCAGAGCGGCGTCTCGACGGCGACGATCAAGTACTACCTGCGCGAGGGGCTGCTGGCGCCCGGCGAGCGGGTCAGCGCGACCCAGGCCGACTACGACGGGAGCCATCTGCGCCGGCTGCGTCTGGTGCGGGCGCTGATCCAGGTCGGCCGGCTGCCGGTGGCGACGGCCCGCGAGGTGCTGGCCCATGTCGACGACGAATCGCTGGGCCGCACGATCCGGCTGGGCGCCGCCCTCTGGTCGCTGCCGCACGGCCCCGAACCCGACGACGACGCCCCGGAGACAGCCACCGCCCGCCGCGAGGTCGACCGGCTTCTCGACCGGCTGGGCTGGGCGTTCGTACGGGAGCTCGGCTCGCTGGACCCCACGTACCGCGCGCTGGTCGCCTCGACGGCCACGCTCGTCCGGCTCGGATATCCCTGTGACATCGACTACTTGGCCGAGCAGGCCCGTCTCATGGAGCAAGTCGCCGTCCGCGACCTCGACATGATGGAGTCCTACCCGGCGGGGGCGGAGCAGGTGGAGATGGCGGTCGCCTCGGTCGTGCTCTACGAACCGCTGCTGCTGTCGCTGCGCCGACTGGCGCAGGAGGAGGAGTCGAACCGGCGGTACGGCCTCTGAGCGCGCCCGGGCGCGGCGGGCCCGACAGGCATCGGCGCACGACCAAGGGCCCCGCACCGGAGTGAAGGGCCCTTGGTTTCCTGCTCTGTTGTACCCCCGACCGGATTCGAACCGGCGCTACTGCCGTGAGAGGGCAGCGTGCTAGGCCGCTACACAACGGGGGCGTGTTTTACAGATGAAGCTCTGCGCTGGGCTACCAGGACTCGAACCTAGAATGACGGTACCAGAAACCGTAGTGTTGCCAATTACACCATAGCCCACCAAAACTCAACCCCCAGAGGGGATTTTGTTCGGCTTGCGCTTCCCGGCCGGATCTTTCGGCCCGCTCGGGCGGCGCAGAAAGAACATTACCCGAAGGTGTCCGACGCTCCAAAACGGGTATTGCCCGCCAGCAGCGCCGGCAGCTGGTCGAGGCCGGTGATCCGCATCAGATCGGGCCGTCCACCGCGCCCGCCCCGGTCCAGCCAGACCCCCGCCAGCCCGGCCGCCTCGGCCCCCGCCGCGTCGATGTCCGGGTGGTCCCCGACGTACACGACCTCCTGCGGCCGCAGCCCGAGCGTGTCGCAGGCGGCATGGAAGGCCCCGGCCGCCGGCTTGGAGATGCCGAGCTCCACGGCGCACACCACCGCCTCGAACCGGTCCCGTACCCCGAGGGTGCGCAGCTTGCGGTCCTGGTTGAGGATGCTGGAGTTCGACAGGACGGCCTGCCGGTAGCGGCCGGCCAGCGCGTCGAGGGCCGGCACGGCATCCGGGAAGAGCGACCAGGCGGCCTCGTAGTGCACGACGTGCCGGGAGAACCACTCGTCGGCCTCCGCGGCCGTGAGCGGCCGTCCCAGGAACTCGCGGACCCGGTCCCGGCGCTGCTCCTGGAAGTCGGTCTCCCCCGCGGCGAAGCGCGCCCAGTGCGCGTCGGTGATCGCCCGCCACGCGTCGAGGGCCTGCCCGGCGGACGTGTGTCCCTCGGGCAGGCCCTCGTTCTCCAGATGCTTCCGCATGCCGATGCGGTCGGCGCCCGTGTAGTCGAAGATCGTGTCGTCGATGTCCCAGAGCACGGCTCGGATCGGCATACGGCCAGGCTACCGCCCGGCCGGCGCACGGCCGGGACGCGTGCGCACGGGAACACCCCCAAGCCGTCGAGCGCCGCCCCGGGGGCCCGACGGGACCGTCGGGTGCATGCAGTACATGCGGCAGGGGGCGGCCACCGGCAGAACCGGTGACCGCCCCCTGCGGGCACAGCCGAGACGCCTACGCGGCCAGCTTGGCCAGAGCGGCGTCGATCCGCGCCAGGGTCTTCTCGCGGCCCAGGATCTCCAGGGACTCGAAGAGCGGCAGGCCGATCGTGCGGCCGGTGACGGCGACGCGGACCGGGGCCTGGGCCTTGCCGAGCTTCAGCCCGTGCTCCTCACCGGCGGCGAGGATGGCGTTCTTCAGTGCCTCGGCGTTCCACTCGGCCGCCACCAGATTGGCGCGGGCGGTGACGAGCAGGGCGTCGGAGCCCTCCTTCATGGCCTTGGTCCAGGACGCCTCGTCCTCGGCCGGCTCGTCGAGGAAGAGGAAGTCGACGTTGGCCGTGATCTCCGAGAGGACGGTGACCCGGGTCTGCGCGTACGGGGCGATCGCCTCGAACCGGGCGGCGTCGAAGGCCTCCGGGGCCCAGGGGGCGAACGGCGCCTTCAGCCAGGGGCCGCACGCCTCGGTGAACGTCTTCACATCGAGCCTGCGTACGTGCTCGGCGTTGACGTGCTCGCACTTCTTCAGGTCGAAGCGCGCCGGGTTGGCGTTGACGTCCTCGATGTCGAACGCGGCGACCATCTCGTCGATGGAGAAGATGTCGCGGTCCTCGGCGATCGACCAGCCCAGCAGGGAGAGGTAGTTGAGCAGTCCCTCGGGGATGAAGCCGCGCTCGCGGTAGAGGTTGAGCGAGGCCTGCGGGTCGCGCTTGGAGAGCTTCTTGTTCCCCTCGCCCATGACGTACGGCAGGTGCCCGAACACAGGGGTGTCCTTGGCGATGCCGAGCTCGATCAGCGCCTTGTAGAGGGCGATCTGACGCGGCGTGGAGGAGAGCAGGTCCTCGCCGCGCAGGACGTGGGTGATCTCCATCAGCGCGTCGTCGACCGGGTTGACCAGCGTGTAGAGCGGAGCGCCGTTGGCCCGGACGATGCCGTAGTCCGGCACGTTCTCCGGCTGGAAGGTCAGCTCGCCGCGGACCAGGTCCGTGAAGGTGAGCGCCTCGTCGGGCATCCGGAAGCGGACGATGGACGTCCGGCCCTCGGCCTCGTACGCGGCGGTCTGCTCCGCGGTCAGGTCACGGCAGTGGCCGTCGTAGCCGGACGGCTTGCCGGCGGCGCGGGCGGCGTCGCGACGGGTGTCGAGCTCCTCGGTGGTGCAGTAGCAGTGGTACGCGTACCCGCCGGCCAGGAGCTTCTCGGCGACATCCCGGTAGATGTCCATGCGCTGCGACTGCCGGTACGGCGCGTGCGGGCCGCCGACCTCGGGGCCCTCGTCCCAGTCGAAGCCGAGCCAGCGCATCGAGTCGAGCAGCTGGTTGTACGAGTCCTCGGAGTCGCGGGCCGCGTCGGTGTCCTCGATGCGGAAGACCAGGGTGCCGCCGTGGTGCCGGGCGAAGGCCCAGTTGAACAGGGCCGTGCGGACCAGGCCCACGTGGGGGTTGCCGGTCGGGGAGGGACAGAACCGTACGCGGGGGGTTACCCCCTGCCCGGGCGAAGCCGAGAGCTTGGGGGAGTTCGTATTAGCCACGCTTGATCACCTTGTTGGTGAGAGTGCCGATGCCTTCGATGGTGACGGCGACCTCGTCGCCGACGTGCAGGGGCCCGACCCCTGCCGGAGTGCCGGTGAGGATCACGTCGCCCGGAAGCAGCGTCATGGCCTCCGTGATGTGGACGACCAGGTCCTCGATGGAGCGGATCATTTCGCTCGTCCGGCCCAGCTGGCGTTGCTCGCCGTTGACCGTGGCCTGGATGGTGAGGTCACCGGGGTCGAGGTCGGTCTCCACCCAGGGGCCGAGCGGGCAGGACGTGTCGAAGCCCTTGGCCCGGGCCCACTGCTTCTCACGCTTCTGGGCGTCGCGGGCGGTGACGTCATTGGCGCAGGTGTAGCCGAAGATGACGTCCTTGACGCGCTCACGCGGCACTTCGCGGCACATACGGCCGATGACCACGGCCAGCTCCGCCTCGTAATGCACCTCGTCGGAGAAGGAGGGGTACTCGATGGCGTCCCCGGAGCCGATCACCGAGGTGGTGGGCTTGAAGAAGGCGACCGGTACGTCCGGGACCTCGTTGCCGAGTTCGGCGGCGTGCTCCGCGTAGTTGCGGCCGATGGCCACGACCTTGTTGGGGAGCACGGGCGGCAGCAGCCGGACCTTGCTCAGCGGGACCTTGGTGCCGGAGAGCTCGAAGTCGGCGTACGGAATGCCCTTGATGATGTCGAGTACGAGGTCACCGGAGTCGACGGTGCCGTCGCCCTCGACCGCGCCGAAGGCGACATTGCCGTCGATGGAGAACCTGGCGATGCGCACGGGATGCTGTCGCCCCTCACTTGCTGGCTGGCTGAAGACTGACGCTCCAGGCTAACGCGGGTGAGGGGGACAACCGCGCGTATTACTCGGCGGTCGCGGCGGCCGCTGCCGCCGGGGCGACCATGAGGACGGTGCGACGCGGGTTGGCCGTCTGCGTCGGCAGGTCGACGGCGTGTTCCGGCTGCTCCGGCATCTGCACCGCTTCGGCGTCCTTGAGGTGCGCCAGCGTGGTGCGCCGGGGGTTGGCAATGTTGCGGAACATCATCGTCGTCTTCATCTGCCGTTCGGACCCTGTCGGTAGGGGCGCCGCCCGAAGGGGCGCTGGTTGTCGGATTTGCCATCCCTGTAAAGCGTCAGGCTAAACATCCAATTCCCTCGGGAGCCCCGGATGAGACGGCGATCATCGTGTGAGTTTGCTCACGGCGGTGGCGACAAAGCGCCCATTCCGGGCGGTCAATTCGGGCCGGAGAAACGGACATTGCATCACTGAATGAATCATTCCGCTCCTGATCATGTCGACTGGGACACCCTCCACATCTACCTGATTAGTCAGCAATCATCCATTTTGACCGTGAACACTCTCCACGGCTTGTAACCCGGCCATCACCCCACGTCACCAAGGTCACAGCCCGGTACAAGGGCCTTGTTGGAGATCCGGCACTGTGCTGGAATTCCACGCACCGCCGCGGGTTTCAGGCCGGCGCGCAGGGGGCGCATGACAGCGCCGAGTGGCGGCGGGAAGGGGAAGAGCGCCGGCCACTCACGACCACCATGGGGCACGCAGTACGCCCCACGACGCCGACACCGTCCCGCCCGTTCAGGCGGAGGGACGCCTGGTCCAGAGGTTGCGACGCTAGTGCAGGGACGTTTCAAGAGGGATGGCAGCGCTGCGGCGGAACAGGAGCCGCGCGGCGGGACCGACCGCGGTTCCTCGCCCCAGCACGCCCAGAACCCCGGACCGGCCGCGGCCGGCGACAGCAACGACCGTGCCCCGCGTTCAGGTGCCACGGCGAACAGCGGCACCGAACCGGTCACCTCGGCCAGGCCCCGGGGCACCGTCAGCACGGGTTCGCGGGTGGCTCTCCGCAACTGGCGCATCAGCACCCGTCTGGTCTCCCTGCTCGCTCTTCCGGTAGTCGCCGCGACCACGCTCGGTGGTCTGCGCATCAACGACTCCATGAACGACATGCAGCAGCTGGACCACATGCAGCTGCTCACCAAGATGACCAAGCAGGCGACCTCGCTCGCCCAGGCGCTCCAGGAGGAGCGCGACCGGTCGGCGGGTCCGCTGTCCAACGGTGTGAAGGCCGACGACTTCAAGGTCACCGAGCCGCGGAAGAAGACCGACCGCGCGAAGTCCGCCTTCCTCGACGCGACGAACGCGATCGGCGACGGTGAGGGCGACGACGCGCTGGAGTCCATCCACGCGAGCGTCAGCCAGATCGCCGTCCAGCTCGGCCGGATCCGCGACATCCGCAACACCGCGTACGAGCACGGCAGCCCGAGCCTCCAGACCGTCGACCAGTACAGCCAGCTGATCACCTCGCTGCTGAGCCTCTCGCAGGACATGGCGCAGGCGACCAGCAACCCGGAAATGATCAAGCGGACCCGCGCCCTGGCGGCCTTCTCCTCCGCCAAGGAGTACGCGTCGGTCCAGCGGGCGATCATCGCCGCGGCGCTGCCGGGGGGCAACAACAAGGAAGCTCACCTCGACCCGAACGACCAGCAGTTCGGCCGCGCCGCCCTCCGCAAGGAGGACCTGGCCATGAACTCGTTCAAGCAGACGTACTCGGCCAGCGGCCAGCAGGCCGACGAGCTGACCGCGTCGCTGGAGAACGGCAACCCCGAGATCAAGGCCGCGGACACCTACGCCAAGAAGGTGCTCGACAACCCCTACGGCATGACGGGGGCGGCGCGCCGTTCGTACCTGGACTGGTACGACCAGAGCTCGACCAAGATCCAGGCGATGAAGACCATCGAGGAGACCCTCCTCAGCGACATGGAGGGGAAGGCCCGCGAGCTCCGCGACCAGTCGAAGCGCGAAGCCATCATCAGCGGTGCGCTCATCCTGCTGGTGCTCGGTGTCTCTCTCGTCGGCGCCTTCGTCGTCGCCCGCTCCATGATCCGCTCGCTGCGGCGGCTGCAGGACACCGCGACCCGGGTGGCCCAGGACCGTCTGCCCGAGCTCGTCAAGCAGCTCTCCGAGTCGGACCCGCAGGACGTCGACACCTCGGTCGAGTCGGTCGGTGTGCACTCCCGGGACGAGATCGGCCAGGTGGCCGCGGCCTTCGACGACGTGCACCGCGAGGCGGTCCGCCTCGCCGCCGAGCAGGCCCTCCTCCGGGGCAACGTCAACGCGATGTTCACCAACCTCTCGCGGCGTTCGCAGGGCCTCATCCAGCGCCAGCTCTCGCTCATCTCCGAGCTGGAGTCGCGCGAGGCCGACCCGGACCAGCTCTCCTCGCTCTTCAAGCTCGACCACCTCGCGACCCGTATGCGCCGTAACGGCGAGAACCTCCTCGTCCTCGCGGGCGAGGAGCCCGGCCGCCGGTGGACCCGTCCCGTCCCGCTGGTCGACGTGCTCCGTGCCGCCGCCTCCGAGGTGGAGCAGTACGAGCGCATCGAACTGGCCGCGGTTCCCGCCACCGAGGTGGCCGGCCGCGTGGTCAACGACCTCGTGCACCTGCTCGCCGAGCTGCTGGAGAACGCCACGTCGTTCTCCTCGCCCCAGACGAAGGTCCGGGTCACCGGTCACGCACTGCCCGACGGCCGGGTGCTCGTGGAGATCCACGACACCGGCATCGGCCTCTCCCCCGAGGACCTCGCGGCGATCAACGAGCGGCTCGCGTCGCCGCCCACCGTGGATGTCTCGGTCTCCCGCCGCATGGGTCTGTTCGTGGTCGGCCGGCTGTCGCTGCGACACGGCATCCGGATCCAGCTGCGGCCCTCCGACTCCGGTGGCACGACCGCGCTGGTCATGCTCCCCGTCGACGTCGCGCACGGCGGCAAGCAGCCGGGGCCGAAGCAGGCACCGGGTCAGCAGCCGACCGCCCCGGGCGGCCTGCTCGCCGGCGGCGCGGGTGCGGGCAACGCCGGTCGTCCGGGCCTCACCGGCCCGCCGTCGGCGACGGACGCGCGCAGTCTCGGCGCGGCTCCCGGTGGATCGCGCGGTCAGGTCGGCGCGGGCTCCGGTCCGCGAGCGGCACTGCCGGCGCGCGACAGCGGTCCCCGTCAGCAGGGACAGCCGCCTCAGCAGAACCAGCAGCCCCAGCAGAACTCCGGTTTCCAGAACGCCGGTTTCCAGAACCCCGGTTTCCAGAACACCGGTCCGCAGGACACCTCGCGGCAGGAGCCGCCGCGTCAGGGCGGCGGGCTCTCCGGCGCCTTCGGCGGCGGTGCCCGCCTCGGCGCCCGCGGCGACCAGGGCGATTCCGGCCGTACGGAGCAGGGCCAGCACAATCTGTTCGGTCAGGGCCGGCCGGGTCAGCCCGGCCAGCAGAACGGCCAGGGGGCCCGGCAGGCTCCGCAGCCGCAGCAGCCCCGGTACAACGCTCCCGACGGCCAGGGCGGCTTCCAGCAGCCCGGCAACCCCGGCCGTCAGCTGCCGCCCGTCGGCGGCCCGCGTGCCGAGCTGCCCGGTGGCAACCCGCAGCCGCAGCGACCGCAGACGACCAGCTGGGGCACCGAGGACCCGTCCGTACCGCGCCGCACTCCGCTCGACGCCCCGCGCGGTCACGAGGAGCCCGACACCACCAGCCAGTTCCAGCGGCCGGTGAACCCGCCCGCGGGCCGGCGTCCCCAGCCGGACGACCGTCAGGGCCCCGGCTCCACCGCGGAGTTCGCCCGTCCGGACTTCTCGGCACCGGCGCCGCGGCCGCAGGCTCCGCAGCAGCAGGACCCGGCGGGCACCGCGCAGTTCGCCCGCCCGGACTTCGGTGCGCCGCAGTCCGCACCGGACCGGCAGATGCCCGCGCCGCGTCAGTACGGCCGGGACGCCTCGGACTTCGGCGCCCCGCGTCCGGCTGCCGCGCCGGCGCCGGAGGCGCAGTACCGTCCGGTTCTTCCGCCGCAGCCGCAGCCCGAGGCGCTGCCTCCCGCGTCCGGCCCCGGGGACGGTCGTACACCGCTGTACGACACCCTGGAGACGAACTGGTTCCACGGCCCGAACCAGGGCGGCCAGCAGCCGCCCGCCGAGCCGCAGGCGCCGGCCGTCCCGCACTCCTCCGCCTCGGAGCGCACTGCTCCGCCCATGCCGCGCCGCGGTGGCGGCGACCCGGGCAGCACCGGCTCGTGGCGCGCCTCGCCGAACGACGAACTCGTACGGCAGGCGGAGCGGGTCAAGAAGCCCGCGGCAGGTGGAATCACTACTTCCGGACTGCCTCGCCGGGTCCCCCGCGCCAATCTGGTGCCGGGCACCGCCCAGCAGCAGAACCACCAGTCCGGTCCTCAGGTTTCGCGCGCGCCCGACGACGTGCGCGGACGCCTGACCAATCTCCGCCGGGGTATCCAGCAGGGTCGGCAGGCCGGCAACGGCCCGTCGACCGGCAGTTTCCCACTCGGCCCCACTCACCAGCAGGAGCGTTAGTTGAGCCCGATGAGTCAGGCCGCGCAGAATCTGAACTGGTTGATCACCAACTTCGTGGACAACACCCCCGGGGTGTCGCACACGGTGGTGGTCTCCGCCGACGGACTCCTGCTGGCCATGTCCGAAGGATTCCCGCGGGACCGTGCCGACCAACTGGCGGCGGTCGCATCCGGGCTCACCTCGCTGACCGCGGGCGCCTCCCGGATCTTCGAGGGCGGCGCCGTCAGCCAGACCGTGGTGGAGATGGAGCGCGGATTCCTCTTCCTGATGTCCGTCTCGGACGGCTCCTCACTGGCCGTGCTCGCCCACCCGGACGCCGACATCGGCCTGGTCGGGTACGAGATGGCGCTCCTGGTCGACCGCGCGGGCACCGTCCTCACCCCGGACCTCCGCGCCGAACTCCAGGGCAGCCTGCTCCACTAGGCGGCCACGAATCGGTGACCGACACGATCTCGCCAGGTACCGCAATTCAGCCCCCACCCGTCCGGCCGTTCCAGCCCCCCACCGGCCTCTTCAGACGGCAAGCCGACTCCCTGCTGTCACGCCCGGAGGATTCATGACCCCGCCACCCGCCTCACCCGATCCGTACGGCGCAGTGCACCACGCGTCGTACGACGGTGAAGGCGACCAGCCGCTGGTCCGTCCCTATGCCATGACCGGTGGCCGGACCCGGCCGCGGTACCAGCTCGCCATAGAGGCGCTGGTCTCCACCACGGCCGACCCGGCGCACCTGGGGACGCTGCTCCCGGAGCACCAGCGGATCTGCCACCTCTGCCGTGAGGTCAAGTCGGTGGCCGAGGTCTCGGCGCTGCTGTCGATGCCGCTCGGAGTGGCCCGGATCCTCGTGGCGGACCTGGCGGAAGCCGGCATGGTGGCCATCCACCAGCCGGGCAACGGAGAGGCCGGCGGCGCGCCGGATGTGACACTGCTCGAAAGGGTGCTCAGTGGACTTCGGAAGCTCTAGCGGCGGTCCGGCCCGGGCCACCACGTCGGCGAAGATCGTGGTGGCGGGCGGCTTCGGCGTGG
This sequence comes from Streptomyces sp. NPDC058231, assembly GCF_042882275.1. NCBI lineage: Bacteria > Bacillati > Actinomycetota > Actinomycetes > Kitasatosporales > Streptomycetaceae > Streptomyces > Streptomyces sp. NPDC058231. The sequence goes on along the minus strand of NZ_JBHVWN010000086.1, from coordinate 201 downwards.
GCAAGACCACGTTCGTCGGTGCCGTTTCGGAGATCAACCCGCTGCGCACGGAAGCCGTGATGACGTCCGCTTCGGCGGGCATCGACGACCTGACGCACACCGGCGGCAAGACCACCACGACGGTGGCGATGGACTTCGGCCGCATCACCCTGGACCAGGACCTGATCCTGTACCTCTTCGGTACCCCCGGTCAGGACCGCT
>NZ_JBHVWN010000085.1:0-33995 GCF_042882275.1 Streptomyces sp. NPDC058231 | reverse complement strand
GGCGCAGCAGCCGGAGCCGGCAAAGCCGGCGCCGTCGCCAAGGTCCTCTCCGTCGCCGGCAAGGCCGGCAAATTCATCGACCCGATGACCTACATAGCCAAGGGCGCAGGCGCCGGCATCTCCAAGATCGGTGACATCGCCAAGGGCCTCAAAGGCATCGGCACCATCGACATCCCCACCCTCCCCGAGGGCGCGATCACCCTTCCCGAGGGCTCGTTCCACCTGCCTGACGGGACGGTGCACCTGCCCGACGGGGCAGCGGTCCCGGACGGGGCGATCAAGCTCCCCGACGGCAACATCAAGATCCCCGACGGAGTGCCCGCCCTGCCCGAGGGCGCCACGAAACTGCCCACCGAACCCGGCGCCCCCGCCCGTTACTTCGACGGCGAAGGCAACTACCTCGACGAGAACGGCAACGTCGTCCAGCACGCCGCGGACGCCCACCCGGAACCCTCCCCGGACATCCACCCGGACCCGGACACAGCCGGCGCGGACATCCCGCACACCGGATCCCCCGACAGGCAACCCGTGCTGGTCGGCGCAGGCGCCCACACCGCAGACAACACAGCCCACATCGGCGGCAACACCGGGGACAACGTCATCCACCTCGGCTCCGACCTCGGCGACGTCGGCCGCATCGGCGACGACCTCCCCGGCACCAACATCGGAGACCACACCCCCGGCGGCAACGCGGGCAACCACCTCCCCGGCGGCGTGGCCGGCGACCACCTGCCCACCGGCCACGCCGGCGACAACCTCCCCGGCGGCCACGCCGACGACCTCGGACACGGCCCCTCAGCCGGCCACGAACCCCCCAACGGCAGCGGCCACGGCCCCTCAGCCGGCCACGAACCGCCCCATGGCGGCGGCCACGGCGACGACGCAACGGCTGGCCACAGTGACGGGTCGACGAGTGGCCACGGCGATGGTCCGGGTGGTGACGGCCACGGCCATGGAGACGGACCTGACAGCCCTGGCGGCCACGACGGGCCGGGCGCCCATGACGGGCCCGGTGGGAGCAGTTCCTCGCCGCCCGAGATCCCGGACCACCTTCACGAAGTTCCCGACGATTACAAGGCCACGGGCGCTTTCGAAGACAACGCTCCGTTGCCTGCCGCCGGCCCTGGCGACAAACTCTTGGGGCAACTCGACGAGGCCCGCGTCCAGAGACAACATGGGCTGATAACCCATGTCGACGGTCACAGCGTTGATGCCTATGTGCAGGCACTCTCGCGAGAGAGGACCCACGTCTACATAGATGCAAAGAACACTGGAGCCTTCCCGAAGACACAGACGGGACAGTGCGTCGGCGCCATCCTGGACCAGCGCACAGGGCTCGTGTACGAAGGAATCAACGGTCCAGGTGACGCTCTCATCCCCCTTGACGAACTGCATCCGACGCTTGCCGAGCGTTACGATCAGCTCGCCGGAAATCCACCGCACCCGGCACCGCTGCTTGAACACGCCGAGGTGAAGGCGGCGAATCAACTGCTATGGGAGCGCAAAAAGTTGGGCCTGCCGGACGATGCCGGCGCATTGGCCGAGATGAAAGCCTCCGTCTATTTCCCCTTCATGAAAGAGGTCGATGCCCTGGGGAACAAAGTGCCGCCTCGGAGAGCCCCATTCTGCGTGAACTGTGCCCACATGTTGCATGACGTACCGAGCGGCTTCGGACGTTTCACCGGATGGCCGGCAGACATGAACACGAACTACCAACCATGGTGACCGATATGCGCCGTATCGACATTGACGATCCCGACGTGGAGATCGACTTCGACCATCGCCTCCTTCACAACGGAGAACCTTTCACCGGTGAGGCAGAGGAATACCTCGCCGGGCACCGAGTCAGTTTGGTGACATACACCGATGGATACAAGGACGGCCCGTTCCACGAGTGGTACAAGAGTGGCAATGTACGGGCGGAGGGAACAATGCGCATGGGATTCGTTTCAGGCGAATTCCAACGCTGGCATGACAACGGAGTCCTAGCCAAGAGGACGATCAACAGTGAAGACGGCAGGACTCCGCTCGCTGAATTCGAGTGGGACGAGGAAGGACGCCCGACACGATCGTGGCAACGAACCAGCTCGTGAGGTCGATTTCTCCAACCCGTCCAGGTGCGCCGGCAGGTCTGAAAACGACTGCATGCCCACTCGCCTCGACCACCCGCCGCTCGAGCCGACATCCGCTGGCTCAGTCGGCAGGGAATCCGCGCGGCGCCCAGCCCTCACGGATACCGGATGACATCATCTTCCCAACCATTCTTCTCGACGGTGAGCCTGACGAATGCGGTGGTGGACGAGAACTCCTTCAAGGCCAAGATCGATGAGAACACCATCCTGGACGGCTCCTCAGGAACAGTTTTCGGCCCGGTCGAAGCTCTTACGGAAGAAGTCCCCAAGGAATTGGGCGGCATCAACCTCGAGCAGTGGATTCGCGAGGGAGCGGGAATGTGAGAGCGGCGGAAGTCGAGGGAAGCATGGCTGCCGGTGAGATCGGCGACGCCTCTGGTCGTAGCTGATCAGCAGGGTCGACATCGACGACCCGGCGTCGATATGGACCCGGGGCAGCGCCTGCTGTACCGCGGGGAGGTCTTCACGGGCGAGGTCCAAGAGCGCTTGAGGGGCGTGGTTGTCAGCCTGGATTCCTACGTCGCGGACGCACGCGCCGGTCGGAGTCTGCAGCGGGGCGGGGTACCAACTCCGGCGTACGGCCGGGGCCTCTCCTCCGGTGTCTCGTCGGGCTCGCCGCAAGTCTTCGGTCCACCACCGGGGTTCGCGAGCCGCGGGCCGGGCGATCGAACCACGGGCGGGCGGATCTTTCGGGGCCGTTGCCCGGGGGCGAAGGAAAGGTGCGCTGTCTCGCTCCGGCGGTCCGCACCGGACGGTGCGTAAGAGCCTGCCGTGCGGATCGGGTGGGCCTGATGGTGAGTGTTCCGGTCCCGGGCGTTCGCGCGGGGCGGGGCGGTTCCACGATGCCGGTTGCGCACTGCCGGAGATCGGGATCCGATCGGCCATCGGTCCGGATCGCAGGATTCCGGCCGGTCCTGGGGAAAGCTGACGATGGTTGCGGGGGCGACGGTCCGATGCTCGCACGGGCCGCGGATTCCACCGGCCCCAGCGGTCTGTCGCCGTGGTCAAGCTGCCGGTCGTGGGCCCTGCTCGGGCCCGGCGCTGCCGCGTCCACCGCCTCCGGGCGATCGAGATCCGTCCGGCCGCACGGCCCGGCCGGTCCGCCTCGTCACGAGGCCGCCGGCCAGGGGGTGACCACCCGGTGAAGGGGCTGAGGCGCGGCCCGGCCTTCCGTCCCGTCGGTTATCGCCATCGGGCCCAGGGCATTCCTGCCCGCCTGCTCCAACGGTTCGCCCGACGCACGCATCCTGCTCACCAGCTGGGTGAGCGTGAGCTGCGTGGCCAGTACCGCACGGGCCGGACGGCGCCGACGGGGCTGGTGCCGCGAGAGGTGGCTGCCCTCGGCCGGGGCCGGCACGTATGCCTGCTGCCGCCGGCCGGTGTCACGGGCCAGGGCGTCGCGCAGCATCGGCAGGTGCGCCGAGACCGCCGCGAGGCAGTCGTGCTCGTCCCGGCAGGCGGGACAGGTCGTCAGGTGGGCACGGACCCGAGCGGTCTCCTCGGGTGCGAGAGAGCTGAGTGCATATCCGGCAAGAAGCTCGCGGACCGTGCGGCATTCCTGGGGCGAAGTAGACATGGCGTGGGTGTCCTTTCCTTGCGGGGAGCCGCGCGGTGCGCGCGGTCGTGGGGTTCGGGGGGTGGACGTCTGCACGGTCGTGCTCGCTGATGTCCACGGCGGACGTTGTCCGGTCGACGGTGCGCCGGCCCGGCAACCAGGGAGGTGGCAATGGTGAGGGGCGGCGGGATGGACCCGAGGGGGCTCCGGCGTGCCGGACCGCTCCGCCATGGGGCGGGGGTGTCGTCTCCGGCGGGGAAGAGTGTGCGGGGGGCCGTCCTTACGGCCCTGCCGCTCCGGTCAGGCGTCGCGGCGCTGGAGGAGCCAGGCGGCGACACCCAGGAGGACGGCTGTGTATCCGGCGAAGAGCGCCAGGCCCGTCCAGGGGGCCATCGCGGGATCGGGGACGACCAGGAGCACGGCCTGTCCGGCGTTGCTGGGCAGGTAGGGGTTGATGTGCTGGGCCCAGTCGGACGGGAGCAGGGCCCCCAGTCCGGGCAGCACGAGCAGGATGCCCACCAGTGTGGCGATGGCTCCCGCGGAGCTGCGGACGATGGCGCCCAGGGCGACGCCCAGCAGGCCGACGACGGTGAGGTAGAGGGCGGTTCCGAAGACCACACGGGTGACGCCGGGGTCGGAGAGGTGGGTGGACAGATGGGCGGAGGACAGGACGGCCTGGCCGCCGAAGAAGGCTGCGAAGGAGGCCGCGGTCATCAGGACGAGGACGACGCCGGTGAAGACGGCGGCCTTGGCCGCCAGAACGGGCAGTCGCCCGGGCACGGCCGTGAAGGTGGCGTGGATCATTCCGGTGGAGTACTCGCCCGTGAACACCAGGACTCCGAGGACTCCGATGGCCAACTGAGCGGGCCGGTACATGGCCAGGCTGATTTCGGCTCCGTTGAAGTGCGCCATGTCCCCCGCGCTGATGTCGGCCGCCCGCAGGTGACTGACCAGCATGCCCAGCCCGACCATGACCGCCACGGCGGTGAGCAGGGTGATCGACGTGGAGCTCACGGTGCGCAGCTTGATCCACTCGGACTTGAGGACTCGCGGCAGGGTCACCTTGCCGGGCCGCGTTGCCGGGCCGAGCGGGCGCGTGAGGGTCGTGGTCATGACGCGCTCCTTGCTGCGACCGGTTCGTCGGCGGTGTCGGCGCGGTACTCGACCGCGTCCCGGGTCAGTTCCATGAACGCCTCCTCCAGGGAAATCTGCTGAGGAGAGAGTTCGAGCAGGGTGAGCCCGTGGCCGGCCGCCACGATGCCGATCTGGTCGCTCGTGAGGCCCACGACCTCCAGAGTCCCCGGAGCGCAGGTGGTGATGGTGACGTCGGGTCCGGCCAGCAGACGTGTCAGCCGGTAGCTGTCCGGACAGCGCACGCGCACCACGGAACGGGCCGCGCTGCGGGTGAATTCGTCGACCGAGGTGTCGGCGATGAGCCGGCCGCGGCCGATGACGACCAGGTGTTCGGCGGTGAGTGCCATCTCGCTCATCACATGCGAGGAGACGAACACCGTGCGCCCCTCCGCCGCGAGGCTCCTGAGGAGGTTCCGGATCCACCGGATGCCCTCCGGGTCGAGGCCGTTGACCGGCTCGTCGAGGATGAGCGTGGCGGGATCGCCGAGCAGTGCGCTGGCGATCCCCAGACGCTGCCCCATGCCCAGGGAGAATCCGCCGGCCCGCTTGTTGGCGACCTCGCGCAGGCCGACGAGGTCGATGACCTCGTTCACGCGCCGACGGGGGATGCCCGTGGTGGCGGCCAGGGCCAGCAGGTGGTGGTAAGCGGTACGGCCGGTATGCACGGCGCGGGCCTCCAGCATCGCCCCGACCTCGTGCAGGGGCGCCTCGTGGAGTGCGTAAGGACGGCCGTTGACAGTGGCATGCCCGGAGGTGGGAGCGTCCAGGCCAAGAATGAGTCGCATAGTGGTGGACTTGCCGGCCCCGTTGGGACCGAGGAACCCCGTCACGGTGCCGGGACGGACCGTGAAGGACAGATCCTCGACGGCTGTCTTGCCGCCGTACCTCTTCGTAAGGCTGTGGGCTTCGATCATTGCGAAACCTCCGTTCACCTCCTTACTCTCGCCCGGAACCGGCCCTTCGCGCATCGTCCCCGTGCAGCGATTCGCGGGTACCACGCCCGCGGTACCGATCACCCGGGTCTACGGCCGAGACAGAACGCCGCGCATACCTCTACCTGCGATTACACGGGTGTCGACGGACGGGACGGCTCCGTCGCCGGGCTGACCAGGCCGCACTGATAGGCGATGACCACGAGCTGGGCCCGGTCACGGGCGTCCAGCTTGGTCATGGCACGGTTGACATGGGTCTTGGCGGTGAGCGGGCTGATGAACAGGCGATCGGCGATCTCGTCGTTCGAGAGGCCCAGCGCGACGAGTGCCAGGACATCGCGTTCCCGCGGGGTCAGTCCCTCCAGCCGCTCGTGCATCGCGGCCGGACAGGTTTCCGGCTGCGTCAGAAAGCGTGTGATCAGCGCCCGGGCGGCCGACGGACAGAGCAGCGCCTCGCCTGCGGCGATCGTGCGGACGGCGTCGAGAAGCTCCTCGGGCCGCGCGCCCTTGCCGAGAAACCCGCTGGCGCCCGCGCGCAGCGCCTCGGCGACGTACTCGTCGTCCTCGAAGGTGGTCAGGATGAGGATCTTCACCTCCGCGAGATCCTCCGATGCGCCGATCAGCCGCGTGGCGGTGAGACCGTCCATCTCGGGCATCCGGATGTCCATCAGGAGCACGTCCGGATGCTGTGCCTGGGCCAGCTCCACCGCCTCGCGGCCGTTGGACGCCTCGCCCACGGTCTCCATGTCCTCCGCCGCGTCGAAAAGCATCCTGAAGGTGCCCCGCAGCAGAGCCTGGTCATCGGCGAGCAGTACGCGAATCGTCATACCCATCACTCCTCGGCGGTCCGTCCGTTGCCGGCCCGCCCGTCGCCGGGCCGGTCCGCAGGGGCAGGTCGGCAGTCACAGCGAAGCCGCCCTGCGGGCGGGCTCCCGCGTTCAGCGTGCCCCCGACGATGGCAGCCCGCTCGCGCATCCCGATCAGCCCGTGACCGGTCCCCTGCTGGGATCGGTGGTGCGGTCCGACGCGCCCGTCGTCCTCGACGGTGATCGTCAACCATTCCGGGCGGTAGTGCAGGAACAGCCGGGCGTGGTCCGCGCCGGCGTGCTTGTGCACATTGGTCAGCGCCTCCTGCACGATGCGGTACGCGGCCAGATCCACCGCCGGCGTCAACGGTTCACTGATCCCGCGCTGGCTGTGTCTGACCGCCAGCCCGGCGCCTTCGAACGACGCGAGCAGGGCCGGCAGCTGGGTCAGACCCGGCATCGGGTCGCGCGGCGCCGCCGGGTCACCCGACTGCCTCAACAGACCCACGGTCGCCCGCAGCTCGTCCAGCGCCGATCGGCTGGTGTCCCGGATGTTCTCCAGGGCGGCGAGCGTCTGCTCGGGCCGCTCCTCGGCGAGATGGACGGCGACGCCCGCCTGAGCGTTGATCAGGGCGATGTGGTGCGCGACGACGTCGTGGAGCTCGCGCGCGATCCGGACCCGCTCGGCAGCCACCCGTTGCTGTGCCTCCTGTTCACGGGTCCGCTCCGCGTTCTCGGCCCGTTCCTCGACAGCCGCCACATAGGCGCGGCGTGACCGCACCGCGTCCCCGATGGCGGCGGCCAGAGCCGTCCACGCCATCATCACGGCCTTCTCCGGCTCCAGCCACGACCCCGGGGTGAACACCACGGCTGTCCCGACGAGCAGGGCGGCCGTGACCAATGCCGTCATCCAGTTGGTACGCCGGTCGGTCTGCACCGCCACGGTGTAGACCGACACGTCCACCGGGCTTGCCACGATCGGGCTCTCCCGGAATCCGAGCACCTGAAAGGCGACCCCGCAGGCAACCGCGACAGCCAGTACGCCGAACGGGTGGCGGCGTCGCCACATCAGGGCCGAACAACCGATCGCCGCCAGCACCACGCCCGGCCACCGGAACGAGATCCGGTGCTCGTCCGGCACGACGGCGGAAGCCACCACCGACAGCAGGAACAGCACGGCCGACACCAGCGCGTCCACCGCGCCGGGCCGGGCTCGCGCTCCCTGTCTCCAACCGTTGATCACTGCCATCCCACCACCGTAAGTGCGGTGTGAGGGCCGGGCATCGTCTCCGTCGGGCGGCGCAGCCCCCTGACGCGCCGGCCGGCGGCGGATCGCGCGAGTGCCCGAACGGTGCGCGTCGCGGCCCCCACCGTTGACCCGCCGGTCGGCCCGGACGCCGAGGCGATGGGGCCCGAGCACCGTCACCGTGTCGACGGCCGGGCGTCCACATGCCGCCAGGTGGAGCAATGAACCGACTCCGTGCCCCCTGCCGTCGAGAACTCGCGGCATCGGGAGAATGAGCCCATCGTGACTGTACGTGCGGGCCGGTCGACGATCGCCCGCGTCCGGGCGAACGGGGCCGGATCCGGCCCGGTGTGCAGAGCGCGGCTCAGTGCACGGAGAATCCGCCGTCGACGCAGAGCGACTGTCCGGTGACGTACGCGGAGCCGCGGCCGGCCAGGAAGACCGCCGCGCCCGCGAAGTCCTCGGCCAGTCCGTTCCGCCCGACCATCGTGCGCGCGGCCAGTGCCGCCGCCTTCTCCGGGTCGGAGGACAGCCGCGCGTTGAGCGGGGTCATGACGAAGCCGGGGACCAGCGTGTTGCAGGTGACACCGTGTGGCGACCACGCTTCGGCCTGGGAGCGGGCCAGCGACTCCAGAGCCCCCTTGGAGACTCCGTAGGCGCCGCTCTGGACGAACGCCCGATGTGCCTGCTGGGAAGTGACGTGGATGATCCGCCCGAAGCCGCGTTCCGCCATGCCGGGCCCGAACCGCTGCCCCAGCAGGTAGGGCGCCTCCAGGTTCACCGCCATCGTGGTGTCCCAGACCTCCTCGCCCAGCTCGCTCATCGGCGGCCGCAGGTTCACTCCGGCGCAGTTGACGAGGATGTCGGGCTCCCCGAACACTTCGGCTGCCCGCTCCGCCACCGCACGCACGCCGTCGCGGGTGCCGAGATCGCCGCTCACCCAGGCCGCCCGGCAGCCGTCCGCCGCCAGCTCGTCGACCGTGGCGGCCAGCTGTGCCTCCTTGCGCGCCACGATCACCACGCTCGCCCCGGCGCGGGCCAGGGCCCCGGCGATGGCCCGGCCGATGCCGGAACTGCCACCGGTCACCAGGGCGACCCGGCCGTCCAGCGAGAAGAGTTCGGAGAGGTATGCCTGCGATGCCATGCCCGCACCCTAGACGGCGCCTCCCGGTGACAGCACACGGGCCCGGGCAGGCGGCTCCCCTGCCGCCCCGCTCGGCCCCGGGCGGTTGTACGCCGTCGCCGCAGGCCTCGCGGTGACGGCCGACCGTACGGCTCGCTTCGCCGCCGGAGACGGCCGGGGGTGGGAGGGCGACCGGATGCCGATCCGGATCGGCCGCCGCCCCACCGCCGTCCCGCCTGCCGGGACGCGGATCGCACGATCCTGGTGGATCAGACCGCCGGGGCCGGGTAGGTCGGGTACTCCACCCCGGAGACATGCTGGACGACGCGGATGACTTGGCAGGAGTAGCCGAACTCGTTGTCGTACCAGAGGTAGAGGATCGCGTTGTCGCCCTCGACCTTGGTGGCGCCGGCGTCGACGATGGAGGCGTGGCGCGAGCCGATGAAGTCGCTCGAGACCGCGTCGGGCGCGCTGGTGAAGTCGATCTGGCGCTTGAGCGGCGAGGTCAGCGACACGTTGCGGAGATAGTCGAGGACATCCTCGCGGGTCGTCTCGCGCCCGAGCCTCAGGCTGAGGATCGCGATCGAGACGTCCGGCACCGGGACGCGGATCGAGCTGCCGGTGATCGGAGCCTTGAGGTCGGGCAGCGCCTTGGCGACGGCGGAGGCGGCACCTGTCTCGGTGATGACCATATTGAGGGGCGCCGAGCGGCCGCGGCGGTCGGAGCTGTGGTAGTTGTCCAGCAGATTCTGGTCGTTGGTGAACGAGTGGACGGTCTCCACATGGCCGCGCAGGACGCCGTACTCGTCAGCCATCGCCTTGAGCGGCGGCACGATCGCATTGGTGGTGCAGGACGCGCAGGACAGGATCTGCTCGTCCGGCTTGATCGTGTCGTGGTTGACGCCGTGGACGATGTTGGGGACGTCCCCCTTGCCCGGCGCGGTCAGCACCACCTTGTCGATGCCGGGGCGCAGGTGCTTCGAGAGGCCTTCGCGGTCGCGCCACTTACCGGTGTTGTCGATGAGGATGGCGTTGTCGATGCCGTACGCCGTGTAGTCGACGTCGGTCGGGTCGCCGGCGTAGATGACCTTGATCTCGTTGCCGTTGGCGATGATCGTGCTGTTCGCCTCGTCGACGGTGATCGTGCCCTGGAACTGACCGTGGATGGAGTCACGGCGCAGCAGCGAGGCGCGCTTGACGATGTCCTGGTCGCCGCCCTGCCGGACGACGATGGCACGCAGCCGGAGACCGTTGCCGGAGCCGGCCTTCTCGATCAGCAGCCGGGCGACGAGGCGGCCGATCCGGCCGAATCCGTAGAGGACGACGTCACGCGGCTCGCGGCGCTCGATCTTGTCGGCACCCGTGGCGCCGGCCACTGCCTCGGCGGTGAACTCCTCCACCGAGAGACCGCGGACGTCGGTCCGGTACGTCGCGGCCAGCATGCCGATGTCGATCTGCGACGGGCCGAGGTCGAGCGCGGCGAGAGCCTGCAGGAACGGAAGCGTCTGCGTGACCGACAGTTCCTCGCCGGCGATCTGCCGGGCGAACCGATGGGTCTTGAGGATGCTGACCACCGACTTGTTCACCAAGGAGCGGCTGTGAAGCAGGATCGTCACGTCCCGCTCCCGATGCAGCTTCCCGATGATCGGGATCATCGACTCCGTGATCTCTTCGCGGTGCTTCCAGTTGGTGAACGAGTCGTCATTGACAGTCACAGGTTTATCTTTCGAGCTAGGCGGTGCTCATATGTTAACCACCTGCTCTTTTGATCATTCAAACGGGGTGGCGGGAACGGGCTCCCGCGACCGGGCGGGAGCCCGCCACGGACGAGGACCGCACCACCGCACGGACAGGGGTGACAGCCCGTACGGGGGTCCCGGCCCGCCCACTCCTCCGACGCCATCCTCGGCCTCGGCGCCACGGTCCGTGTGCGGCCGGCCCGGCGGACCGCTGCCGGGCGGCGCGCCCGCGCCGTACTCCCCCGCGGCCCGACCGGCCGCTCGCGCCGGATGACAGCGGGCGGTACCGCCCCGACCGGCGGCGGAGGGCGTCCACCCTCCGCCGTCGGTGTCACGAGCACGTACGTGACGATGCGTCAGCCGTGGTACGTGATATAGCCGTTGTGGTCGCGATCGGAACCGCTCCTGGTGTACGAGTGGACGTCGGCCCGGCCGCCCGACGGCTTGTACAGGTAGATGGTGTCCTTGTCGTTGTTCCAGATGAAGTTGCAGTTCTGGCGGTAGACGACGTTCTTGGCGTCGGAATCGGTGCCGTGCCCCCCGCGCAGCTTGATGTAGTCGCCGGGCTGCAGGTAATGACCGGCCGTGAAGGCGAAACGGTTGCCGGTGGCGTCCTTGACGACGTAGCCCTTGAGGTTGACGGTCGCCGTGGACGAGTAGTTCTTGATCGTCAGGTACTCGTTCTTGGTGTTGCCGGTGGAGCACTTGTTGGAGTCCGAGCCGGGCGCGTCGTACTGCACACCCTTGACCTTCAGCGCCGACGAGTACTCGGTCGCCTGCGCGGGAGCGGTGGCGAGGACCGCTACGGCCCCGGCGGCGACGGCAGTCGATACGGCAGTGCGTATGCGCACGAGGAAATTCCCCCCAGTGGTGCGAATGGAGCGTCTGGAGCCTACACATCACGCAAAGACCAGGTGCAGAAAAAGTGACGAAAGCGTGAAGACAATCGGGTGAGGCAGGCCCGGAGCCACTCAAGCGCGGCGCCGGGCGGGCGAGTTGACAGCGATGCCGGTGCACGACCAGAAGCCCGGCAGGCGTGGTCCGGTTCAGCGTTCCGGCGGCCGGCCCGGCCAACGGGCCCCGCCCGTCACGGGCCGGGCCCCCCGCACTCCGCGGTGCCCACCGGCGTTTCCCTGCCGCGTCGACCCGGGACCGTTGCGCCCGACGTCAGCCGCCGGCGACACCCTCGATGATCCGGCGGGCGGCCGCATCGGTCCGCGCGACGTCTTTGGTGACCAGACGGTCCTGGCACAGCCCGCGCAGACCCGACACCAGAAGGGTGGCCCTGGCCTGAGCCTCCGGCACGGGATGACCGAGCCGCTCGAAGGCCGCGGTGACCGGGCCGAGCATCACCTCGACGGTGTCGGCAGCCAGACTCCCGTACTGCCCCGGGTCGGTGCCCGCCAGGCTGAGCAGCTGGAGCAGCATGCGGACCGGACCGGACTGCTCCCCCTCGGTGATCGCCTCCCACAGACCGTAGGCGGCGCGGCGCAGATCCTCGGCGTCGCGCACGCCGTCGAACATCGCGTGCGCGTCGGGGCGGGCCGCGGCCAGCGCCTGGGCGATCAGGTTCTCCCGGCTCTCGAAGTAGTACAGGAGCATCCGCTTGGTGGTGCCGATCGCCTCCGCCAACGGACTCAGCGACATCTGCGCGAGGCCGTGGTCCTGGAGGTACCGAAGGACCTGCTCCAGCAGCTCGGCTCGCTTCTCGGTATTGACGGGACGGGGCACTCTTTGACTGTACCGGTCGGTACACGTAATGTGACACCTTGATAAACGTACCTTTCGGTACAAGAACTAGGTGGCCGTCGAGCCACCACGTGACCGCGAGAAGAGCACAGTGAGCGGGACAGATACGGATTCCCTGGAAGCGGCACCGCGGAGCGACGGCGCCACGGATGCGAAGGACGGGCGATCGGCGACACCGCCGAACGCACGCGAACGCACCGCTACGGCCGGGATCCTCGCGGAAACCCTCTGGTTCCCGGCGGTACTCTTCCTCGGCTTCCTGTTCTGCTTCGCCCCGGCCCTGCACGCGCCGCAGCCGCACCACGCGAAGGTGGTCGTCGCGGGCCCGGCCGCCGAGCACCGGATCGACGCCGCCCTGCAGCGACAGCATCCCGACGGTTTCGACGTCACCGCCGCGGCCGACGACCGAGCGGCCCGGCAGGCAGTGCTGAACCGGGACGCCGTGGCCGGCTTCGTCGCCGGCCGAACCCATTCGGTGCTGTACGTGGCCAAGGCCAACGGCATGTCGCTCGAAACGGTGCTGACGAACACCTTCACCTCCGTCGCGGCCAAGAACCACCACCCGCTCACGGTCAGGGATCTGGCGCCCACCACGCCCAAGGACGCCATGGGCTCGACCCTGGTCTACTTCGGCATCGCCTGGAGCGTTCCCGGCTACATCCTCGCCACGACCCTGCTGCGGGCCGTCACCCTCAACCGGCGGAAGAAGCTGCTGACCATCGCGGGCGCCGCGGCCCTCTTCAGCGTCACCGGCTTTCTCGTCGGCGTGGGGCTGGGCTACCTCCCCGCCGACAGGCCCGAGGCCATGGCGATCGCCTTCCTGCTCACCACGGCAGTGGCCACGTTCGCCTCCGGACTGGCGCCCTTCGCGCGGCAGTTCTTCCCCGCGGTGGGCATGGGTCTGTTCATCGTGCTGAGCATTCCCACCAGCGGCGGCGTGGCGCCCGCCGCACTGCTGCCGCCCTTCTTCCAGCACGTGAACACCGTGATGCCGCTGGCGAACGCCGTCGACGCCCTGCGCGGAGCCCTGTACTTCCACGGCGCGGGAGTGGTGAAGCCCGTGCTGACGCTCTGCGCCTGGTTCGTGACGGGCGTCGCCCTGCTGGGCCTGGACGCCTGGCTGCGCAACCGCGCCGCCGTACGGGACGCGAACGGCGTGGCGCGGGCGGATGTCGAAGAACCTCCGGTGGAGGACCCCGCGCTGGAGACACCGGTGCCCAACGCGCTACCGGTCCACCGCCACCACTTCGGCGAACCGGTGCCCATGCTCACGGGCACCGTCCGCGACCCCGAGGGGCTGCCCGTCCACGGCGCCGTGCTGACCGTCATGGACGGCAGGGGCCGCCAACTGGTGAGCACCCTCACGAACAAGCGGGGCGAGTACGCCGCGACCGGTCTGCCCGAGGGCCACCTCACCATCGTGGTCACATCCACCGGACGGCCTCCGGCGGTCCAGCGGCAACTGCTGCGGTCCGGCAAGGTGGTTCGCGCGGACTTCGCGGTACACGGCCTGCCGGTGCGTCCCTGAGCGCCGCACCGTTCCCACGGCGGCACGGGGTCGGTCCGGCCGGTGCCAGGCACCTGCCGACGGAGGTCCCTGCATACGCCTGGCAGCCGTATGCCGGCCGGGCGCACCCGGGACCTCCTCTGTTCTCCCGCGGGCCGGCGCCCGACGGGGCCGCGGTGATCAGAAGTTGTAGTCGTCGATGTTCTTCGCGTCGAAGACGGTCGGCTTGCCGAGGTCGATCACGCCGTCCTTGCCGATGGTGAAGGTGCCCATGTCGCCGGCCTTGAACGTCTCCCCCGCCTTGCCGGTGATCTGCCCCGACGACAGGGCGACCGCGGTGTGCGCGGCGAGCTCACCCAGCTTGGCCGGGTCCCACAGCTCGAAGCCCTTGACCGTGCCGTTCTTGACGTACTTGCGCATGTCGTTCGGGGTGCCGAGACCGGTCAGCGCGACCTTGCCCTTGTACTTGGAGCCCGAGAGGTACTGTGCGGCGGCCTTGATGCCGACGGTGGTCGGGGAGATGATCCCGGCCAGCTTGGGGTGCTCCTGGAGGAGTCCCTGCGTCTGCTGGAAGGACTGTTGGGCGTCGTCGTTGCCGTACGCGACCTTCACCAGCTTCATGTCCTTGTACTTGGGGTCCTTCAGCTCGTCCTTCATGAAGTCGATCCAGGTGTTCTGGTTGGTCGCGGTCTGGGCCGCGGACAGGATCGCGATCTCGCCCTTGTAGCCGAGCTGTTCGCCCAGGAGCTGTACCTCGGTGCGGCCGAGTGCCTCGGCGCTCGCCTGTGAGACGAACGCATTGCGGCAGTCGGGCTTGGTGTCGGAGTCGTAGGTGACGACCTTGATGCCGTTCTTCATGGCCTGCTTGAGTGCGGTGCACAGCGCACCCGGGTCCTGCGCGGAGACGGCCATCGCATCGACCTGCTGCTGGGTGAGCGTGTTGACGTAACTCACCTGGCCGCTGGTGTCGGTGGCGCTGTTGGGGCCGGTCTCCTTGTACGTCGAACCGAGTGCGGTGACCGCCTTCTCACCGCCCTTGTCGGCGCTCGTGAAGTACGGGTTGTTGACCTGCTTGGGCAGGAACGCGACGGTCAGACCCTTCTTGGTCGCCGCGCCGGGGTCGGCCTTGGCGTTCGAGGCCGTGCCGGTGTCGTCGCTCTTGGCCGAGTCCTTGGTGGTGCCGCCGCAGGCGGTGGCAGCGAGGGTGAGCGAAGTGACGGCGGCGAGCGCGGCACAGGCACGGCGGAGTGCGGGTGAGAACATCGTGGGCCCCTTTCGGGCAGTACGTGAGGGTCAGAGCGAGGGGGTGGCGGCCTGCCGGCCGGCCCGTGCGGTGGCTATCCGGCGAGCCGTGCGCGGGCCGAGCACGGACACCACGAGAAGGACGCCGGTGACGACGATCTGCGACTGCGCGGAGACGTTCAGCAGACTCATCGCGTTCTGCAGGGCTCCGAGCAGGAACACACCGGCGATCGCGCCGCCGAGCGTCCCCTTGCCGCCGTCGAAGTCGATTCCGCCGAGCAGCACGGCGGCGACTACGGACAGTTCGAGGCCGGTGGCGTTGTCGTAACGGGCGCTGGCGTAGTGCAGGGCCCAGAAGACGCCGGTGAGCGAGGCCATCAGGCCGGTGAGGACGAACAGCCACAGCCTGTGCCGCTTGACCCGGATCCCCGCGAAGCGTGCGGCCTCCTCATTGGCTCCGATCGCGAAGAGCGACCGTCCGAACGGCGTCGCGTGCAGCACCACCACCGCGATCGCGAGCAGGACGAGGAACGGGAGGAAGGCGTACGGGAGGAACGTGCCGCCGATCCGTCCTGTGGCGAAGTCCAGGTACTGGGAGGGGAAATCGGTGACCGCGTCCGACCCGAGGATGATCTGCGCGATGCCCCGGTAGGCGGCCATGGTGCCGATGGTGACGGCGAGCGAGGGCAGTCCCAGCCGGGTCACGAGGAGGCCGTTGACGAGCCCGCAGACGACGCCGAGCACCAGACACAGCGGGATGATCGTCTCGATGGCCATCCCGGCGTTCCACAGGGCGCCCATCACCGCTCCGGAGAGCCCCGCCGTCGAGGCCACCGAGAGATCGATCTCCCCGGAGACCACGAGGAGCGTCATCGGGAGCGCTATCAGTGCGATCGGCAGCGTGTTGCCGATGAGGAACGACAGGTTGAGGGCGTTCCCGAAGCCGTCGACCAACGAGAACGACATCAGGAGAAGGACCACCAGGAGCGCACCGACCACGGTGTCCCAACGGATCGCGCGGGTGAGGGAGGTGTCAGCCATGGCGGGCGTTCCTCTTCTTCAGTGCCTCGGCGACGCGCAGGGCGACGATCCGGTCGACGGCGATGGCGAGGACGAGCAGTACGCCGTTGATGGCGAGCACCCACACGGAACTGACGCCCAGGGCGGGCAGCACACTGTTGATGGAGGTCAGCAGCAGGGCGCCGAGCGCGGCGCCGTAGACGCTCCCGGAGCCCCCCGTGAAGGCGACACCACCGACCACCACGGCGCTGACGACGGTGAGTTCGTACCCGTTGCCGGTGGCGGAGTCGACGTTCCCGAAGCGGGCGAGGTACAGGGCGCCGGCGAGTCCGGCGATGGCCCCGCACGCGGTGTAGGCGGCGAGGATCCGCCTGCGTACCGGAATGCCCGCCAGGCGCGCGGCCTCCGGATTGGAGCCGAGCGCGTAGAGTTCGCGCCCGCCGCCGAAGTGCCGCAGATAGTAGGCGACCAGGACGAGGACGCCGAGTGCGATCAGGGCGAGATACGGCACCGCGGAGATCCCGCCGGATCCGAAGTCCACGAATCCGCCCGGCAGATCGGCCGCGGTGATCTGCCGTGAGCCGACCCAGATCGAGTCGATCCCGCGGATGACGTAGAGCGTTCCCAGGGTCACGACGAGCGCGGGCACCTGACCGAGGCTGACGAGGGCTCCGTTCAGCAGACCGCAGCCGACACCGAGCGCCACGGCGAGCACGATCGCGACGACCGGACCTCCCCCGCCGTGCAGGTAGTCGCCCGCGGCGAACGCGCTGATGCCGAGTGTCGAACCGACGGACAGATCGACGTTCCTCGTGATGACGACCAGTGCCTGGCCGGTGGCGACGAGGACCAGGATGGTGGCGTTCAGGAGCAGGTCCTTGATGCCCTGTTCCGAGAGGAACTCACTGTTGCCCGCCTGGGTGACGCCGATCATCACCAGGAAGACCAGCAGGATGGCGAGTTCACGCATCTTGAACACACGGTCGACCAGACGGGTGCCGCCCGCCCTGCCCGGGTCGACCGCGGGCGCCGGTGTCCGTGTGGTCACGGTCATGCCGCCCTCCCGGTCGCCGCCGCCATCACGGACTCCTCGGTCGCCTCGTCGCGCGGTATCTCCGCGGTGAGGCGCCCTTCGTGCATGACGAGGACCCGGTCCGCCATGCCGAGGATCTCCGGCAGGTCGGAGGAGATCATCAGTACCGCGACGCCGTCCGCCGCCAGTCCGGAGAGCAGCCGGTGCACCTCCGCCTTGGTGCCGACGTCGATACCGCGGGTCGGCTCGTCGACGATCAGCACCCGGGGGCCGGTGGCGAGCCACTTGGCGAGGACGACCTTCTGCTGGTTGCCACCGGAGAGCGTGCCGACGGCATCGGCGATCCGCGCGTACTTGACCTGAAGTCTCACGGCCCAGTCGAGCGAGCGACTGCGTTCGGCACGGCGGTCCATGAGTCCGGCCCTGGCGGTCGTCCGAAGTCCGGTGAGTCCGATGTTGCGCTCGATGGACATGTCCATCACCAGGCCCTGAGCCCGGCGGTCCTCGGGGACGAGGGCCAGCCCGGCCGCCATCGCGGTGCTCGGGGCGCCGTTGACCAGGGCGCGTCCCTCGACCTCGACCGTGCCCGCGTCCCACCGGTCGATGCCGAACACGGCGCGGGCGACCTCGCTGCGGCCGGCTCCGACGAGCCCGGCCAGGCCTACGATCTCGCCGTGGCGCACGTCGAACGACACGTCGGTGAAGACGCCTTCACGGGTCAGCCGGCGCACGCTCAGCGCGACCTCGCCGATGTCCGTGACCTGCTTGGGATAGAGCTCGTCGAGGTCGCGGCCGACCATGCGGCGTACCAGGTCGTCCTCGGTCAGGCCGTCGACCGGTTCACTCGCGACCAGGGTGCCGTCGCGCAGGGTCGTGACGTGCTGGCAGAGTTCGAAGATCTCTTCCAGACGGTGCGAGATGAAGAGGATCGCGGCGCCCTGTTCCCGCAGGGTGCGCACCACGGCGAAGAGGCGGGCCACCTCGCTGCCGGTGAGAGCGGCCGTCGGCTCGTCCATGATCAGTACGCGGGCGTCGAAGGAGAGTGCCTTGGCGATCTCGACGATCTGCTGGTCCGCGATGGACAGGCCACGCGCCGGCTGGTCCGGGGCGAGGTCGACGCCGAGCCGCGCGAAGAGCGCGGCGGCCGCGGCGTCGACCGCCCTGTGGTCGATACGGCCGAGGGAGCGCCGGGGCTGACGCCCCATGAAGATGTTCTCCGCGACGGTCAGGTCGGGAAAAAGGGTGGGCTCCTGGTAGATGACCGCGACCCCGGCATCGCGGGCGTCTCCGGGGCCGTGCAGGACGACGGGCTCGCCGTCGAGCAGCACGGTTCCGGCATCCGGCCGGTGGACCCCGGCCAGTGTCTTGATGAGGGTGGACTTTCCTGCGCCGTTCTCGCCGGCGAGGGCGTGCGCCTCCCCGGCATGCAGTTGCAGGGAGACGCCGTGGAGGGCGCGCACGGCCCCGAAGGACTTGTCGAGTCCCTGTACGGCCAGGACGGGAGGCTCTCTCATGGGGTAGCACCGATCGGGTCTGCGGGGCCGACCAGGAAGTCGACTATGAAAGGTTTCAATAGATTGCTCGGAAGCTAGCCCCACACCGATAGCGGCGTCAATGGTGCGGACTTGGAATTCCTTGAACCTTTTACGGCCATGGATCAAACCCTTGACAGCCCACCCCCACCACCCTAGCTTCCATGCCTGAAACGATTCATCATCGAGTCGTATGGAGCCGAGTGTGATCAGCAGAAGACGACTGCTCAGCACGACCGCCACGGCCGCCCTGGGGACGGCCATCGCCTCCACCGCGCCGGGCGCCGCCCAGGCGTCCGAAGCCCCACGGGGCACCGGCGGAACAACAGGGGCCGGGACGCCCGTACGGGTCGACGCACCCACCGTCGAGTACATCAGGCACCCGCTGGGCCTCGATGTGGCGCGCCCCAGGATGAGTTGGCCGCTGACCTCCGACGAGCCGGGCCGCATGCAGAGCGCCTACCACATCCGCGTCGCCACCGGTCCGGACCGCCTGGCGAAGCCCGACGTGTGGGACAGCGGCAAGGTCACTTCGCCGGAGTCCACCCTGGTGCCGTACGCGGGCCCCGCGCTCGCCCCACGCACGCGCTACTACTGGTCGGTGCGCGTCTGGGACACCGCGGGCAAGACCTCCGGATGGAGCGATCCCTCCTGGTGGGAGACGGGCCTGACGGCCTCGTCCGACTGGTCCGCGCGATGGATCGGCGCGCCCGCCGCACTGATCGGTGCGCCTTCGCTCGACGGCGCCTCCTGGATCTGGTTCCCGGAGGGCGACCCGGCCGCCGAAGCCCCCGCGGCGACCCGCTACTTCCGCGGCAGGGTCACCGTGCCCGCCGGGGTGACCCGTGCCCGACTGGTCATGACCGCCGACGACGGATACACGGCGTACGTGAACGGTACACAGGTCGCGCACGCCGAAGCGGACGGACCGGCGGAGAACTGGCGCCGGCCCGCCCTCGTCGACGTGACCGCCCAACTACCACCCGGCGAAGGGGTGATCGCCGTCTCCGCCACCAACGCCACGGTCTCGCCCGCCGGCCTGCTCGGCCTCCTGGAGCTCACGACGGCGGACGGGGTGCGCACCCTCGCCACCGGCGCCACCTGGAAGGCCGCCGACGAGGAACCCTCCGGGGACTGGCGGTCCGCCGGATTCGACGACGGCTCCTGGCAGCCTGCGAAGGAACTCGCGCCATGGGGTTCGGGACCCTGGGGCGTCGTGACAACGTTGTCCTCCCCCGCCGCACAGCTGCGTCACGAGTTCCGTCTCAAGCGCGGGCAAGTTGTGCGGGCTCGGCTGTACTCCACCGCCCTCGGCCTCTACGAGGCCCACCTCAACGGCGAGCGGGTCGGCGAGGACCGGCTCGCGCCCGGCTGGACCGACTACCGCAAGCGCGTCCAGTACCAGACGTACGACGTGACGAAGCTGGTCAGGGCGGGGGCCAACGCACTCGGCGTGACCGTCGCCACCGGCTGGTACGCGGGCAACGTCGGCATGTTCGGTCCCCACCAGTACGGTGAACGACCCGCGCTGATGGCCCAGTTGGAGGTCACATACGCCGACGGGTCGACCGAGCGGGTGGTGTCCGGCACCGACTGGCGGGCCGCGACCGGACCCGTCACGAGCGCCGACATCATGTCGGGCGAGGAGTACGACGCCCGCCTGGAGACCGACGGCTGGACGCGCGCCGGATTCGACGACTCGGCCTGGGCGGCGGTTGAAGCCGTCGACAAGGTGAGCGCCGCCCTGGTGGCCGAGGCCGGCGGCCCCACGCGGGTGGAGCGCGAACTGACCGCCCGGAGGATGACCGAGCCGAAGCCCGGTGTCTTCGTCTACGACCTCGGCCAGAACATGGTCGGTGCGGTGCGTCTCACCGTCTCGGGCAAGGCGGGGACAGCCGTACGGCTGCGGCACGCGGAGGTCCTCAACCCGGACGGCACGATCTACACGGCCAATCTCCGTACCGCACGCGCCACCGACACGTACACCCTCAAGGGCGGTGGCAAGGAGACCTACGAGCCGCGCTTCACCTTCCACGGCTTCCGCTACGTCGAGGTGACGGGCTATCCGGGCAGGCCGCCGCTGAACGCCGTCGTGGGGCGGGTGATCCACACCGACGCGCCCTTCACCATGGGCTTCTCGACGAACGTACCGATGCTCAACCAGCTGCACAGCAACATCACGTGGGGCCAACGGGGCAACTTCGTCTCCATCCCCACCGACACCCCCGCACGCGACGAACGGCTCGGCTGGACCGGCGACATCAATGTCTTCGCGCCGACGGCCACGTACAACATGGAGTCGGGGCGCTTTCTCACCAAGTGGCTCGGCGATCTGCGTGACGGCCAGTCGGAGGACGGCGCGTTCACCGATGTCGCTCCCTTCGTCGGCACGGTCGGCCGGGGCGTGGCGGGCTGGGGCGACGCCGGGGTGACCGTCCCGTGGGCGCTGTACCAGGCGTACGGCGACACCCGGGTCCTGGAGCAGTCCTGGCCGTCGATGCTGAAGTGGCTCGACTACCTGGAGAAGCACAGCAGCGGCTTCCTGCGACCGGACGAGGGGTACGGCGACTGGCTCAACATCCAGGACGAGACCCCCAAGGACGTCATCGGCACGGCCTACTTCGCCCATGCCGCCGATCTGGTGGCACGGGCCGCCGAGGCGCTCGGCGAGGACCCGGCACCCTACCGGTCGCTCTTCGGCAGCGTCCGCGACGCCTTCCGCGCGGCGTACGTGTCGAGCGGCGGCAAGGTGAAGGGCGACACCCAGACCGCATATGTGCTGGCGCTGTCCATGGACCTGTTGACGGAGTCCGACCGGGGCCCCGCGGCCGACCGTCTCGTCGAGCTCATCAGGTCCAAGGACTGGCATCTGTCGACCGGCTTCCTCGGCACCCCGCGCCTGCTCCCCGTGCTCACCGCCACCGGCCACACCGACGTCGCCTACCGGCTGCTCGTCCAGCGCTCCTTCCCCAGCTGGGGCTACCAGATCGACAAGGGCGCGACGACGATGTGGGAGCGCTGGGACTCCATCAGGCCCGACGGCAGTTTCCAGGACGCCGGGATGAACTCCTTCAACCACTACGCGTACGGCTCCGTGGGCGAGTGGATGTACGCGAACATCGCGGGCATCGCCCCGGCCGCCCCAGGGTTCCGGAAGATCCTCGTCCGGCCGCGCCCCGGCGGCGGCGTCACGGAGGCGGAGGGCCACTACGACTCCGTCCAGGGGCCGATCACCACGCGTTGGAGTGCGGACGGCGGCGCTTTCCGCCTGACCCTCACGGTGCCCGCCAACACCACCGCCGAGGTGTGGGTCCCCGCGTCCGATCCGGCGCGCGTCGGCCACGGCGCCTCGGAGTTCCTCCGGGCCGAGGACGGCTGCGCCGTCTTCGCCGCGGGTCCCGGCACGCACCGTTTCTCCAGCTGACCGGCCGGCCGGGACTGCCGGATGACGGCCGCTCCCCATCGGTTCACCCGCGCGCCCGGACGGCGCGCACGGACGGAGGCACACACTCGTGACAGATGAAGTGAAGACAGCGCAGGGGCCGAACCGGCGCAGGGTGCTCGAAGCGGGCGTCGGTGGGGCGGTGCTGGCCGCGACGGGCCTGCCTCTCGCAGCCGCCGGTCCGGCCGCGGCCGAGGCGGCGAAACCCGGCCGGCTTCCGGCTGCCGGCGCCTGGCACCGTTATGTACAGGGCCCGTCGGGCCGGACCGTGCGGCCGGTGCGGATCGTCCGGTCGGACGGTGACGTGAGCAGGCCCGAAGCCTTGCTGACGCCCGGCGGCAGGACCACCGTCCTGCGCCGCGCACAGCCGTCCGCGGCTCCACGCTGGCCGGAGGGAACCATCGCGGAGGCCTCCTCCACCCATGCGGGCAACAACGGAAACGACGGCCGCCCCCGCACCTACGAGGCGGCGAACACCCTCGACGGCGATCTCGGCACCTTCTGGAACGACGACACCGAGCGGGCGTTCCCCGACACCCTGACCGTCACCACACCCGAGGAAGGGGAGCTGTCGGGTGTGACGGTGGTGTCCGACACCGACGGCGTGCCCTCCGACTTCACCGTCGAGGTCCGGACCGGCTCGGCGTGGCGGACGGTCGCCACCGTCACCGGCAACAGCGCGGTGCAGCGCGCCGTCCGCTTCGACGCCCCGGTCTCCACCGACCGGGTACGGATCACGGTCACCGCCGCCCAGGATCTCGGCCGGGGTGTGTTCACCCGGGTCAACGAGGTCTGGCCGGAGGCCGTGGACCCCGTGGTGGCTCCCAGCGTGACCATCGACTTCGGGAAGGTCGTGGTCGGATACCCGAAGGTGGACTTCGCCTCGGCCTCCGACAACCACCCCGGGGTGCGGCTGGCCTTCTCCGAGACGCTGCAATACCTCACGGAGCGGTCCGACTTCACCCGCTCCGACCAGGCGGGGGGCGCCGGACAGGGCACGGACCAGTTCGCCGTGCCGGCGGGCGGCGCCTCGTGGACGGACACGAAGGGCTACGGTGCGGGCGGTGACAAGGTGTACGCCGACGGACTGCACGGCTTCCGCTATCTCAAGATCACGCTGGACGCGCTGCCGTCCGACGCCCCGGCCGCTGTGCCGTGGGGCACCGTGACCGTCGACGCGGTGTCCCTCGACTTCACCGCGTACATCGGCACACCCGACTCCTACCGGGGCTGGTTCCTCTGCTCCGACGAGGAGTTGAACCGCTACTGGTACGGAGCCTCGTACACCAACGAGCTGGTCGTCGACACCTTCCGCCGGGACGACGTGGACCCCCGCAACGCCTTCAGCGCCTCCCTGGACGGCAAGCTGGTCCTGCATGACGGCGCCAAGCGGGACCGCGACCCCTACGTCGGCGACGTGGCGGTGTCGGGCCGTACCCTTTACCTCACCCATGACGAGGCCGCCGAGGCGGCCCGCAACGTCCTGGCCGACCTCGCCGAACACCAGCGGGACGACGGATGGATCCCGCCCGCCTCCATCAACAACTACACCCTCCCCCTGTTCGACTACCCGCTGTGGTGGGTGACGAGCAGCTGGGACTACCTGCTCTACACCGGGGACCGGGAGTACGCCGCGCGTTACTACACGCAGCTGGTGAAGGTGCTCGACACCTGGTACCCGAGCGTGACGGACGACGTGGGGCTGCTGAGCAAGGGGCTGAACGGTACGTCCGGGTACGGAGATTACGCGTTCCTCGACCGAACCGGCCGGATCACCTACTACAACGCCAACTATGTCCAGGCCCTGGGTGACGCGGCACGTATCGCCGCCCATCTGGGTCACGACGCGGACGCGCGACGGTGGCGGGACCGGGCCGGGAAGGTGGCCCAGGCCGTCAAC
Source organism: Streptomyces sp. NPDC058231 (assembly GCF_042882275.1). NCBI lineage: Bacteria > Bacillati > Actinomycetota > Actinomycetes > Kitasatosporales > Streptomycetaceae > Streptomyces > Streptomyces sp. NPDC058231. The sequence continues at coordinate 9,903 of NZ_JBHVWN010000085.1, read as the reverse complement.
ACCCACCTGTGGGACGCGTCGGCGGGTGCCTATCTGGACTCGGCGACGGGCCCGGTCCGGCACGCCCAGGACGGCAACGCCATCGCCGTCACCTCCGGTGTCGCGGACGCCGAACGCGCGGCCTCGGCACTCGCCCATCTCGACAGGACGACAAAACTCCGGTACGGCAACGCCTTCATGGACAACGACACGATCTTCGGAGGCGCCTCCCAGCGCGTGTACGCCTTCACTTCCTACCCGGAGCTCGTGGCACGTTTCGAGACCGGTCTGGCGGACTCGGCGATCGACCAGATCAAGCGGACCTACGGGTGGATGGACAGCCACGAACCCGGGATCACCCAGTGGGAGGGCATAGGCCCGAACGGTTCCCTGTACGAAGGCGCCTACACCAGCATGGCGCACGGCTGGTCCACCGGCGTCCTGCCCGTGCTCACCCATCAGCTGCTCGGCGCGAAGCCGACGTCGCCCGGATACGCCACCTGGGACGTTCGACCGCACCCCGGTTCGGTGCGCTGGGCCCAGGGGCAACTCCCCACACCTCACGGACCATTGGGCGTGGAGTGGGTCCGGGAGGACGCCGTGTTCGAGCTGACCGTGCGGGCACCGCGGGGCACCCGCGGCGCCGTCGCACTGCCCACGGACGGCCACCGCGTGACGGTGCGCTCCGGCGACCGAACGCTCTGGAGGAACGGCAGGGCGACCGGGTCCGCGGTGCGTCTCGACGCCGGCTACGTGACCGTCCCGGACCTCACCCACGGCACCCACCGCTTCACGCTGGTGCGCGAGCGGTGAAGGACCGGGCATGACGGCAGGGCCTCCCGGCAGCTCGTGGGTGTGATCCCCTGCGAGTGGCGGGAAGCCCTGTCGCCGTGGTCCCTCGTGGACCTGAGCCGGCCGGCTCAGCGGCGGGTCAGCCGCAGAGTGATCAGCTCGAACGGGCGCAGCGTCAACTGCACACCGTCATCCGTGAGATCCGTCCCTTGCCGGAGCGCCTGTCCTCAGCGGCTGGAACGACCACCCATCCGGTTCGGGATACGCGCCGACCACGCCTCGCGTCTCACCAACTCGCCTGCCCGCTCGCCTGCTTGGGACGGTGGCGAACCTCGTTCCGCGACGACCGGCCGGGAGGGCCCCGCGGTCCCCTACGGGGAGGTACCGCCCGCAGGGGTGCCCGTCGCCGCGCCCCGGAGACCGTCCGGTCCGAAGGGGGCGCCGGCGGTCCGGGACTGCGGGCCCTGAAGTCGTTCAGGGGTGCATGCGCGCACCCTTGAACACCTTGTCCACCGCGTTGCGCGGCCCGTAGACGGCCGTCCCGACGAGATCGAGGTGGTCCTTTCCGACGGCCCGCACGGCCGCACGGTTGTCCCGGTCGTTGCCCGTACCGAACAGATCCGACGTGAACACGGCCGTCGGCAGCGAGCGGGACAGCGCACGGCCGTGCGCGGCGGTCAGTGTCTCCTTCGTCCCCTCGAAGACCAGCACGGGCTGGCGGAACATCGGCAGATAGGCGGTCCCGTCGGCGTCCGCGTACGGCTCGCCGATCACCTCGGGTGCCGCCGCGCCGAGCCCGCTGACCAGGAAGGCGGTCACGTTCAGCCGCTGCCAGGGCTCGAGGTCCTCGCGCAGCAGTACGGCGATCTTGGTGTCGAAGCGGACAGGTGCGTTCTCGGGCATCGCGTGGGTCCCGGCGTCGGTCCCGGTTTCGGCCTCATCCTTGATTCTCATGCTTCGAGACTCCACGCCGCAGGCCTTCCGCGTCTTGTACGTTCCTTGCGTGACGTCCCGGCAAGAGATCTCCGCCTGGCGCCCGCAGGTCGCGGGTGTCGTCGAGGTCTTCCACGCCCACTTCACCGAGCACGCGTACCCCATGCATGTCCACGACGCCTGGACCCTGCTGATCGTCGACGACGGCGAGGTCCGCTACGACCTGGACCGCTACGAGCGCGGCACGCCGCGCGACACCGTGAGCCTGCTCCCCCCGCACGTCCCGCACAACGGTTCCCCCGCCAGCCCCCACGGCTTCCACAAGCGCGTGCTCTATCTCGACATGACGCAGCTGGACGAGAGCTTCATCGGGCCGGCGGTGGACGGCCCGGACCTCACCGACCCCGTGTTGCGCAGGCGCGTCGACCGGCTGCACACGGCACTCGCGAACCCGGGCGACGAATTCGAGGCCGAGAGCCGTCTGGCCCTCATCCGCGAGCGGCTGCGCAAGCATCTACGCCCCAGCTCGGCCCTCGGCGACACGGGCCCCGACCGGCGCATCGCCCAGAGCCTGCGTGATCTACTCGACGAGCGGCTGCGTGAAGGCGTCACCCTGGAAGAAGCCGCGCAGACGGTCCGCGCCCACCCCTCGCATCTCGTACGCGCCTTCAGCGGCGCCTTCAACATCGCACCTCACCAGTACTTGACGGCCCGTCGGGTCGATCTGGCCCGCCGTCTGCTGCTCGACGGCCAGGCACCGAGTGCGGTGGCGACAGCGGCCGGCTTCTACGACCAGTCGCACCTCACCCGGCACTTCAAGCGCGTGGTGGGTACCACCCCGGGCCGCTATGCCCGCACCGGCACTTCCAACTGAGCATGGACCGGAGGGGCGTTGGCCACTCACCGGTCCACCGGCCGGAGATCACCTAAGGGCTGTCCCACCTCCTGCGCCGCAGTCGCCGCGAAGGGCGCCCAGGCGCCTTTCCGTCACCGCGTTTCCCATGGAAACGGTCAGGACACCTCGCCGGACGCCGGTCACATCACATGCTCGGACCACTCATCCGCCTCCTCCCGTTCTGGGTCCGCGAGCCGCTGCTCATCGCACTCTCCATCCCCTTCAGCGGTTTTCTCTTCCACGCGGCCGCGCGGGACGGCAAACCGCTCCTCGCCGCCCTCCGCGCTGTGGTCCTCGTGTTCACCGCCATCCGTGTAAACACCCTGAGCCGACTGCTGCGAGCCCGTCGATCGCTCGCGGGCGCCGACGGCGCGTAGCACGTCACGTCCGGTCGATCACCATCAGCAGGTCGCCCGCCTCGACCTGCTGAACGGAGTTGATGGCCAGCCGTTCCACCGTTCCGGCGAGCGGGGCGGTGATGGCAGCCTCCATCTTCATCGCCTCGATCGTCGCGATGGTCGCTCCCGCCTCGACGCGGTCCCCGACTGCCACCGACAACGTCACCACCCCGGCGAACGGGGCGGCAACGTGCTTCGGGTCGGACTTGTCGGCCTTCTCCGCAGCCGGAAGTTCCGAAGCCACCGAGCGGTCACGCACCTGGATCGGCCGGAGCTGGCCGTTGAGCGTGGCCATCACGGTGCGCATGCCGCGTTCGTCCGCCTCACCGATCGCCTCCAGCGAGATGAGCAGACGCACCCCGGGCTCCAGGTCCACCTCGTGCTCCTCCCCCGGGCGCAGTCCGTAGAAGAAGTCCTTGCTCGGCAGGACCCCGGTGTCGCCGTAGGCATCGCGGTGTGCCTCGAACTCCTTCGCCGGTCCCGGGAACAGCAGCCGGTTGAGGGTCGCGCGCCGGTCCTTCTCCAGTCCTTCCCGGTCCTCCGCCGTCAGTTCGGCGACCGGCTTGGCCGCGGCGCGGCCCTTGAGGGCCTTGCTCCGGAACGGCTCCGGCCAGCCGCCGGGCGGGTCGCCCAACTCACCGCGCAGAAACCCGATCACGGAGTCCGGGATGTCGTACGCACCGGGCTCGGCCGCGAACCGCTCGGGTGGCACACCCGCGCCCACGAGGTGCAGAGCGAGGTCTCCGACCACCTTGGACGACGGCGTGACCTTGACCAGGCGGCCGAGCATACGGTCGGCCGCGGCGTACATCGCCTCGATCTCGTCGAAACGGTCGCCGAGTCCCAACTCCCGTGCCTGCACCCGCAGGTTGGACAGCTGGCCGCCGGGAATCCCGTGGTCGTACACGCGCCCGGTGGGCGAGACCGGCCCGGCCTCGAAAGGTGCGTAGATCCTGCGCACGATCTCCCAGTACGGTTCGAGGTCGCCGATGGCACGCAGGCTCAACCCGGTCGGCCGCTCGGAGTGATCGGTGGCGGCGACGATCGCCGACAGTGAGGGCTGCGAGGTGGTGCCCGCCATCGAGGCGACGGCGCCGTCCACGGCATCCGCGCCCGCGCCGATCGCGGCGAGGTAGGTGGCCAGCTGACCGCCGGCCGTGTCGTGGGTGTGAAGGTGGACCGGCAGATCGAACTCCCTGCGCAGCGCGGTCACCAGTTTCGTGGCGGCCGGCGCCCTGAGCAGCCCCGCCATGTCCTTGATCGCCAGCACGTGCGCGCCGGACTCCACGATCTGCTCGGCGAGCCGGAGGTAGTAATCGAGGGTGTAGAGGTTCTCGGCCGGGTCGGACAGGTCCGAGGTGTAGCACAGGGCCACCTCGGCGACGGCCGAACCGGTCTCGCGCACGGCGTCGATCGCCGGCCGCATCCGCCCGACGTCATTGAGCGCGTCGAAGATTCGGAAGATGTCGATGCCGGTCCTGGTGGCCTCCTCGACGAAGGCGGCCGTGACCTCCGTGGGGTACGGGGTGTAGCCCACCGTGTTGCGACCGCGCAGCAGCATCTGCAGGCAGATGTTGGGGACCGCCTCCCGCAGCCGGGCGAGGCGGTCCCACGGGTCCTCCGCCAGGAAGCGCAGGGCCACGTCGTAGGTGGCGCCGCCCCAGCATTCCAGCGACAGCAGCTCCGGCAGGGTCTGGGCCACGGCCGGGGCGACGGCCAGCAGGTCCTTCGTCCGCACCCGGGTGGCCAGCAGGGACTGGTGGGCGTCCCGGAAGGTGGTGTCGGTGACGGCCACCGCGGTCGATTCCCGCAGCCGCCGCGCGAAGCCGTCCGGCCCCAGTTCGGTGAGCAGTTGCCTCGACCCGGCGGGTGGTGCGCCCATCGCGATGTCCGGCAGTTTGGCCCTGGGATCGATCAGGCGTGGGCGCTCGCCGTGCGGTTTGTTGACCGTGACATCGGCCAGGTAGGTGAGCAGGCGGGTGCCGCGGTCGGCGGAGTGGCGCGAGGTCAGAAGCTGCGGGCGCTCCTCGATGAAGGACGTGGTCACCCGGCCCTCCTGGAAGTCCGGGTCGTCGAGGACCGCCTGCAGGAACGGGATGTTGGTGGCCACGCCGCGGATGCGGAACTCGGCCACCGCACGGCGTGCGCGGCGCACCGCTGTGGCGAAGTCACGGCCCCGGCAGGTCAGTTTCACCAGCATGGAGTCGAAGTGGGCGCTGATCTCGGAGCCGACGAAGGCGGTGCCCCCGTCAAGCCGGATACCGGAGCCGCCCGGCGAACGGTACGCGCTGATGGTGCCGGTGTCCGGCCGGAACCCGTTCGCCGGGTCCTCGCTGGTGATCCGGCATTGCAGTGCCGCACCCCGCAGTTGGATGCTCTCCTGCGAGAGACCGAGGTCGGCCAGGGTCTCCCCGGAGGCGATGCGCAGCTGTGCCTGGACCAGGTCGACGTCGGTGACCTCCTCGGTCACCGTGTGCTCGACCTGGATGCGCGGGTTCATCTCGATGAAGACGTGATTGCCGTCGCGGTCGAGCAGGAACTCGACGGTGCCCGCGTTGCGGTAGCCGATGCTGTGGGCGAAAGCGACCGCGTCGGCGCAGATGCGGTCCCGGGTCGCGGGGTCGAGGTTGGGCGCCGGGGCCAGTTCGACGACCTTCTGATGACGCCGCTGCACCGAGCAGTCCCGCTCGAACAGATGAATGACGTTACCGTGTCCGTCGGCGAGGATCTGCACCTCGATGTGGCGGGGGTCGACGACGGCCTTCTCCAGGAACACCGTGGCGTCACCGAAGGCCGACTCGGCCTCGCGGGACGCCGCCTCGATCGCCTCGCGCAGGTGCGCGGGATCGTCCACGCGACGCATTCCGCGCCCGCCGCCTCCGGCAACCGCTTTGACGAACAGCGGGAAGCCGACCTCCTCCGAGGCTGCCACCAGTTCGTCCAGGTCGGTCGACGGCTGCGACGACCCCAGGACCGGCACACCGGCCGCACGGGCGGCAGCGACCGCGCGCGCCTTGTTGCCGGTCAGTTCCAGCACCCCGACGCCGGGACCGATGAACGTGATCCCGGCGTCCTCGCAGGCCCGGGCCAGTTCCGGGTTCTCGGACAGGAAGCCGTACCCGGGATACACGGCGTCGGCCCCGGCCCGGCGCGCCGCAGCCACGATCTCCTCGACCGACAGATAGGCGCGCACCGGGTGCCCCCTCCGGCCGATCTCGTAGGCCTCGTCGGCCTTGAGCCGATGCAGCGAGCCACGGTCCTCGTACGGAAACACCGCCGCCGTTCCCGCGCCCAGCTCATAGGCGGCACGGAACGCACGGACGGCGATCTCACCACGGTTCGCGACAAGTACCTTCCGGAACATGCACGGTCCCTTCCTGACGTAAGCGACATACGCGCCCGACGGGCGCTCTCGTGACTGATGCCCTGTCTGCCCGCACAGGAACGGCTGGGGCCGATTCACCACCGGGTCGGTCGCCCATCTGCGGATTCGCAGCTTTCCCCACTACTCGCGTGCCGCCACGGGACACCGGGGCCATGCGTCCTCGGCCGGCAGGACGGCTGCTTCGCCGGCCTCGGGGCCTGTCCGGCTGCCGCGCAGCACGGTGGTCGGCGATCGGTGATACTGCCGGTCCCAGGCCGGGGGCCGCCGCGTCCGACGGCCCCCGTTCCGAGTGATCGGCGGCGGCCACGGAACCGGGAATCGCCGCCTCGCATGCCGCTGCCGTCCCCGGAGGGTTCGGGGACGGCGGTCCCGGACGATGCCGGGACCGTGCGCCTAGCCGGCGAAGGTCTCGAACTCGGCGATCTTCGGGGTCCCCGTCGAACCGGTGATCTCGAAGGTGATCTTGCGGAGAGACACCTGGGGGAAGGTGATGGCTCCCGCCCCGCTTCCGGAGGTAAGAACGGCTCCGGTGTCACCGTTGACGACCCGCCAGGATCCGATGCTGCCCGCGGAGCCCGCAGCCTCACGGATATTGACCTTGGATACGGCAGTGGCGGAGCCCCACTTGATCGAGACGGACCCGGTCGAACCGGCCGGGGACCAGTAGGTGCTCACGTCACCGTCCCGCACGCTGCCATAGCTCGTCCCGTCGGCCTTGCTGGAACCGTCCGACCCGGCGCCGATGCTGAGGTTGGTCCCGCTGGGCTGTGTGGGGTCCGGCGTAGGGGTGGTCGGATCCGGCGTGGGTGTGGTCGGGTCCGGTGTCTGCGGCGAGCAGTTGCCGTCCGACACCTGCAGCCCCTTGTCGGCACCCGCCGTCCGGGTCACGATGTCCGGCACGCACGCCGCTGCGTCGAGGCTGTAGGCGTAGGGAATGCTGACGGTGGTGTTGGACTGCGGGTTGGGACCGGCGGGATTGTTCTCGCTGCCGGGGCTGGACCAGGTCACGTTGTCGAAGGTGTTGCCGCTGACCTGCCAGTAACCTGCCGCATCGGTGTAGAAGGTGCCAAGGACGTCCTTGGAGTCCTTGAAGTAGTTGTTGTCGACCTTGGCCCGGGCCCCGGCACGGGAGTTGATGCCGGACTCGTTGAGCTTCACGTAGTAGTTGTTGTAGATGTGCGCGATGCCGCCGCGCAGCAGGGGCACACGGGAGTCGATGTTCTCGTACAGGTTGTGGTGGTACGTGATGAAGCCGTTCGAGAGCTCGGTCTCACTGGACCCCACGAGGCCGCCGCGGCCGGAATTGCGCAGGGTGCTGTAGGACAGCGTCACGTACTGGGTGTTGTCCTTCATGTCGATGAGGCCGTCGAATCCCTCGGCCTCACCGCCCGACGCCTCCAGACTTACGTGATCGACCCAGACGTTGCGGACGTCGCTCTCCATGCCGATGGCATCGCCTCCGTTGGACGTGGGCGAGCCTGACTTCTTGACGTTCCGGACGGTCACGTTCTGGATGATGATGTTGCTGGATTGACGAATGTGAATGCCCAGCTGGTCGAAGACGGCTCCGCTGCCGACGCCGACGATCGTGACGTTGCTGATCTGCTTGAGCTCGATCACGCCGGCGGCTGTGTTGCAGCTGTCGCCCGAAACCTTGGTGGTGTTGCCGTGGTTGATGGTCCCCTCGACCTGGATGGTGATCGGGGTGCTGCTGCTGGCCCGGCCGCACAGAGCCGCATGGATGTCGGTGCCCGTGTGGGCCAGTACGGTCTGCCCGCCCGCGCCGCCGGTGGTACCACCGTTCTGGGTCGCGTAGCCGGTGGCGCTGTTCGTCGCTGCCGACGCCTCGGGCATCGACAGCGCCAGACCGGTTGCGGCCGCAATGGCCATCGTGGCCAGCGTGGCGTGGAGTCGCAGCGCGACTAATCGTCTCATGTTCGTCTCCCTATTCGTCTTCGCATGCTGGGTGTCGGTGCTGCCTACCGTGGTCAGGCCGGCGGACCGTCGAGGCCGCCGAACTGTTGCCGGGCACGTACTCGCCGGCCCGGTCATGCGTGCTTCTCGGTACAACCGCGGCGAGGGTTCCGCCAGGCCTGGACCCGGAGTTCGTCGGCGCCGGCCGCGAGTCATCGCGAGGTGCCACTCGTCCACCGGTCGTGGCGACCGCCACCGCGCCGTGGCCGCCGGAGCCGACGGGTCGACCAGCCACCTGTTACAAGAAACCGTCAGCGTTGAACCTGCGGTGCGCCTTCGTCATGGTGTGCACCCTTTCGTCCCGCGGCGAGTCGGCGTCCTGGGCAAAACCTTGCGGTGGATCGCTGGCGGCTCGTACGCGACTGTCACGGCGACCGCCGCGACAGTCACCCTCACTGGAACTGGGCCCAGGAAGGGGGAAAGCGCTTTCTGTCCGCGAGGATAGGGCCGCTCCTGCCGGACTGACAAGGTTCATGACACGCCGAGATATGTTCTGCGCCGCGCCGCACACGGCGGCATCGTTCGTGAGCGCGGCCGGAGTTCGAGGCAGCGGCGGGGCCCAGGGGCAGGCGGAGCTCGAAGCGCCGCTCGGGGCGACGGGCGGGCCTCCGCCCTCCCCGTCACACGCCCGGCAGCCGGAAACGGGCCGCCGGAAGAACCGACGGCCCGTCACAGAATATCGAGGTCAGTGGCTTCGCCCGATGAGGCTGTGAGCCAGGACGAGGACGGCCACAATCATCACAGCTATATGCAGCCATGCCGGGCCGGCCGAGATGTCGGCGGCGATCGTCATGGGTGATGTCATCGCGATCTCCTCTTTTTTCATGGCGCGAGGGGCCAGTTGTCCACTGGACGTTCCACCCCGGGCTGTCGCCCGACCCGGGCGGTGAGGGCTTCGGCAGCCTCGCCGGGCAGCCGAATCAGCGCCGCCGACGGGACCAGCCGGTTCCCACGCCCGAGACATGCAGGGCCAGCAGACCGAGACCGAGCAGCATGACGTTCACCGAGGCGAAGACCTCATTGGTCGCAATATCGGCAGCGTTGATCAGGAAAGCGATGAAGAACAGCACTGCCGCAGCTATACCCAACATGGCGCAGCTCCCTATTCCGTAGTTGGAGTGCGTGTGCCCCCGCTCACGAGAACCAGACCTTCCACAAGCCGGCGCTGCACATCCTGCCCGGACGGCGGATGAGCCCGGGCAGTCGTCCCCGGAGTTCGCACAGCCATCGGCCTGGGCTCTTCACTGCCGCATTCCGGGCACGAACTCCCCCTCGCCACATGCGCGTCGGCCGAGCGGATCAGAGGCCCCGGCCCTGGCTCACGGGCCCGCCCCTCCGGGCCGGGCGACTGCTCCGAACCGTGCCACTCCATACCAGGGCCGCACAGGAACCGGCGGTTGACACCGAAGCACACCCGGGCACGCTAGCCTCACCGTTTCGGTTGAGATGAGTCCGGAAGCGGGGAGGAAATACGAAAGTGCCTTCTGAGCTGGGACGATGAACCTTGTCGAGGGGTTCTGTCGGTCCAAGCGGAAGGCACTTTCTGC
>NZ_JBHVWN010000084.1:0-34092 GCF_042882275.1 Streptomyces sp. NPDC058231 | reverse complement strand
GTGCGGGTCCGGGGGAGCGGTCGCGCTCCATGTGCTTTGCGTCCGTGTCCATCGGGGCCAGAGTTTATCCGGCCTTGCCGTGGAGCAGGGAGTCAGCTCAGCGGTCGCGCTTCTCCTTGATCTTCGCGGCCTTGCCGCGCAGCTCACGGAGGTAGTACAGCTTGGCGCGACGGACGTCACCGCGGGTGACGATCTCGATCTTCTCGAAGATCGGGCTGTGCACCGGGAAGGTGCGCTCGACGCCGACGCTGAAGGAGACCTTGCGGACCGTGAAGGTCTCGCTGATACCGGCGCCCTGGCGGCGGACGACTACGCCCTTGAACTGCTGGATACGGGAGCGGTTGCCCTCGATCACTCGCACGTGGACGTTGACGGTGTCACCGGGACGGAACGCCGGAACGTCCGTACGCAGGGAGGCGGCGTTGACGCCATCGAGCAGGGAAGCCATGTTGTCTGCTTTCTTCGCCGATGCCACAGGTCATCGGCGGGAGATCGTAAGGAAATGGGGTGCTGATCGCGTCGGGCGGGCGTCGTTCCCCCTGTGGCAGGGGCGCACACCGGACGTACAGCAGCGGCCTATTGTTCCACGGCTTCGGGTCTGCGCCAAAATCGGCCACCGGGCTCCGGCGACCAGCCGAGGATGGAGAGGATCTCGCGGTCCTTCTTGTCGAAGACGCTCGCCTCGCAGCGCTCGATGAGATCGGGCCGGTTCAGCGCGGTACGGCGGAACGCCTCGTCCCGCCGCCAGCGGGCGATCTTCCCGTGATGGCCGCTGAGCAGGACGTCCGGGATACCCCTGCCGCGCCACTCGGGCGGCTTGGTGAACACCGGGCCCTCCAGCAGATTGGCCATGGCGCCGGGGGCGAAGGAGTCGTCGCGGTGCGATTCGGCGTTGCCGAGCACGCCGGGCAGCAGCCGGGCCACCGCCTCCGTGATCACCAGCACGGCGGCCTCGCCGCCGGCCAGGACGTAGTCGCCGATGGAGACCTCGACGACCGGGACCCGGGTCGCGTACTCGTCCATCACCCGGCGGTCGATGCCCTCGTAACGGGCCGGGGTGAAGATCAGCCACGGCCGCTCGGAGAGCTCGACGGCGAGTTCCTGGGTGAACGGACGGCCGCTGGGGGTGGGCACCACGAGCACCGGCGAGTGCGCTCCCGCCTCGTACCCGTCCGCCAGCGCCTCGTCCAGGGCGTCGCCCCACGGCCCGGTCTTCATGACCATGCCGGGGCCGCCGCCGTACGGCGTGTCGTCGACCGTGTTGTGCCGGTCGTGGGTCCAGGCCCGCAGGTCGTGCACGTGCACGTCGAGGCGGCCGCGGGCGCGGGCCTTGCCGACGAGCGAGACGTTCAGCGGTTCGAGGTACTCGGGGAAGATCGTGACGACGTCGAGCCGCATCAGGCGTCGTTCCCCGGCTCGGAGTCGTCCTCGTCCCGTGAGGAGACGACCACGGCCTGGCTGTCGTCGATCAGGCCGGGCGGCGGGGTGATGACCGCGCGCTGCTCCTCCAGATCGATCCCGGTGACGATCTCCTCGACGAACGGGATCATCACCTCGCTGCCGTCCGGGCGCTCCACGATGAAGAGGTCCTGGGACGGCAGGTGCGAGATCTCGGTGATCCGACCGATCTCGGTGCCGTCGGCGAGGACCACATCGAGGTCGATGAGCTGGTGGTCGTAGAACTCCTCGGGGTCCTCCGGGAGCTCCGCCGGGTCGACGTCGGCGATCAGCAGGGTGTTCCGCAGCGCCTCGGCCGCCGTGCGGTCCCGTACGCCCTCGAAACGCAGCAGCAGCCTGCCGCTGTGCACTCGGCCGGTCTCGATCGTCAGCGGTCCGACCGCGGACGGGTCGGTGGTCAGTACGGCCCCGGGGCCGAGCCTGAGTTCCGGCTCGTCCGTGCGCACCTCGACGGTGACCTCACCCTTGATGCCGTGGGCGCGGCCGATCCGCGCAACTACCAGCTGCACCTTGTGTCTCTCCTGTCATACGACGACGGGCCGGGGCGGGCGCATGGCCCTCCCCGGCCCGTGCCGGTGTTCAACTCTGTCAGCGAACCTGATCCACATCGACGAGGTCGACGCGGATGCCACGGCCACCGATGGCGCCCACGACGGTTCGCAGCGCACGTGCGGTGCGGCCGTTGCGGCCGATCACCTTGCCGAGGTCATCGGGATGGACCCGGACCTCGAGCACACGCCCACGGCGCAGGTCGCGCGAGGCGACCTGCACATCGTCGGGGTTGTCGACGATGCCCTTCACGAGGTGCTCGAGAGCCTCCTCGAGCATGCTCAGGCCTCGGTCGACTCGGCCGGCGCGGCGTCAGCAGCCTCGTCAGCCTTCTTGTCGGACTTCTTCGCCTTCTGCGTGATGGCCTCGCCCTTGGACTCCTCGCCGGTGTCCTTGGCCAGGGCCTCGAACAGGGCGCGCTTGTCAGCCTTGGGCTCCGGCTGCAGCAGCGGCGCGGGGGCCGGGAGACCCTTGTGGGCCTGCCAGTCACCGGTGAGCTTCAGGATCGCGAGAACCGGCTCGGTCGGCTGGGCGCCGACGGACAGCCAGTACTGCGCACGCTCCGAGTTGACCTCGATGCGCGAGGGGTTCTGCACCGGGTGGTACAGACCGATCTCCTCGATGGCCCGGCCGTCACGGCGGGTACGGGAGTCGGCGACGACGATGCGGTAGTGAGGCGAACGGATCTTGCCCAGACGCTTCAGCTTGATCTTGACTGCCACGGAAGTGGTGTCTCCTGGTCTATGACGTGGTTGGGCACAACGAAGATGCCACGTGGGGTTGCGGTACTCGGGTGCCCGATGGACGCGTCAGCCGGAGGAGAGAGGGGTCCTATGCGACTGTCGAGTACAGCTAGCCATTGTGCCACACCACATCGGGTCACCCCACCGCGACCGCTGCTTCCGGGATACGGAACGGCTTCCCGCAGCCCCCGCAGACGATCGGCGCCTGGGCGAGGACCGAGGGAACGACCCGGACGTTGCGTCCGCAGTCGCAGACGGCCTTGACCCGCACGCCCCCTCCGGAGGAGCCGTGCCGGGCGGCCGGCCCGCGGAAGGAGCGCTTGGTGTCGGCGGCGGTGGCGACCGTGTGCGCCTTCAGGGCGCGCTGCAGCCGCTCGATCGTCGGGCGGTACCGGCGCTTGGCCTCGGGGTTGAGCGTGACCAGCGAGAAGCCGCTGCTGGGGTGGGGCTCCTCGGCATGATCGAGGCCCAGCTCCTCGGCGATCGCGAGGAATCTGCGGTTGTGGTAGCGGCCGGCGCGCGAGGTGTCGCGGACACCTCGTGCGGCGGCGATTCCATGGACTGCCTCATGCAGCAGTCGCTCGAAGGAGAGCTCCGCGCCGCAGGCGGACGAGGACTCTCCGATCAGGGACTCTGGCGCGGCAAGATCCGGCAGCTCGGGGTGGTACCGCTGAATGTCGGCCCACGCCTGTGCCAGCTCTGCGGCAAGTACAGGTGGTGTCGTGCTCACGTCGTGACAACGAGCGCGAGTGCCCTGGTGTTCCTATTCCGGGCCATCCCAAATAATTTGCACGTACCAGTCAGTTGCCGTTGATGCGTCCTGACGAGGGCGGGTGCGCAGATCTGCGGAGAAGGTTCACAGCTCCCACCAAGGTGGTACGTAGCGCCGCCTACGTCCCGGCGCGTAGACGGAGCCTGCACACCGGGGTTCCGGCGGACCGGGAACCCCAGGGGCGTCAGTAGGCGCGGGCCACCACGGCGACAGTACCCGGGGCGTCGTCCGACGCCGGCACCGCCCCGTCCTCGCCGACCAGGCACCGTACCGACGCGCCGTGATCGGCGAGCCGGGCCTCGCCCTCCGGGCCGAGTACGTCCCACGGAATGCGGGCCCAGCCGCCGGCTGCCGCCGCCTCCGCCGCCTCCGCCACCGTGGACACCTCGCTGGTGCGGGACTCGCGTCGGGCCCGCGACTCACGCAGCAGGGCCGCCTGGTCCTCCTCCAGGACCGCCGGGACGAGAGCCGCGAGCGCCTCGATCGCGACCGGCTCCTTGCCGCCGGGGACGCGGCGGACCAGCATCGCCGTGCCGTTCTCCACGTCGCGCGGACCGAGCTCGATCCGTACGGGCACGCCCTTGAGCTCCCAGTCGACCGCGCGGCGGCCGAACGGGGTGTCGGTGCGGTCGTCGACCTCGACCCTGATCCCGGCCTCGCGCAGCCGGCCGCCGATCCCACGGACCGCCGCCAGCACCTGGTCGTCCTCCTTGATCGCGAGGACGACCACCTGGACGGCCGCCAGCCGCGGCGGGACGCGGAGCCCCCGGTCGTCGCCGTGCGACATGATCAGGCCGCCGACCATCCGGGTCGAGGAGCCCCACGAGGTCTGCCAGACCAGCTCCTGCTTCCCTTCCGCGGACAGGTACCGGGTGTGGAAGGCCTTGGCGAAGTTGGTGCCCAGCTCGTGACTGGTGCCCATCTGCAGGGCCTTGCCGTCGCCCATCATCGATTCGAGGGTGAGGGTGTTGACGGCGCCCGCGAACCGCTCGCGCGGCGTCTTCCGGCCGAGCACCACATCGATGGCGAGGACCTGGGTCATGAAGTCCGCGTAGACGTCCCGGTGGATGTACGCGGCGTACTCGCGCGCCTCCTCGTAGGTGGCGTGGGCCGTGTGGCCCTCCTGCCAGAGGAATTCCGTCGTACGCAGAAAGATCCGCGGGCGCATCTCCCAGCGGACGACGTTCGCCCACTGGTTGATGAGCAGGGGCAGATCCCGGTAGCTCTGGACCCATTTCGAGAAATACTCGTTGATGATCGTTTCGGACGTCGGCCGCACCACCACGGGCTCTTCGAGCTCCTTGCCACCGCCGTGCGTGACGATGGCGAGCTCCGGCGCGAAGCCCTCGACGTGCTCGGCTTCGCGTGTCAGGTAAGACTGGGGGATGAAGAGCGGGAAGTAGGCGTTCCGGGCACCCGCAGCCTTGATGCGGATATCCATCTCCTGCTGCATCCGTTCCCACAGGCCGTATCCGTACGGTCGGATGACCATGGTGCCGCGCACCGGACCGTTGTCCGCGAGCTCGGCCTTGTTGATCAGATCCTGGTACCAGCGAGGAAAGTCCTCGGCCTGGGGTGTGAGAACGGGTGCCTTTGCCATGGCGCGCATCGTAGTGGCGAGGACACCCACCGTGACGACACCTTTTGTGCGGAGTCACGTGGCCCGTCCCGGTGGCCGGCCTTCGGGGGCGTACGCCCGTGGCGCGCAACCGTTGCCCTCCGCCCTCTGGACGCGGCCGCGGATGCGCAGTTCCCTGACATAGGGGGGAGTGCGGGCGCGCACACAGACGGGGCCGTCCACCACTCGGGCATGACCGACCTCTCGGCGGATTGGGGCGATTCCATGACACCAACGCTCGTCCGGCACCACAGGCAGGCGGACGGGTCCGCCACCGTGGACCCCGGAGCCCGTGCACGCGACTGGGCCGAGATCCAGGAGCGGATGCTCGCGCCGCTGTACGAAGCGGTGTACGGCCGGCTCGAAGTCGGAGCCGGTACGCGGATGCTCTCGCTCGGCTGCGGCTCCGGACTCGCGCTGCTGATCGCGGCCGCCCGCGGGGCGCACGTCACCGGCGTGGACACCGACGGTGAACGACTTGCCCTGGCCCGTGAACGGCTGCTTCCCGATGCGGGGCGGGACGGGGGCCCGGACACCCCGGGCGGACCTCCCCGGCTCGTCGCGGGTGATCCGGCAGCGGCCGCGCCGGCCGACGGCGAACCGTACAACCTGCTCACCGCGTTCACCCCGATCGGCTGTTCGGCGGGTGATTCCGAGGGTGTGATGCCCGCCCTGGAGTCGGCCCTGCCGCTGGTCACCCGGGGCAGCTCGGTGGTGCTGGCCGGGTGGGGTCCGCCCGAGCGGTGCGCCACGGCGGCGGTGCTGCGGGTGGCGACCAGGCTCGCCGACGGGGCGCGAGCGCCCCGCGCGGGTGGCTGGCGTCCGGCGTGCCGGGACGATCTGGAGGACGTCGCGTTCCGGGCGGGGCTCCATCCGAACGGCTCGGGTCGGGTGGCGTGCCCGTTCGGATACGCGGACCTGGACAGTGCGGTGCGCGGGCTGCTGTCGACCCGGCTGTTCGATGCCGCGGTACGGGCGACCGACCACTCCCAGGTGGAGAAGGAGGTCGCGGAGGCACTCCACCCGCACCAGCGCCAGGACGGCACGGTGTGGATGCCGAATGTCTTCCGCTATCTCGTCTGCACCTCTTCCTGAGTCCGGTACGCCTCAGTGGGGGCGGTCCTCCTTGGCCAGGCGCGCGATGCCGGCCGCGCGGTAGGCCGCCTCCTCGTCCAGCGTCTCGTTGCGCAGCAGCGCCGAGGCGAGCGCGTCCAGTTTCTCCCGGTGCTCGCGCAGCAGCCGCTGCGCCTCGATGTAGCACTCGTCGACGATGCGCCGCATCTCGTCGTCCACCGCGTCCAGCGTGGCCGGCGCAGCCGACAGCCCGTACGCCTGCTGGGCGTCGCCCGGGATCGCCGTCAGCCTGCCGACCTTGCTGCTCATCCCCCAGCGTCCGACCATTCCACGCGCCAGACCGGTGACCTGTTCCAGGTCGCTCTCCGAGCCGGTGGTGACCACCCCGTAGACGAGCTCTTCGGCTGCCATGCCGCCGAGGGCTCCGATGATGCGGCCGCGCAGGTACTCCTCGGTGTACGCGTACTTGTCGGCGTCCGGCGTCGAGAGGGTGACGCCGAGGGCTCTGCCGCGCGGCACGATGGTCACCTTGCGCACCGGGTCGGCGCCCGGCTGGACCATACCGAGCAGCGCGTGGCCGCTCTCGTGGTACGCGGTCCTGCGGCGTTCCTCCTCCGGCATGACGAGCGGCCGTTCGGCGCCGAGTTGGACCTTCTCCAGGGCGTCCGACAGCTCGGCGCGGCCGACCTCGGACTGCCCGCGCTTGACGGCGAGCAGCGCGGCTTCGTTGGCGAGGTTGGCGAGGTCGGCACCGGTCATGCCGGGGGTCGTCCGGGCCACCTGGCCGAGGTTCACGTCCGCGGAGAGCGGGATCTGCCGGGTGTGGATCTTCAAGATGGCCTCCCGTCCGCTCCGGTCGGGCGGGCTGACCTGGACGATCCGGTCGAAGCGGCCGGGCCGGGTGAGCGCCGGGTCGAGGACGTCGGCCCGGTTGGTCGCGGCGAGGACGATGACCCCTTCCGACCCCGAGAAACCGTCCATCTCGGTGAGGATCTGGTTCAGCGTCTGCTCACGCTCGTCGTGGCCGCCCATGCCGGAGCCACCGCCGCGGGCCCGGCCGATGGTGTCGATCTCGTCGATGAAGACGATGGCGGGGGCGACCTTGCGGGCCTCGGCGAAGAGTTCGCGCACCCGCCCCGCGCCGACGCCGACGATCATCTCGATGAACTCGGAGGCCGAGGCGGAGAAGAACGGCACGCCCGCCTCGCCCGCGACGGCGCGGGCCAGGAGTGTCTTGCCGGTGCCGGGAAGACCGGCGAGCAGCACTCCCCCGGGCATCCGGGCGCCCATCTTCCGGTACGCGTCCGGGTTCTTCAGGAAGTCCACGACGTCGTTGAGCTCGCCTTCGACCTCGTCGATTCCGGCCACGTCCTGGAAGGTGGTGCGCCGGCTCCCCTCCAGCTCGACCGGCCGGGGCGGGGCCTTGCGCCCGAAGCCGCCCATCCCGCCGCCCATGCCACGGGACATCCGTCTGGCGACGACCACCCAGAGCACGACGAGCAGCAGCATCGGCGCCAGCGAGATCAGCAGGTTCGAGAGGAAACTGCGCTCCTTGACCACCGGCTCCGCGGTGACGGTGACATCGTCCTTGATCAGCTCGGCCCAGAGGTTGTCGTCGGCGAAGGCGGGCCGCTGGGTGACGAACTTCGTGTAGGTGTCGTCGCTGCCTGGGACCTTCGCCTCCTTCCTGAGCTGCCCCTGGATGGCGTCGCCCTTGGAGTAGATCTTGGAGACGTTGCCCGCGGTGACCTGTTTGCTGAACTCCGTGTACGCGATGGTCGGCTCGTTCCTGCCGTTGAAGAACGACAGGACCAGGTTGGCGATCAGATAGACCGCCAGTGCGGTCAGCAGCAGCCCGCCCCAGCCGCCCGGCATCTTCCGGCCCGGCGGGGTCGGCGGTGGGGCGCCCTCGGAACGCCAGGGCTGGTCGGTCCGGTCGCGCGGCGGTACGGAATTGGTCACGCGCACTCCTCTGCCGACAGCCTTTGTGGCGACATTAAAGGAGAAATACGACCAAAGCCCTCGGGGAGGCCGTCCGCTGGGCCCGTGGGGGGACGCCGGCACACGGACAGGGGCATGGGAGAGGCAGACACATCCGGCGGCACGCACAAGGGGCACCCGCCCATGGCGAGTGCCCCTTGCCCGGTGCCCGTGCGGGCGGAGTGCGTGTCAGCCCGTGAACTTCTTGAAGGCGTCCGGCAGCTCGAAGTTCTGGTCGTCCTGTCCGGCCGGGAGGCCGAACGCGCCGCCCTGCGCCGCCGCCTGCTCGCGACGGGCGGCCGCGGCCTGCTCCTCGGCCTTGCGCTTCATCGGGTTACCGCTCTTGCGCTTGCCCTTGGCCTGCTTGACCTGCTTCTTCTGCCGGCCGGCGCCGCCACCCATGCCGGGGATACCGGGCATCCCCGGCATGCCACCGCCCTGCGCCATCTTCGACATCATCTTGCGCGCCTCGAAGAACCGCTCCACGAGGTTCTTCACGGCGGACACCTCGACACCGGAACCCTTGGCGATACGGGCACGGCGCGAGCCGTTGATGATCGTCGGTTCCTGGCGCTCGTGCGGCGTCATCGACTTGATGATCGCGGCGGTACGGTCCACGTCCCGCTCGTCGATGTTGTTGATCTGGTCCTTGATCTGCCCCATGCCGGGCAGCATGCCGAGCAGCTTGGAGATGGAGCCCATCTTCCTGACCTGCTCCATCTGCGCCAGGAAGTCGTCGAGCGTGAAGTCCTTGCCCTTGCTGGACGCCAGCTTGGAGGCCATTTTGGCGGCCTCTTCCTGGCTGAAGGTCTTCTCCGCCTGCTCGATCAGGGTGAGCAGGTCACCCATGTCGAGGATGCGGGACGCCATGCGGTCGGGGTGGAAGGCGTCGAACTCGTCGAGCTTCTCACCGTTCGACGCGAACATGATCTGCTTGCCCGTGACGTGGGCGATCGACAGGGCCGCACCACCGCGGGCATCACCGTCGAGCTTGGAGAGCACCACGCCGTCGAAGCCGACGCCGTCGCGGAAGGCCTCGGCGGTGTTGACCGCGTCCTGGCCGATCATCGCGTCGACGACGAAGAGGATCTCGTCGGGGCTGACGGCGTCGCGGATGTCCGCGGCCTGCTGCATCAGCTCCTGGTCGATGCCGAGGCGGCCCGCGGTGTCGACGACGACCACGTCGTACTGCTTGGCACGGGCGTGCTCGACGGAGTCCTTGGCGACCTGGACCGGGTCACCGACGCCGTTGCCCGGCTGCGGGGCGTACACCGCGACACCCGCGCGCTCGGCGACAACACTCAGCTGGTTGACGGCGTTGGGGCGCTGGAGGTCACAGGCGACGAGCAGCGGGGAGTGGCCCTGGCTCTTGAGCCAGAGGCCGAGCTTTCCGGCGAGGGTGGTCTTACCGGCACCCTGGAGACCGGCGAGCATGATCACGGTGGGCGGGTTCTTGGCGAACCGCAGCCGCCGGGTCTCGCCGCCGAGGATGGAGACGAGCTCCTCGTTGACGATCTTGACGACCTGCTGGGCGGGGTTCAGCGCCTGGGAGACCTCGACGCCGCGCGCCCGCTCCTTGACGTTGCCGATGAAGGCGCGGACCACGGGCAGCGCGACATCGGCTTCGAGCAGGGCGATACGGATCTCGCGAGCCGTGGCGTCGATGTCCGCCTCGGACAAGCGGCCCTTGCCCCGGAGGTTCTTGAAGGTGCTCGCCAAGCGGTCGGAAAGAGTATCGAACACGGCTCTCGTCGGTCCTCAAGGTCGGGGGCGGGGGCAGGTCGGTCGTCCTCCAGGGTATCCGGACCCGGCCCGACCAGAAGCCCTCGCCCCTCATCACCCTGCGCGAAGGCCGGGGAGCACCGTGCGCGAGGTCCCGGCCCGCATGCGCGCAGGACGCGGGAACCCGCTCACGGACCGACCCGCCTCGAACGGCACGTCCCGCCCGCACGGGGAGGAAACGGCCTGCTCAACGCGGTCCTGTGACCGGCGCCGCACTCAGCCGAGCGCCTTCTCCACGTCCCGGGCCATCTCCGCGGCCCGGGCCTCCGAGAGCGGTTCGCCGTCCGGGCCCGTGACATAGAACGCGTCCACCGCGTTCGCCCCGAGCGTCGAGACATGGGCGCTGCGTACCCGTACCCCGCTCTGCTCCAGCGCCCACCCGATCCGGTGCAGCAGCCCTGGTGCGTCCTGGGCACGGACCTCGATCACCGTCGCCAGCCGTGAGCCCGCAGCCGCGACGGTCACGCGTGGCGGCGGGGCCTTCACCCCGCGCCGCCGCGGGTAGGCGGCTTCGCGTTCGGCGAGCCGGGCCCGGATGTCGAGGGAGCCGTCCAGGGCCCGTACGAGGTCGGCGCGGAGCCGGGCGGCCTGCGGGAGTGAGCCGTACTCGGCCGCCACCCGCCAGCTGAGCAGCAGCATGTCTACGCACTCGCCGAGCTCGGTGGGGAGCTCGATGGCGCGCAGGTCGGCGGCGCGGACGGTGAGGCGGTGCAGGGCGAGCACCCCGGCCGCCGCGGGCAGGACGCCGGGGCGGTCGGGGAGGGCGATGAGGAGTTCGACGCCGACGGGTTCCGGTGCGCCGGCCTCGTCCGCGGGCTCGGGCTGGGCGTGCAGGGCGAGGACGGGTTCGCCGGTACGCAGGGCCTCGATGGCGAGCCGTTCCTGTTCGGCGCTGGGGGCGTCGGGTTCCGGATCGTCGGGCGCCTCGCCGGCCAGCACCGCGGCGACGCGCTGGACGAGATCGGCGACGAGGGAGGCACGCCAGGTGGACCAGGCGGCGGGCCCGGTGGCGAGCGCGTCCGCCTCGGTGAGCGCGTGCAGGAGCTCCAGCGTGGAGGCGGTTCCGACGGCGGTGGCGACGGAACGGACGGTCGCCGGGTCGTCGAGGTCACGGCGGGTGGCGGTCTCGACGAGCAGCAGATGGTGGCGTACGAGGGTGGCGACCACACCCACGTCGTGCTGGTCGAAACCGATCCGGGCGGCCATGTCACGGGCGATGACCTCGCCGGCGACGGAGTGGTCGCCGGGCCAGCCCTTGCCGATGTCATGGAGCAGCGCGGCGACGAGGAGCAGGTCGGGGCGGCCGACGCGGCGGGTGAGCGAGGAGGCACGGACGGCCGCCTCGACGAGGTGGCGGTCGACCGTCCAGGTGTGGACGGGGTTGCGCTGCGGGCGGCAGTGGACGCGTTCCCAGTCGGGCAGCAGGCGGGTGATCAGCCCTTCCGCTTCGAGGGCTTCCCAGACGGGGACGGTGGCCTCGCCCGCGCCGAGCAGGGTGACGAGTTCCTCCCGGGCCTCGGCGGGCCAGGGCACCGGCAGCGGGCGGCCGGCGGTCGCGAGGTGGCGGGCCAGATGGCGGGAGAGCGGCAGTTCGGACTGGGCGGCCGCGGCAGCGGCGCGCAGCACGAGCACGGGATCGCGTTCGGGGCGGGCGGTGCGGGCGAGTACGACCTCGCCGTCGGCCTCGACGACGCCTTCGGCCAGCGGGGTGCGGTCCGGGACGGTGGTCCTGCCGCCGCCGAGCATGGCGCGCAGCCGGGGCCGCACGGACCGGGCGCGCAGCACGCGGTTGACCTCGCGCCAGGTGACGTCGGTGGCGTACGAGACGGTGCGCGCGGCCTCGTACACCTGGCGCAGCAGCGCGTCGGCGTCGAGGAGCCCGAGGGCGGCGGCGACCTGGTCCTGCTCCTGGAGGGCGAGACGGTCGGTGGCGCGGCCGGTGGTCAGGTGGAGCGCGTCACGGGCGTCGAGCAGGACGCGGCGGGCCTCGGCGAGGCCCTCGCGGGGGGCGTCGGCGACCCAGGAGGCGGCGACGGCACGCAGGGCGGTGGCGTCGCGCAGTCCGCCGCGGGCCTCCTTCAGGTCGGGTTCGAGCAGGAACTGGAGTTCGCCCTGTCGTTCGGCGCGCTCGCGGCAGAGCTCGTCGAGCGCGGGGAGGCGTTCGGGTGCCTGGTTGCGCCAGTCGGCGAGGATCACGGTGCGCATGGCGGCGACCAGGCCGACATCGCCTGCGACGGGCCGGGCGTCCAGCAGTCCGAGCTGCACCTTCAGGTCCTCACCGGCGGCTTTGCGGGCTTCGCCGGGGGTGCGCACGGAGTGGTCGAGGGCGAGGCCGAGGTCCCAGACGGGGTACCAGATCCGGTCGGCGAGGGAGGCGAGGGCTCCGGCGTCGGCACTGCCGTCGTGCAGCAGCACGAGATCGAGGTCGCTGCGCGGGGAGAGTTCGCCGCGTCCGTATCCGCCGACGGCGACGAGGGCGGCGCCGCGGACCCCGGTCTGCTCGGCGGCGGTGGCGAAGAGCGAGGTCAGCCAGGAGTCGGTGAGGGAGGCGAGGGCCGCACGGCGCGGCGGCCCGGACTGCGCCTTCTCCTGGAGGAGGCGCAGCCGGGCCGCCGCGTAGCCGCTGGGTCCCGAGTCTTCGGATTCGGTGGTCACTTCGATGCTCGTCACCCAGTTGCCCTTCCGTATGCGGACCGTCGGTCAGAGAGCGTCCGGACCGCGTTCGCCGGTCCGTACGCGGATGGCGGTTTCGACCGGGACGCTCCATACCTTGCCGTCCCCGATCTTGCCGGTTCGGGCGGCCTTCACGACGACGTCGATGAGCTGTTCGGCGTCCTCGTCCTCGACGAGGACCTCGATGCGGATCTTCGGAACCAGGTCGACGGTGTACTCGGCGCCCCGGTAGACCTCCGTGTGGCCGCGCTGGCGCCCGTACCCGCTGGCCTCCGTGACGGTGAGACCCTGGACGCCGAAGGCCTGGAGGGCCTCCTTGATCTCGTCGAGCCGGTGCGGCTTCACGACTGCCGTGATGAGCTTCATGCGTCCACCTTCTTGGTCTGCGCTGCTGCCGTCTCCGATGCCGGTCCCGTGGTGCGGGCGACCGTACCGCCGCCCGCACCGCTGAAGTCGTACGCGCTCTCGGCGTGTTCGACCTGGTCGATGCCGGAGATCTCGTCGTCCTCGTCGACCCGCATACCGATCGTCCTGTCGAGCAGGAAGGCGAGGACCGCGGAGACGACCAGGGAGTAGGCGAGGACCGCGAAGACACCGACGGCCTGCTTGCCGAGCTGGTCGAGGCCACCGCCGTAGAAGAGCCCCTTGGCGTCGGACTGTACGCCGCCGGTGGCGAAGAGACCGATGAGGAGGGAGCCGATGACACCGCCGACGAGGTGGACACCGACGACGTCCAGGGAGTCGTCGTAGCCGAACTTGTACTTCAGGCCCACCGCCATGGCACAGAGCACACCGGCGATCACTCCGACGGCGATGGCGCCGAGCGGGCTGATCGCACCGCCGGACGGGGTGATGGCGACGAGTCCGGCGACCGCGCCGGAGGCGGCGCCGAGCGTGGTGAAGGAGCCGTGGCGGAGCTTCTCGTATCCGAGCCAGGCGAGCATCGCGGCGGCGGTGGCGACCTGCGTGTTGACGAACATGACCGCGCCGACACCGTCGTCGTTGCCGAGCCACGAGCCGGCGTTGAACCCGAACCAGCCGAACCACAGCAGACCGGCGCCGAGCATGACGAGCGGCAGGCTGTGCGGCCGCATCGGGTCCCTCTTGAAGCCGACCCGCTTGCCGATGACGAGGATCACGCCGAGGGCTGCCGCACCGGCGTTGATGTGGACGGCCGTACCACCGGCGAAGTCGATCACGCCGAGCTCGAAGAGCCAGCCGCCGGCGCCCCAGACCCAGTGCGCGACCGGGAAGTAGACGACGGTCACCCACAGGGTGATGAAGAGGGCCCAGGAGGTGAACTTGACGCGGTCGGCGAGCGCGCCGCTGATCAGGGCCGGGGTGATGATGGCGAACATCAGCTGGAAGACGGCGAAGACGTAGACCGGGATGGTGTAGCCGTCCCAGAGCTGGGTGATGCCGATTCCGCTGAGGCCGGCGAAGTCCGAGCTCCAGCCGATGAACGAGCCGATGTCGGTGCCGAAGGCGAGACTGAATCCGTACAGCACCCACAGGATCGTGACGATCCCGAGGCTGATGAAGCTCATCATCAGCATGTTGAGGGTGCTCTTGACGCGGACCATGCCTCCGTAGAAGAAGGCCAGACCCGGGGTCATGATCATCACCAGGGCCGAGCAGATGAGCATGAACCCGGTGTTGGCGGCAGACAGCGTCGGGGCGTCTGCTGCGAGCGTCGTGATGCCTGGGGGCATCGGCGTCTCCTCGTCGTCGGTGCGGCCGCGTGCGGGTGAACCTGAGGGACCACGTGCGGGACCACTGGGAAAAGGTGCGGGCCGGTTATGCGCCATGAGATTCGCCCAGCGCGGTTTCCGCCGATGCCGCACGGTGTTTCGCCGCAGTGACGAAGAGGTGTGGCGTGTTACGTCGCCATGAATCGACAGTGGCGTGTCCGGGGCCGGGCCCACTCAGCGGCCGTGGCCGCATACGGTGCGGTTACGACTGTGCAGTACGGGCACGGGAACGCGAACCGGCCACGCCGACCACCCGCTGACCTGGCAAGGGGGAGCCGAAGTCGGTCTGTGCGGGGTGGCCGTCGTGGCCGGGGTGAGGGGTGCCCGGTCAGACCGCCTCTGCGGTCTCGGGCAGCTGCTCCGTGAGCAGATCGGTGAGCTCGGCGACCTCGGCGATGTCGCCGAAATCCCTGGCCGCGGTGTCGACGGTCTTCCGCAGCCGGGTGTTGACGCGTTCGGAACGGACCTTCTTGGCGACTCGCAGGGCTCTCCCGGCCAGCACCGTGGACTGCTCGGGTTCGCGCTTGAGGAGGTGGACGGTGGCGAGGCCGATCAGATTCAGCGCATACGACCGCTGGTGCTCGTCGTCCTCGCCGAAGAGATCGACGGCCTTCTCCATGACGGGCTCGGCGAGTGAGGCGTACGTGGGGCTGCGGCCGGCGACATAGGCGAGGTCACGGTACGAATGCGAGTTCTCGCCGTTGAGCTCGGCCTCGGAGAAGAAGCGGATCCAGTCGGGCTCGGGCTCGCCGTCGATCCCGGCGTCGAGGAAGGTGTCCTCGGCCATCCGGACGGCTCGCTTGCACTTGCTGGGCTGGCCCATGTTGGCGTACGCGCGGGCCTCCATCGCATACAGCATGGCCTGGGTGCGCGGGGTGGCGCAGTCCCGGCTGCCGTACTGGGCGAGATGGATGAGTTCGAGGGCGTCGTCGGGCCGTCCGAGATGGATCATCTGGCGGCTCATGCTGGACAGGACGTAACTGCCCAGCGGCTTGTCGCCCGCCTCCTTGGCGGCGTGCAGCGCGAGGACGAAGTACTTCTGGGCCGTGGGCTGGAGGCCGACGTCGTAACTCATCCAGCCCGCCAGTTCGGCGAGTTCGGCCGCGCACCGGAAGAGCCGCTTGGCGGTGGCCTCCGGCTGCGGCTCCTGCAGCAGGTCGGTGACCTCGTGGAGTTGGCCCACGACGGCCTTGCGGCGCAGTCCCCCGCCGCACTGCGCGTCCCACTGCCGGAACATCACGGTGGTGGACTCCAGCAGGTCGAGCTCGGGGCCGGAGAGCCGGGAGGGGCGCCGGGCGGCGGCGGGCGACTCCGGCTCCGCAGGGACGGCGGCGACCGGCACCAGCCAGCGCTGCATGGGTTCGATGAGCGCCGGGCCCGCGGCCAGGGCGAGCGAGGTGCCGAGGAAGCCGCGACGGGCGAGCATCAGGTCGCTGCGGGAGAACTCGCTGAGCAGGGCGACGGTCTGCGGACCGGCCCAGGGCAGGTCGACGCCGGACACCGACGGTGACTGGTGGGCGGAGCGCAGACCGAGGTCCTCGACGGCGACGACGGCACCGAAGCGCTCGGAGAAGAGCTCCGAGAGGATGCGCGGGATCGGTTCACGCGGCTGTTCGCCGTCGAGCCAGCGCCGCACCCGGGAGGTGTCGGTGCTGATGTGGTGGGCACCCATCTGCCGCGCCCTGCGGTTCACCTGCCGGGCCAGCTCACCCTTCGACCAGCCACTGCGCACGAACCATGATCCCAATTGCCCATTGGGGCGCTTACCGGCATTCGAATCGCCTGCGCCGCTGCCACTCACTGGAACGCCCCCATCCCGCTGAATACTGTCGCGCGAACCAATATCAGAATGCCGTGAACCGAAGCCGTCCGTACGGAGGTTGCGCACCATCGAACTGGAAATCGGGTTGCCTCCGGCATACCCACAGGCGCACATACTTCCACGGTTCGTGTACCGACGGTAATCCTACGATCACCCCCTCGGCGAGGGTGATTACAGAAACGCCACCATTCGCCACCCCTTCGGATGAACGCGCCGGGCGCCGGGCGCGATTCACTTGACAGACGGCGATCAGCAACGGGCGCAGCAGTGCCCACGGGGGCGCGTGGAACCTGTCGCGCGACCTCGGGCGCACCCGTGCGCTGCCGGATCGGCGGGCGACGGAGTGTCACGGCAACGCTCCGCGTCGTAACCACCGGCGAGCCGGACCCGTTGGAGGGGGCATGGGCTTCACTATCGGCGGCATCCGAGAGATGCGATCCGGCTCACGGCGGCGCGGCCGTACGGCCGAGTGCACCGCGGTGGCCGAGTACACAGGGCTGTGGGGCTGGGCCGTCGCGCCGGGGGCCAGGGCCGCGGGCGGCAGCTGTTCCTGCGGGGACACCGCCTGCGCCGCCCCTGGCGCCCATCCGCTGGACTTCGCCGACGAGGTGCCGGCCGGCGCCACGCTGGACGCCGCGGCGCGCGCGTGGGCGGAGGTGCCGGGCGCCTCGATGCTGCTGCCGGTGGGGCGCACCTTCGACGTTCTCGATGTCGCCGAGCAGCCCGGACGCCGGGCGCTGGTGCGGCTGGAGCGGATGGGGCTGCCGCTGGGCCCGGTGGCCGTGACGCCGTCCGGACGGGCGCAGTTCTTCGTGGCGCCGGGCGCGGCCGCCGGGCTTCCGCGGCTGCTGTACCGGATGGGTTGGGACGACGCGGATCTGGATCTGCGGGCACTGGGTTCCGGCTGTCACATCACGGCGCCGCCGTCCGACGAGGGCGGTCTCGGACCCGTCCGATGGCTGCGTCCGCCGGTGCTGGACACGGCGGGGGCGCCGCCGCAGGCGCGGCTGCTGCTGGGCACGCTGGCGTACATCTGCCACCGCTCGTAGCGGCGGGAACGCCGTCGCGCGGGGGGGGCGGGCGGGTGGCCCCCCCGGGGCCGGGGGGGGCGCCCCCCCCCCCCCCCCCCGGCGACCGGGGGGAACCGCTCTCGGCGCGTCAGTCGCCGATCAGCGCGTCGACGAACGCCTCGGGCTCGAACGGAGCCAGGTCGTCCGGGCCCTCGCCCAGCCCCACCAGCTTCACCGGTACGCCGAGTTCGCGCTGGACCGCGATGACGATGCCGCCCTTGGCGGTGCCGTCCAACTTGGTGAGGACGATGCCGGTGATGTCGACGACCTCTGCGAACACCCGGGCCTGGACCAGGCCGTTCTGCCCGGTCGTGGCGTCGAGGACGAGCAGGATCTCGTCGAGCGGACCGTGCTTCTCCACGACGCGCTTGACCTTGCCGAGCTCGTCCATGAGCCCGGTCTTGGTGTGCAGCCGGCCGGCGGTGTCGATCAGCACGACATCGGCGCCCTCGGCGATACCTTCCTTCACCGCGTCGAAGGCGATCGACGCGGGGTCGCCCCCCTCGGGGCCGCGGACGGTGCGGGCGCCGACGCGCTCGCCCCAGGTCTGGAGCTGGTCGGCGGCGGCGGCACGGAAGGTGTCGGCCGCGCCGAGCACCACGCTGCGGCCGTCGGCGACCAGGACCCGGGCCAGCTTGCCGGTGGTGGTGGTCTTGCCGGTGCCGTTGACGCCGACGACCATGACGACGCCGGGGGTGTCGGCTCCGCTCTCCGTCTTGACCGCGCGGTCGAAGTCGGTGCCGAGCAGGGCGAGGAGCTCCTCGCGCAGCAGGGTGCGCAGCTCCTCGGGCGTACGGGTGCCGAGGACGCGGACGCGCTCGCGCAGCCGTTCCACCAGTTCCTGGGTGGGGGCGACGCCGACGTCGGCGGTGAGGAGGGTGTCCTCGATCTCCTCCCAGGTGTCCTCGTCGAGGTTGTCGCGGGACAGGAGCGTGAGCAGCCCCTTGCCGAGGGTGCTCTGCGAGCGGGCGAGCCGGGCGCGCAGCCGTACGAGACGGCCGGCGGTCGGTTCGGGGACGTCGAGCACGGGGGCGGCCGGCGCCTCCGGCTCGGCGACGACCGGGGCTTCCTCGACAGGAGCCTGGGCCTCGGGGAGGGCGGCCTCCTCGATGGTGCGGCGCGGTTCCTCGCGCGGTGTCTCGGCTTCCTCGCCGACATGGGGTTCGGCGGGAGGAGTGAGGGTCGGCGTGCTCGACGGTGCCGGGGGCAGCTGCTTCTTCTTGCGGCTGCTGACCACGAGCCCGCTGACCAGGCCGGCCACGACCAGGGCGGCGATGACTACAGCAAGGATGACGAATTCCATAACCCACCCAGTATCAGTCACGCGCCCGCCCGGCGGTGGCCCTGGAGGATCACCCCGGGATCCGGCAAGATGTTATGCACCTTTTGGCGGTAAAGGTACGATCTTGCTCGTGGAGACCCGTGGCCTGGAACCCGTCCCGGACGGCGAACGCACCGGCCGGGTCCGCACCCTCTTCCCCACCTGGGCCGCGGCCAACATGACCGTGCTGCTGCTCACCATGGGCGCCGGACTGATCGTCTTCAGCGGGCTGAACCTCTGGCAGGTGCTGGTGGTGGCTACCGCTGCGCCCGCCATCGGTTACGGACTGGTCGGCGTGGTCTCGATCGCGGGGGCACGCGGCGGGGCGCCAGGCCTGGCGCTCTCCCGGGCCGTCTTCGGGCAGCGCGGCAACCTCCTGCCCGGTGCGCTGATCTGGATCGCCCGCTGGGGCTGGGAGACGGTGAACGCGGTCACCGGCACCTACGCCCTGCTGGCGGTGGGCCGTCTGCTCTTCGGCGCCCGCCCGAGCACCGCACTGATCGTGTCGGTGCTTCTGGCCTTCGTGGCGAGCAGCTACCTGGTGTCGGGGCTCGGCGTGGACGCGCTGCGGGTGTGCTGCACCTGGTCCGCGTACCTCTTCGGCGGCTTCAGTGTCCTCGTCCTGATCCACCTGGGCATCGACACCCGGTGGCGGGCGGCCCTCGCCCGGCCGGCCGGTCCCCTCGCACTGATGGTCGCCGGGGTCGGCACGCTGGCGGCGGGCGGCATCAGCTGGGTGCCGTCCGGTCCCGACTTCACCCGCTACCTGCCGCGCACCGCGTCCGTCCGGCCGGTCGTCGGGGCGACGGTGGGCGGCGCGCTGCTCGTCTTCCTGCCGCTGGTGGTGATGGGCGCGGTGATGGCGATCGCCACACCGGATCTGGCCGTGAGCAACGATCCGGTCGCCTTCATCGGCGCCCTGCTGCCGGACTGGATCTCGGTGCCGTATCTGCTGATCGCCGTGGTCGGGATGGTGCTGATCAATGCGATGTCGCTGTACTCGGCGGGATTCACCGCGCAGACGCTGGGATTCAGGATCCCCCGCGCCTGGGCGGTCGGCGTGAACGCCGCCATCAGCCTCCTGCTGGGGGGGCTGCTGATGTTGGTGGCGAGCAGTTTCCTCGACTCGTTCGTCTCCTTCCTCACCTTGCTGGCAGTGACGTTCTCCGCATGGATCGGTGTCTTCGGCGTGGATCAGCTACGGGGGCGCACCTACGTCGCGGCGGCCCTGCTGGACCCCACCCCGTCGAGCGCCTACTGGTACACCCGTGGCTTCGCCGTGCCCGCTGTGGCCGCGTGGGGCACGGGACTGGTGGTGGGGCTGCTGTTCACCGGCGTCGAGTGGTTCAGCGGTCCGCTCGCCACCACCTGGATCGGGCGCAACGGTCTCGGCTGGGCGGCCACGATCGCCGTCTCGGGCGCGCTGTACGCCCTGCTGCCACGGCCCGGCATCCCGCGGACCGGACCCGGGGACGGCGCACGGTGACGTGCGGGCATGCGCGCGTCCCCGGCTCGCGGACGCGGGCCGGGGACGCGGGGTCGAGGAGAGGGGCAGCGGGGGTTAGCCCATCTCCTCCAACGCCTTGCCCTTGGTCTCCTTCACGTACTTGAGTACGAAGGGGATCGAGAGCACGGCGAAGCATGTGTAGATGATGTACGTGCCCGACAGGTTCCAGTCGGCCAGACTCGGGAAGCTCGCGGTGATCGCCCAGTTGGCGATCCACTGAGCGGATGCGGCGACACCGAGCGCGGCGGCGCGGATCCGGTTCGGGAACATCTCACCGAGGAAGACCCAGACCACCACACCCCAGGACAGGGCGAAGAAGAGCACGAAGACATGGGCCGCGACGAGGGCGACCACACCTTGGGCGGTGGGGAGCTTCCCGTTGACCAGATCGGCCGAGAAGGCCCACGCCTCGAAGCCCAGGGCGATCGCCATACCGGCGGAGCCGACCAGCGCGAGCGGTTTGCGGCCCACCCGGTCGACCAGGATCATCGCGATCACCGTACCGATGATGTTGATGATCGACGTGGTGAACGACCAGAAGAACGAGTCGGTCGGGTCGATGCCGACGGACTGCCAGAGGGTCGACGAGTAGTAGAACGCCACGTTGATGCCGACGAGCTGCTGGAAGACCGACAGGCCGATGCCGACCCAGACGATCGGCAGGAAGCCGAAGCGGCTGCCGAGCAGGTCCTTGAAGGTCGACTTGTGCTCACGGTGCATGGCCGTCTGGATCTCGGTCACCCTGGCGTCGAGGTCGACGCCCTTGCCCTCGACCTCGCCGAGGATCTTCTTGGCCTGCTGGTGCTTGCCGACGGAGATCAGGAAGCGCGGCGACTCGGGGATCGCGAACGACAGCAGACCGTAGAGGACCGCCGGCACGACCATGACGCCGAGCATCCACTGCCAGGCCTCCAGACCGCCGATGGTGCCGCGCTGGTCACCGCCGGCGAGCTGCAGGATGCCGAAGTTCACCAGCTGCGAGATCGCGATGCCGATGACGATCGCCGCCTGCTGGAAGGAGCCGAGCCTGCCGCGGTAGGCGGCGGGCGAGACCTCGGCGATGTAGGCCGGGCCGATGACCGAGGCCATACCGATGGCGAAGCCACCGATGATCCGCCAGAAGGCCAGGTCCCACAGGGCGAACGGGAGCGCGGAGCCGATGGCGCTGATGGTGAAGAGCACCGCGGCGATCCGCATGCAGCGGATGCGGCCGATCCGGTCGGCGATGCGGCCGGCCGTGGCGGCACCGATGGCGCAGCCGATCAGAGCGATGGCGATCACCTGGGCGAGCGTTCCGGAGCCGATGTCGTAGCGGTGCCGGATCGCCTCGACGGCGCCGTTGATCACGGCGCTGTCGTAGCCGAAGAGGAAGCCACCCATCGCAGCGGCTGCCGTGATGAAGATGACATGGCCGAGGTGCTCCGGATGGGCCGCTCGGGCTCCGGATCCTGGTGTCTGCGATGTGCTGGTCACATGAACTCCTGGTGCCTGTCCGCGTCGTCAGGCGTGGGGGGGGCGAGTGGTCAGGCGTGGGGGGGGTGGTCTGTTCCAAGTGGCGCATAACTTCAGAGGCACCACCACTTGAAGTTAAAACGACGCCTCAAGAGAGTATGCGTTCAACTTATAAATTTTCCACTCGGCTCCGGGTTGACAGTTACCCCGGATCACCTCAGGCATGTGTTGAAGGCTTGAAGATGGAGTAAATCCTCAGCGGAGCCGCTGGCTGATCACCTTCGAGACGCCGTCACCCTGCATCGAGACGCCGTACAGCGCGTCCGCGACCTCCATCGTCCGCTTCTGATGCGTGATCACGATCAGCTGCGAGCTCTCCTGGAGCTCCTCCATGATCCGGATCAGCCGCTGCAGATTGGTGTCGTCGAGCGCCGCCTCGACCTCGTCCATCACGTAGAACGGGCTCGGCCGGGCCTTGAAGATCGAGACCAGCAGTGCCACGGCCGTAAGGGACCGCTCGCCGCCGGACAGCAGGGAGAGCCGCTTGACCTTCTTGCCCGGCGGGCGGGCCTCGACGTCCACTCCGGTGGCCAGCATGTTGTCCGGATCGGTCAGCACGAGCCGCCCCTCCCCGCCAGGGAAGAGCCGCGAGAAGACGCCCTCGAACTCCCGGGCGGTGTCCCGGTAGGCCTCCGTGAACACCTGCTCGACCCGCTCGTCGACCTCCTTGATGACCTGCATCAAATCGGCCCGGGTCTTCTTCAGGTCTTCGAGCTGCTCGGAGAGGAACTTGTGCCGCTCCTCCAGCGCCGAGAACTCCTCAAGGGCGAGCGGATTCACCTTCCCGAGTTGCTGATACGCCCGTTCGGCGGACTTCAGCCGCTTCTCCTGCTCGGCCCTGACGAACGGGACCGGTTGGTTGCGCGGGTGCTCCGGGTCCTCCGGGAGCTCCTCGCCGTCGGCCGCCGGCGAGGGCGGCACCAGCTGGTCGGGGCCGTACTCGGCGGTCAGCCCGGCGGGCTCGACGCCCAGCTCCTCGAGTGCCTTCGTCTCCAGCTGCTCCATCCGAAGCCGCTTCTCCGCGCCGAGCACCTCGCCACGGTGGACGGAGTCCGTCAGCTTGTCCAGTTCGCTCCCCAGTTCGCGGCCGTGGCCCCGCTCGGCGGTCAGCTCCTGCTCGCGCTCCGCCTTCGCGGCCTCGGCCGCGACGCGCTCCTCCCCGGCCCTTACGACGGACACCTCCACATGGGCCAGGAGCTGACGGGCACCGGATGCGACGGCGGAGGCGACCGCGGCCTCGTGGCGCAGCCGGGAGCGGCGTTGTTCGGCGCGGGCGCGGGCCTCGCGCTCGGCGCGGGCGCCGCGGTCGAGGGAGTCGGCGCGCCCGGCGAGGCCCTTGACCCGTTCCTCGTGGGTACGGACCTGGAGGCGGGCTTCCATCTCGGTCTGGCGGGCGTTGGCCCCGTCGGCGGCGAGCCGGTCGCGGACGGAGTGGTCGGGTTCCTCCTCGACCGGCAACTCCTCGGCCACCAGCAGCCGCTCGGCCAGCTCCTCGGCCTCCTCGGTCGCCCGCTCCAGGGCGTCCTGGGCGCGGGCGGCCGAGGCGGCCGACCGCTCGGCCTCACCCGCTGCGCCGCGCGCCTGCCCGGCGAGCCGGCCGAGCTGCTGCGCCACCCCCGACTTCTCCCGTTCGGCGGCCCTGCGCCGCTCCCCCAGCTCCTCGACCAGAGCGGCGCAGGCGCTGCGCCGCTCCCCGGCGAGACGCTGGGCCGTGGCCAGCTCGGTGCACCGGACGGCGAGATCCGCCAGTTCGGCGGCGGCCTCGTCGACGGAGGCCTGCACTTCGAGCAGGCTGGGCGCCCCGGCGGAGCCGCCCTGCGCGAAGTGGGCCGAGAGCACGTCCCCCTCGCCGGTCACGGCGGTCAGCTCCGGCCGGGCGGCGATCAGATCCTCGGCCTCCTCCAGGGTGGCCACGACGACCATGCCGCGCACCAGCCTGCGTACGGCGGCCATGAGTTCCGCGGGGCCCCGGACGAGAGCAGCCACGGCGGGTGGTCCGGCAGGGGGCGCGGCGGGCGCGATCACGCCGTGGGACGGGGCGTCCGAGGCGCGGCCGGGTTCCTGGCCGGGCAGGTGCGCGGCGGTCCGGTCGGCCTCGGCCCGTCCGGCGCCCGGGCCGACGGGCGCGGGGGGCACGCCCGGCATCGCGGCGGGCCCCGAGCCGTGGCCGGAGCCGGGCTCGGCCCCTTGTCCCGGCACGCGGCCCGCGGCCGGTTCCGGTCCCGGCAGTTGACCAGGGACCGCGGCCGCCCGCGCGACCCCCTGCACCTCGCCGGATCCTGCCGGGTGTCCCGCTCCGGGTCCCGGGCCCTGCCCGGGGACGTGCCCTGCGTCCGCCGGTGCTTCGGCCGCCGGCTCCCCGCCGGTCGCACCGCCCGCGCCCAGCAGCAACGCCGCCCGCCCCGCGTCCCGCTTGCGCAGCAGGCGGATCGCGTTCGCCGCCGTGCCCGGGTCCGTCGCGGCCACCGCGTCCGCCGCGGCTCCCAGGGCCGCCGCCACCGCCACCTCGTACCCCGGGGTCACCGTCAGGAGTTCCGCGGCCGGACCGAGCAGCCCCGACAGGCTGTCCCGCGAGGCGAGCAGCACCCCGGTGCCGTCCTTGCGCCGCAGGCCGAGTGCGAGGGCGTCGTGGCGTGCCGAGACCGCTGCCCGCTTCCGTTCGGCACCGGTGGCGTCCTCGCGGGCGGCGGCGAGGGCCGACTCCGCCTCCGCGAGATCCCCCCTGGCCGCGTCGTGGCGTTCGGTCAGTTCCGCGTCGTCCGCGTCGAGCCCCTCCACCTCGGCCTTGAGCTGCTCGTACTCCTGCTGCGCCGCGACGGCCCGCTCCTGCGCCTCGTCGCGCGAGGCGGCGAGCCGGTCGATCTCCGCCTGCGCCGAACCGGCCCGGCTGCGGGCCGCGTTGACCTGCCCGTTCAGCCGGGCGAGCCCTTCGCGCCGGTCGGCGATGGCGCGGGCCGCGTCCTTGAGCCTGCGTTCCTCGGCCGCCAACTCCCTTTCCAGTTCGGCCCGGTGGGCGGCGGTGTCCTCCAGCGCGTGTTCCGCCGCCTCCAGGGCGGCCTCCAGCTCCGCCTCCTGCTCCCGGATCCGGGCCGCCTCGCGCTCCATGTCCTCGGGGTCGCGGCCCCGCCGCTCCTCCTCGGGCGCGGCAGCGGCGCTCTTGACCCGGGCGTCGGCGAGCGAGATCGTGCCCCGCACCCGCTCGGCCAGCTGCGACAGCTCGTACCAGGTCTGCTGGGCTCGCTGCAGCCGCGGCGTCAGCCGCCGCACCTCGTCCTCCAGCTCCGCCTCCCGCGCGAGTGCGGCCTTCAGAGCCGCCTCGGCCGCCTCCCGGCGCTGCTTCAGTGCCGCTTCGTCCGCGATCTCGCTGCGCAGCGCCTCGCGCAGCCGCACCAGGTCGTCGGCGAGCAGCCGCAGCCGGGCGTCGCGCAGATCGGCCTGGATCACGGCGGCCCTCCTGGCCACCGCCGCCTGCCGGCCCAACGGCTTCAGCTGTCGGCGAAGTTCGTCCGTCAGGTCCTGGACGCGGGCCAGATTGGCCCCCATCGCGTCCAGCTTCCGAAGAGCCTTCTCCTTCCGCTTGCGGTGCTTGAGCACGCCCGCGGCTTCCTCGATGAACGCGCGACGCCCCATCGGATCGGCGTGCAGTACGGAGTCGAGCTGGCCCTGTCCGACGATGACGTGCATCTCCCGGCCGATGCCGGAGTCCGAGAGGAGTTCCTGGATGTCGAGGAGCCGGCAGGTGTCGCCGTTGATCTGGTATTCGCTGCCGCCGTTGCGGAACATGATCCGAGTGATCGTCACCTCGGCGTACTCGATGGGCAGCGCGCCGTCGGAATTGTCGATGGTCAGCGATACCTCGGCGCGTCCGAGCGGCGGCCGCCCGGTGGTGCCGGCGAAGATCACGTCTTCCATCTTGCCGCCGCGCAGGGATTTGGCCCCCTGCTCGCCCATGACCCAGGAGAGCGCGTCCACCACATTCGACTTGCCGGAACCATTGGGGCCGACGACACAGGTGATACCCGGTTCGAACCGCAGGGTCGTGGCGGATGCGAACGATTTGAAACCACGCAGGGTCAGGGCCTTGAGATGCACGCCGCCGGACTCTACCTTTCGCTGTCGGTTTCACTGATGAAGGTGCAGGGCACATCAGACGGTAAGCGAAAGGGTGTACGTCCGGGGGTGGGACCGGCTCAGGTCCGGGAAAAGAAAGAAGGGACGCCGAAGCGTCCCTTGTAACTCTTGTGCAGTGCTGCGTACTGGATCAAGAACGCGGCGGATCAGGGGTACGGCGGATCAGAGCCTTGATCTTCTGCGATCCGGTGACGATCCGAGATCCGG
The DNA here is from genome assembly GCF_042882275.1 of Streptomyces sp. NPDC058231. Classification (NCBI taxonomy): domain Bacteria; kingdom Bacillati; phylum Actinomycetota; class Actinomycetes; order Kitasatosporales; family Streptomycetaceae; genus Streptomyces; species Streptomyces sp. NPDC058231. The sequence goes on along the minus strand of NZ_JBHVWN010000084.1, from coordinate 8,122 downwards.
TGACGATCCGGTGATGAACTTCGGACGGCTGACGCAAGCAGCCCGACCGGCCCTTTCGGGCCATCGGTCAGGTCAGCGCCGGCTCCGCCTGAGGTACGTCGATGTCGATGCTGTCGAGCAGCGACTCTTGGTGCTGGGCGGCGGCGTTGAGCGCGTCGTTCTCGTCCTGGATCCGTACGAGCTCGGATTCCAGGTCCTGGACGCGTTGCTGGAGCCGTCGCATCTCGGCGAGGAGTCGCGGGTCGGAACCGCCGACGTAACCGAGAAGCGCCTTTGCCATGATGGATGGTCCTCCACACTGAGTGACCGACCGATGCGGTGTGGGTCGTGAGGGAATCGCACCCGCGGTGCTCGGCAGTGCTCTGTCACCACTGCGGTTCTGCTGCCAAACAGCTCTGCCAAACAGCTAAGGTGCGCGGGGTTTTCAGCGTCTCACCAAAAAGTTTGACGGTCAACACGATCACACCCTGTAGAGGCGGGCGTCCCGGGGCGCGCGGCTTGACGATCACGCGGCGCGACTCTCCTGCGGGGCCCTGGAGGGCGTGGAGATCATCCTTACTGCCGCAGCCTGGCACGGCAAGCGATTCTTGGCAACCAACCGGTTTTTCCGCAGGTCATTTCATGTGTACGCAGCCGAAAGGCCTCTCGCGTCACCCCCCGCGACCCTTCGAACGCGGTCCGAACACGACCTCGAATTCGGAGTGCGACGGCCTCGTGATCAGCGGATCGCGAACCCCTCGTAACCGCCGCGCGGGGTGTCCCAGATCTCAGTGACTCCGTCCACGCGTCCGGGTGTGTCGTCGGAGCGCAGCCACTCCAGCAGGCGGTGGCAATTCTCACGTCGCCCTTCTGCAACAACCTGCACCCGGCCGTCGTCGAGATTGAGGGCGAATCCGGTGAGGCCGCCGATCTCCAGAGCGTTTGCCCTGGTGAACCAACGGAACCCCACTTGCTGTACTCGACCGCGTACCCAGGCGGTCAGTCGCACGTCTTGGTTCATGCCCGAACGCTAACCGGCCAATTGCTCAACGAGCACGTCGCCCCCTGGAGCCATGGCGTACAGTCCCCTCGCAAATGGAGCCCACTCGATCGGGTGAGGCATGTCGACGCCGGACACGGCGTCCAGATCGCCAGAAGGGGACAGCAGATGGGACGCCATCGACGCTCCGCCGCAGGTCCCGAAGCAGGTACGGCCGTCGGCAGGTCCGCGGACAGCGGCCGGAGCCGGGCCTCCCACCGCAGGAAGCGTTCCGGGATGCCCGTGCGTACGGGACTGGTCGGTGTCTCCGCGGCCATGGCCGTCGGAGCCGTGGCCGTGGCTTCCGGTCTGCTGCCCGGCGGCGGGTTCCACGTCGGCGGTACGACCGCGGACCAGGTCCGCGCCCAAGGCGCGCCGGACCTGCTGACCCAGGGCGGGTCCACCACGTCGCCGGCCGACCGGGGCGGGTCGGCGACCGCGGCCAGCCGCGGCACCGGGCGTCCCCAGGGGCCCGCGAAGGGCGATTCCGCTTCCCGCTCCGCCGCACCGTCCGACTCCCCTTCGAAGAAGGCCGAGCAGACCGAGCGCGCGGAGGAGTCCGCGACGCCCGAGCGGACCGCGGCGCACGGGTCGACGAGCTCCGCACCGTCGTCCTCCGCCCCGGCGGCGCCGAGCACCTCGGCCGCCGCGCCGGCCCGCACGACCTCGGCCGCGGCGTCCGACGCCTCCGCCCAGGCCGCCGTACTCGCCCTGGTCAACCAGGAGCGTGCGAAGGTCGGCTGCAGCCCGGTGACGGTCAGCGCCTCACTCACCTCGCTCGCCCAGAACTTCAGTGACGACATGGCGGCCCGCGGCTTCTTCGACCACACCGACCCCGATGGTCGGACGCCGTGGGACAGGGCCGAGAAGGCCGGCGTGACAGGACTCGGCGGCGAGAACATCGCCCGCGGCCAGGCCGACGCCGAGGCGGTCATGGCCTCCTGGATGAACAGCGAGGGCCACCGGGCCAACATTCTCAACTGCGACTACAAGACGCTGGGCGTGGGAGTGCACTACGGCTCCGGCGGCCCCTGGTGGACCCAGGACTTCGGCTTCTGAGATTTTCGCAGGTCGGCGACCTATCAGCTTTCTTGGGCCGTCTCGGGGCCGTTATCGGCAACCGAGGCGGCCCAAACTGTGTCCACGGCGGCCCGCGTACGGGTCTCGCTCGACGGCATCAGATGCGTGTAGGTCCGCAGCGTGAAGCCGGGGTCATGGTGGCCGAGGTATTCGCTGAGAGCCTTGATGCTCTCGCCCGCGTCCAGGAGTACCGACGCGTAGAAATGCCGCAGCGCGTGCATTCCGTTATCGCGCCCGATGACCACACCAGCAGCGCGTAGAGCAGGACGCCACTGGCGATCGTTGAACCGGTTGCGGTTCAGGGAGAGGCCCTCAGGACTCCGGAAGATGAGCGACGCCGTATCTGTGCTGTCGCCAGTCAGCGCACCCAGTCGTCCTCACCGCCAGGACGGACCGTGATCGGATCGATTCCGTGTCCGCTCAGATGCCAGGAATGTCTTCTCCGGGGGTTCCCTTTCGTCGGCCGGTCCGGATCGCGCCCCCGACAGGTATGCGTCCGGGCGGGCGTCTGTTCTTTACGCGGCTCTGCGGTCTTTGGTGACGATCTCGCCGGTTAAATACCGCAGGTCAACAGGGTGTTTGGGCTGGCAGGATCGGCGCATGTCGATAGATCCTTTGCTGGTCAGGGCCCGAGGGCTGTGGGAGGACATGGCCTCGGTGCCGGTGTCGTTCGCGCCGATAGGGGGTGTGAGCGTGGTCGTCTCGCCGGAGTCAGGGATGTGCCCGGCCGGCTGGGTCGGCGTGGTGGCTCTGGGCGGATCGGCGATCGTGACCGCGCCCAGTGAGGATGCGGCTGTGATCGTTCGTGATGCGTTCGCGACGCTGCCGGTGGAGACCGTCGCCGATGCCGACGCGGTCCGCGGCGTGCTGCCGGTGGCCCGGGTCCTTGGTCCCGCGGCGCTGGCCTACGTGTTCCCGGACGGATTGCGTCCCGTTTCGTCCGGTGCGCTGACGGTGGAACAACTGCCGGGCAGACATCCGGACCTGCGGCGGTTGGAGAAGCTGGCGGGCGACGACGACGCCGGAGAAGCCGGTCTGGATGAGATCACCTCACCCGCGTTCGTGGTCCGCGAGGCCGGCGAGGTGGTCGCCGCCGCCGGATACCGGGCCTGGCCGAGGCGGACCGCCCACATCAGTGTGCTGACCGCGCCCGGGTGGCGAGGACGGGGGCTGGCCCGGGTGACGGGTTCGGCGACGACCACGCACGCCCTCGCGGCCGGGCTGCTGCCGCAGTGGCGGGCCCGGGTGCCTGAGTCCCGGCGGGTCGCCATGGCCCTGGGCTTCCGGGAACTGGGTGCGCAACTGAGCATAGAGCTCGCATAGCCGGGGGTGACTTGTCCGGGGCAGCTGCCAGGATCCGCCGGCTATCGCACCACGGAGCGCCCTCCCGGGGCCGTCTCGAGGCCCCGGAAGGGCGCTCAACGATGACCAACGCTGACAACTGCCGACAGCACAGCAGCAGGTCACGGCGTCGATCGATGATGTGACCTGCTGGTCGGAGACCCGGCGTGCCACTTCTTCGGCCTCTGAGATTTCCGCAGGTCGGCGACCTACCTCCTCGAAGGAATGCCGTACCCCGAGAACCTTGATCACCACTCTGGCTCCGAGCGCTCACCGATGCGCATGGCGGAGGCGCGGATCACTCTCGGCGTGGTCGCGGCCCGGCAAGGCGACTTGGACCAGGCCGTCAACTACGGCGAGTGGGCGCTGAACGGGGACCGACAGTCTCTGCCTCCTTGCTCATGGTCAGCCGAGAACTGGCGGCCATCATCAACCGGGACTACGCCACGGAGACGGCAGGCCGCGAGTACCTGGATCACCTGACCGCGCTCACTCGCGCCAGCTGAGGGTTGTCCCGAGTTGGAGACGACTCATTTCGTAGAGGGGTGTCCGTGGAGACACGTCAGGGGCCGCGGCGCCCCTGAACCGCAGGCACCGTGTTCAGGCGCCGAGGCTCTCGATGGTCTCCTGCACCAGGCGGTTGCCCGAGCTGGGGAGCCATGCGGTCACCGGCGACAACTTGGCGACAGCCGCGCCCAGCCACTGTGGATCGCCGAGACGGTCCAGTGCCTTCGCCTCGGAAAGCTTGCGAACCAGGGCCTTCAGCAGGAACACATGGCTGCCCGTGTAGTGGCGCTTGTGGTGCGTGTATCGCACCGACCACGGCTCGGATGGGTGGCGGAGCAGCCCCTGCAGGGAGCAGCCGTCACGCCCGGTCTGAGAAGGGGTATTGCTGAATGCGCCGACGAAACCCCCGGTACGGGTGGCCTCCCACTTCCAGTAGGTCGCATGGACCCCCAGTTGCACGAACTGGGGCCACTGGACGACGGACTGAGGCGCGGGATCCGCACGCCTGTAGTGCTCGACGCCCTCGGGCATGAGTACCACGCACAGGCCGTCCTTCCGTTTCGGATCCCCAATTATCCACCGGTCTCCGACCAGCTCCAGCGGCCCCAGGTGCTGCGCCACGATGCTTCCCCTCAATCCCTGCCATCCCTCTGGACCGGGAACAATAACCGCCGCCACAGGGGACGGTCCTCCGGGGGCGTCGTGCTGCACCGGTCGTGTGGCCAGGCCCCGTCTTCCGTTGTGGTTCGGCATCGACCGGTTTGCTGGCCGGACAGCTTCTTAGGCCTGTCACAGGTTTCTCTACCTCATCAAGGCCCGCGCCGCGCACGGCGCGGGCTGGCCCTTGGGCTTTGGCCCCTCTGCGCCTAACGACGGCGTACGTCCACGGTCCCCAGCAGTCCGCAAGGCCACCGCACTCTTCACCACAACATGCAGTAGCTCCCGGTTGATCGAACTCCTGGAGCGGATGTCATCGACCACGGAGCGCCCTCCCGGGGCCGTCTCAGGGCCGTGGAAGGGCGCTCAACGATGACCAACGCTGACAACTGCCGACAGCTCAGCAGCAGGTCACGGCTTCGATCGATGATGGGACCTGCTGGTCGGAGACCCGGCGTGTCACTTCTTCGGCCTCTGAGATTTCCGCAGGTCGGCGACCTACCTCCTCGAAGGAATGCCGTACCCCGAGAACCTTGATCACCACTCTGTGGTGGACCCGGCGAAGTTCGACTTCCAAGCGATGGATTGCTGCCGACTACTGGGAGAGGACCGCTTCGCGGAGAACCTTGCCCATGAAGTGATCCGGACGGGCACGGACTTCGACGGCTCCGAGCGCTCACCGATGCGCATGGCGGAGGCGCGGATCACCCTCGGCGTGGTCGCGGCCCGGCAAGGCGACTTGGACCAGGCCGTCAACTACGGCAAGTGGGCGCTGAACGGGGACCGACAGTCTCTGCCTCCTTGCTCATGGTCAGCCGAGAACTGGCGGCCATCATCAACCGGGACTACGCCACGGAGACGGCAGGCCGCGAGTACCTGGATCACCTGACCACACTCACTCGCACCAGCTAGGAACTGCCCCCGGTGAGCCGTCCGGCCCGGCCTCACGGCCGGATGGCGATCGTGCTGACCAGCTCTGATGTCGTGATCACACCCACCACACCGAAATCATCACATCAGACCGGCCCGACGCCGAGACGATCGGTGCAGCTACGCTCCCACAACGCAGCGGAAATTGAGCAAAAGCGGGGGAGATCGTGAACCGACCACTGCTGTTCCTCGACGTGGATGGTCCCCTCAACCCCTATGCGGCCAAGCCGGAGAAGCGCCCCGCCGGCTACACCACGCTCAGAGTGCCCCAGGACAGCTGGTTCCACGAGGGACACGGGGGACTTTCGGCCCGGCGGCGACCCCTACGGGTGTGGCTCAACCCAAAGCATGGGCGAGCTCTGCTCCGGCTTGGCTACGAGCTTTGCTGGGCCACCTCATGGATGGACGACGCCAACCGGTGGATCGCCCCGGTGCTCGGCCTTCCCGAACTCCCCTTCGTCGACTTCGGCGACGTCCTGTTCCAAGACCGCCCCGACGGGGTCCACTGGAAGACCGGTCGGCTGGTCGACCACGCCAACGGGCGTCCCTTCGCCTGGGTGGACGATGAACAGAGTGACCTGGACCAGGCGTACGTGACCGCCCACCACCGTGGGCGTGGGCTTCTGCACCACGTCAACCCGCGGATCGGTCTGCGCGAGGACAACTTCCGCGAGCTCACCGACTTCGCTCGGTCCCTGGACACGTCACGGGCCACCGGCTGAGCCCAACGCCAGCCCATCAGGCAGCTCTGTGCTCAGTCCCGCCATCATTGCGGGACAACCTTTGTAGGCGACCTGTTACAGGTTTCTCTACCTCATCAAGGCACCCGGCTCCGCTCGGGGCGACGCTCCCGCCTTCGGCACGCTCCGCCCCCGCTGCGCCGACGCCCGCCCCTGCAAGGCGGGATAGGCCCAAGGGCATGAGTCGAGCCCCGACCGACCGTCGATCCCATTCCTCACCGACATGCCTCCGGCGGGGGCGCTCCGACTCCGGGATGCGGGGGCCCGTCGTGCGGCCGCAGCTCCGTTGTGGTTCGGGGTGGGGCTGTGGCTGAGGCAGTCGGTAGCGTGCAGCTCTCGGAGCGAACAACGACAGGGGCAGCATGGGCAAGAACACACCGCGTCAAGAATTCCGGGTCGGCGACGTTCTGCGCGTGAGCTGCCCGCCGGCGCAGGGCCGAGTGGCCGACGTGTCCCGTTTCTATGTCTCGGTCAAGTGGCCATGGGCCGAGATCGATCCGCAGTCTCAGTTCAGATGGAACGGCCAGAGGGCCTTCGCGATGTCGGCCGACTCCCCGGAATGGACCATGAGCCTGTTCAAAACCAACCCTGAGCCATGGAACCTGCAGGTTGGTGACAGCTGTCTCGTAGGCATACCTGAGACGCTGGTGCGGATCATCGATATCGGCCGCTACAACCCTCCACAAGATGTGGGCTGGCTTCCCCGCCCTCACACGATGCTGGTCGTAGCGCCTGCCGACTACCCCGACGAGGCTCTATCCGAGGACGACGGAGACACGATCGACCTCGACTCAGCGGCACCGGTGACGATCGAGCTGGTGTCTCGGAGCTGACCCGGACGTGCCCTTCGCGTGCCCGATCAGGCGGGATCTCACGGGGAACCACGGAGCAGATCATCCAGAAGACGTGAACGGCCCATGACCGGAATCGGCGGTTTCTAGGGGCCGTTCATCTGAGGTGGGTGTGGGATCTGAAACCCACGGTGACTCGCGCCGCGACGGTTTTCAAGACCGTGTGCCACTTGACTCGCCTTGAGACTCCGCCGACCTCGGTGCCTGCCTGCCGGGGACACCACAGGCCCGGAGCTCTACGATTCCGCCGTGAGCTACGACATCTACTTCCTTAGTCGGCGCCCAGACCAGTCCTGGGACGAAGCTCTCGAAGAGCTGGAGGACCAGAACGAAGAGGTCGAGGGACTGGTACTGCCTGAGCTCATCGAAGCGTGGGACCGCATCGTTCCACGGGCCCGTGGCTTGCTGGGCGAGATCGGACTCTTCGAGAACGGCGAAACGTGCGAGCTGACGCACCATGCCACCGGCATCCAGGCCTCAGTCTTCATCGACGAAGTAGCGATCACGGTCCCGTATTGGCACGTGGGCGACGAGGCGGAACGCATTCTGAGCCTGGTGTACGCACTGGCGGCGGTGATCGAAGACGAGACCGGCATGGAAGGCTACGACCCACAGGTCGAGCGCCCGATCTCTGAGCTGTCTCCCCAACAGGGCGTTACCGTCATGTCCGCGGTCACAGGCGATCTCCGCAAGCGCTTCGGCAACGACTCCTGAATCCCAGAGGCCACCGTCGGGCCGTCCGAGGCCAACGGATAGCAGGCATACGACCTCTTGGGCTCCCCACGCTGGATTCCGTTCCGGCTGTACAGCAGCGGAGTACAGCAACCACCGCGACCGGTCCCGTCCCGTAGCGTCCTTGTAGACCCGAAGTGCGGCCTTTGCGACCGTCACTGACCGATCTATCTAGTGGTGGTTTGTTGACGGCGGTTCAGGGCCGTAGTAGGCCGGTAGCAGAGGAACGTCGCCTCGCCGCCTGGGGGCTTGTGATGACCCGTCGT
>NZ_JBHVWN010000083.1:0-35155 GCF_042882275.1 Streptomyces sp. NPDC058231 | reverse complement strand
ACGACGGGTCATCACAAGCCCCCAGGCGGCGAGGCGACGTTCCTCTGCTACCGGCCTACTACGGCCCTGAACCGCCGTCAACAAACCACCACTAGTGCACCGCGGCGAAGTGGCCCAGTCCTACCTGTGGCGCTCCGGCCAAGTCCGGGGCTACGCCGTCGTCATCTTCACCGCACGACACGTCGCCGAACCCACTGAGATGTCGGAAAGGGAAGCGACCGCCTTCTGGCGCGACGCCCGCGCCGTGGGCCGCACGATCGAAGAGCACTACCAGCCGGTATTGAAGATGAACTACCTGCTGCTCGGCAACGCGATCCCGCACGCACACTGGCACCTGGTACCGAGCCGCGAGGCAACCAAGGACCCGGCGCCCGGCGGGCCGGTGCCCTTCGCCCTGCTCGACCACGGCCGCCAGGACGAGGCTCTGCTCCAGCGCGATGCCGCAGCCCTGCGACGGCTGCTGAGAGGAGCAGCGTGAGCCGGGCGCACGCCGCAGCAGCCGGCCGCCCGGAAAAGACAGTCGGCCTCACCGGAAAGAGCCCGGCTCCACCCCCCTCGGCACGGCATGCCGTGCATCTGACGGCGGACTGTGCCGTCCTCGGCCGGGCCCCTACCAGCACCTGGCCGAGGAGTTCGAGCGGCGCCTGGTGGTGTCGGGCTCGGGTGGCCGGCCCTGGGTCCTGTTGTTCAGGCCCTTCCACAGTCGTCGGCTGCAGGACCTCCGGTCCGAGCTGGTGAGACGGCTCCCGTCATTCACCACGCTGGTCGCAACGTGCGACAACTTCGCCCGGTACGACTCCCGTCAGCGCGCAGAGGTGGCGGCGATGGTGGATCTCGATGGGCTCGCCGTCATGGTCATGAATTGCCCGATCATTGTCGCCCTCCGGTGTCCAGTCCACGAGCAGCCAGCCGCGGTGCGGCAGGTCCGCGTCGAGCACGAGCGTCGAGCCGGCCGCGGTGAGCGGCACTGCCGTGGGAGCGGCGAGGGGCGCGAGCAACGTTGCCTCGGCGCTCCCTACGCGCGCGGGCAGGACGAGTCGCGGACGGGCCGGGTCGGCGCTGCCGTTGGCGACGGCCAGGCGCAGCCCCCGCTCGGTGCGGGCGAGGCGGGGCACGAGGTGGGGGCCGCCGCTGACCAGCGGCAGGCGTGGCTGGTCGCCCTCCAGGTGGCGCACCATGGCGTGCAGCAGCCGCTGCCCGTCGTCGTCGTACGGGAGCAGGTCCGGTGACGTGGCGGCGAGGACGGCGACGCGTCCACCCAGGGTGTTGGTGTGGACGCAGCGTCCGGCGCCCCAGTGCTGCCGGTCCGGGGTGAGAACGCTGCTCCACACCTGGGTCCCGGCGGCGGGTTCCAGCCGCGCCAGGGCCGGCTGGCCGTTAACGCTGAGGAAGACGTCCTCGTCACCCAACTCCGCGGCGGGCAGCACCTGCTCGAGGGAGTACGGGCCGGGCGCGGCCGCCCCCTCGCGCTCGACGATCTCCGGGACGGTGAGGCCCAGCAGGCCGGCGAAGCCGCGCTCGCTCAGCACGTACGCGGCGGTGCCGTCGAGCAACAGGCCGCCCGCAAGCAGGCACCGCACCTCGTCGTCGTCGAAGGCCCAGGCCGCCTGCCCGAACAGGGCACGCACCGGCGCCTCCCCGGCCGTCACGGGGACGCCGTAGCGCAGTAGGAAGTCGGCCGCGCCCTCGGGGCCGGCCGCCAGGTCCGCCAGCCGGCCCGGGCGGCTCGTGCGGACGTGGGCCGCAGCCTGTGGGTGCACGGGCAGGCTTACGCCGAACGTGCCCAGCTCCTCGCGCCCGCGCTCTGCCAGCAGGTCCAGGGCCGGGCGGGCGCGGCGCAACAGGTCGGCGACGCGCGGGTGGCGCCGGGCGCGGCCGGAGTGCATCGGATGCAGATTGAGGAACAGCGCGTCGGCGCCGGACAGTTGCGCGGCGGTCATCTCCGACCAGGTCTGCGTATCGGACTTGGACCAGGCCGTGTGCGGCCAGTTCTCGATCTCGGGCTCGGCGCGGACCCCGGCGGGCCGCAGCACCCGCTGAAGTTCCAGCAGCCATACGGAGCGGCTGAGCGCGCGGCCGGGCGCGTCACTGTAGACGGCGAAGTGGGGGCGATGGACAGCCTCGCCGTCGATGGCGAGGGCGTGGAACAGGGCGTCCCAGTTTCGGCCTTCGACGCCGTGCACCGCGGGCTCCGAGCTCATCAGGCCGACGCGGGAGCGTCCGCCCGAGTGCTTGCCGACTGCCTCCGCGACCTCCGCGGCGACCTCCAACTGCGCGGCGCGCCACACCTCCTGCAGCAGCGCGCGCCACGAATGCGGTTCTCCGGGAGCGGTCACCGCGGCGACCACTTGCTCGCGTGTCACGGGCTTGCCGGCCAGTAGGGCGAGGCGCTCCAGCATCAGCGGCTCGAAGCCGCCGCCCCACTGAAGCGGCGCGTGGTTGTGGAAGCGGAAGTCGTCCTCCAGCCACAGCACGCGGAACCCGAGATCGGCGAACCGGGCGTAGTGCGCGGTCAGCCAGGAACGCCACAACGGACAGGCGAACGACGCCTGCCCGGCCGCCGCCCTCCCGTCGGGGCCGACCATGGGCGCGAAACCGTGCCGGTCGCGCCGACCGCGGTCGGCGTGCCCGGTGGTCACCCACGGGTTCAGGCTGACGTCCAGTCCAGCGTCGCGCAGGACCGCTGCAGAGGTGGCGGCGGTGTCGTAGAGGAGGTCTTCCTCCGCACCCGTCGGATGCCCTCCGTGCAACTCCTCCGCGGCGAGCAGCAGGACGACCTCGTCGACACCGGCCTCCTGGCAGAACGCCGCGAGTTCGGCGGCCTGGCGGGCTGTGTCCTGGCCGGACGGGATCTGGAACCGAAGGTGGTACCGGGCGGGCACGTGAGGGCCTCCTCGAAGGGGCTGTCGGCGGGGCCTGCAGGCCCCGCCGCGTGGATGTCTGGTCAATGGGTCGAGTGGGGCCCGCCGGGCCCGCACCGACCGCGCCGTGGGCGGCGGTTGCGGGACCGGCGGACGGCTAATTCCGTACCCGGTCGGACGGACGGCGTCAGTGGCCGTGGCCTCCGCCGTGGTGCGCAGCCTTGCCGACGACGGTGAACTTCAGAGTCTGCTCAGCGGCCGTCCGGCCGCCGCCGACCGTGGATCCGGTGGCGTCGGTCCAGGCCCGGGTGGGCGTCGTCTCAGCGAGTCGGCTCCCATTCCCGGACATTCCGATCACCAGCCCGCTGTAGCGGTTGACCAGCCGGAAAGTGTCCGTGGACTCGCCGTCGGCGGACGAGCCGGGGACGACGAACCACTGCTGGCCCACCGACGGCTTGCCCCCGGGCGCCGGCGTCACCGTGGGCGCGGCGCCCCAGGCGCGGCCGGATGTCTGCCCGGAGTCGACGCCGAGCAGCTGCCGGGTGGAGGCGTTCGCGATGCGGTACGAGCCGTCGCCGTTGGAGGTGAAGATCCAACGGTTGAGGGCGGAACCGCTGTCCGCGGTCCGGGAGGTGGTGGCCTTGTTGTTCGCGATCTGCGCGAGGATGCGGCCGCCTCCGTTGGCGATGGTGTACGCGGCGTTCGGGTCGACGGGGGCCGCCGGGGTGCTGGTGCCGATGGTGGTGTCGTAGTACTCACCGTCGGCGTTGTTGGAGCAGAAGAACGAACAGTAGCTGCGGAAGGTCTTGCCGACGATGGTGGAGCCGGTCTTGTTCACGGAGTCGACCATCCAGCGGTACCAGGAACCGGACTTGTAGGCGCCCGAGTCGCCGGCGAGCGTCCACTTCTGGGTGGCGAGGTTGTCGGTGACGTAGAAGCGCTGCGGCTCCGTGCCGTCCTGCTTGATCGTCTCGGGCTCGCCGACGTACAGGCCCAGATAGGCGTTGTAGGCGATGTTCATGGTCAGCAGGTCCGACTTGGGCGGAAGCGTGCCGGCCGCGATCTGGTCGGGGACCGCGCCGGGGTTGGCCGGATTGTAGTCGTTCGCGACGGGTGTGTAGCCGGTCGGGTGGGCGGCGTCGACCGGGGTCATATTGCTCTCCAGGCCGCCGATGCCAGGCTGGGACCAGGAGCCGTCATACCACTTGTGCCATGTACCGGGTGCCATCTTCCCGGACATCGGGGCGCGGACGACGTGCGCCAGACTGTCGTTGCCGCCCGCGACTCCGCCCTTCGGGATGACGCGGGAGTTGTAGTAGACGTAGAAGTAGCCGGAGGCGGTGTCCACGAACAGCCGCGGGTCACCGTTGCCGTAGTCGTAACTCTGGTTGGGGAAAGCCGTGTTGTCGCCGCGCTTGGTGCTGTACGGCGAGGTGATGACGTGGTCCTTGATGTCCCAGGTGCGGCCCTGGTCGGTGGAGACGGCGTAGTCGATCGAGTCGTAGTGCAGCCCGTCACCGAAGGGCTGCGGCGTGAACTCGTTGTGGACCAGGCCGTACCATGTGCCGGTGTCGGGGTCCACCCACACGCCCATCAGGTCACAGAAGTTCTTCTGTGAGTAGTACGAAGTGTCGGAGTTGTACGTGGCCTCGCGGCCGGTGGGGCTGTTGTTGCACCGCCAGGTGGTGTCGTTGTTCTTGTCCTGGGAGTTGGCGGGGTTCACCGCGTCGCTGATCGCGTTGCGGGTGGTGTTGTCGAAGTCCTTGCCGCTGTAGAACGACCAGGTGCGGCCGTCCGTCGGGCCGTAGTTGGAGTGGGCGGACTGGTAGTAGAACGTGCCGTCCTTGTCGATGTACGGGCTCGATGGTGTGTCGTCGGGGCGGTTCCAAGCGCCCTTGGCCCCGACGGTGACGGTGTACGCGGGCGAGGCCGCAGATGCCGGCGCGGACGCCAGCGCTCCGATCAACACCGCGACGGTCGCGGCCAGTGCACCGGCGGTCGTTCCTATGGAACGAGCTGACACAGGTACTCCTCTCGTGACTTTGAGAGTGCTTCACAGCAGCACGCTTATTAGTTTCAATAGAATCCGAACTAATGTAGAGGCTGTCAAGGTTCGTGACCGGATCCCTCTCGATCCGGTGTGATGCGGGCGCTTGGCATCATGAGAGCTGTGCAGGCCCGAAGTAGAAACGAGAACCGAGTGAAGGCTGACCCTCACGCGGCGCGATCGTCGAACGCCGCCCTTGCCGAGCCGTCCCAGCCGCGCGACCGGCGATCCATCCGCCGTACGAACCTGGGGGTGGTGCTGCGAATCCTGCGCGACTCCGGTCCGCGATCGCGCGCCCAGATCGCCACCGACACCGGCCTGCCCAAGCCGACCGTCACCAGCCTCGTCGCCGAGCTCCTCGCGCTGGGCCTGGTGCGCGAGGGGCCTGCGCAGCGCGAGGGCGCCGTGGGCCGCCCGGGCACGCTGGTGCACATCGACGGCCGGCACATCTGCGGCATCGGCGTGGAGATCAGCACCAGTTATGTACACGTCCTCGCGCTCACGCTCAGCGGGGCCCGTGCCTTCGAGCACCGCACGGCGGTGGCGGTCGCCGAGTCCGGCACCGACGAGGTGCTCGATCTGACGGCGCGGTCCGTCCGGGCCTGTCTGGCCGCGCTGGAGCGTGACGGGATCCGTCCCGTCGGTGTCACGCTCGCCGTGCCCGGCGTGATCGACGCGCACACCGGCACGGTGCACTACGCGCCCGCCCTGGGATGGCGCGGCGTACAGGTCGTCGACGGGCTGCGGGCCCGCCTGGAGCAGCCCGTGCCCCCGCTCACCGTGGAGAACGACGCGAAGCTCGGTGCCATTGCCGAGTACGTACAGGCGCAGGGTGCGGGCGTACGGGACATGGTGTGCATCACGGGCGAACGCGGCATCGGCGCCGGCATCATCAGCGGCGGACAACTGCTGCGCGGGGCCAGCGGATTCGCGGGCGAGGTCGGCCACATGCCGCTCGATCCGGAGCGGCGGCAGTGCGTGTGCGGACGCCTCGGCTGCTGGGAGACGATGGTCGGACTGGACGCGATCCTCCGGCTCGCCACCGACGTCGACGACGAGGTCCACGACCCGGACGTCGAACTGGAGAACCGGCTGGCCGAGTTGCACCGCCGGGCCGACTCCGGCGATGCGCGCACCCGCGAGGCGCTCAGCCACGTTGCCGACGGCCTGGGCCTCGGTATCGCCCTGCTCGCCGATGTCCTCAACCCCGGGGTGGTCGTACTGGGCGGGTACTTCAGTCACATCGGCGATCTGATGCTGGACCGTGTCCGCGAGGTCGTACGCGACCGGGTCATGGCCCCGGACGCCGGGGGCTGCGAGGTCGTGCTGTCCACGCTGGGCTTCCGGGCGGCCTCCCAGGGCGGCGCGTGTCTGGCGCTCGACGCGGTGCACCAGGACCCGAGCGGCATCTGAGGAGTCGGGCGGCCTCCCGCCCGCTCAGCCGGCCGCGGAGAGCCGACAGACAGCGCCGCTCGCCAGCAGCAGCCGCAGCCCGGGGCCGGGCCGGCCCTGCACGTGGCGGGTGTCCCCGTCGAGCGTCATACGCGGGGTGCCGGCGGGGAGGAGCACCTCCACGTCGGCGTCGGCCTCCCGGTCCGCGTACAGCACCGCCTCACCCAGCAGGCCGCCGCGCCACACCAGGTCCACCCGAAGTCCGCCGCGCGCCCGCAGCCCCGTCACCGAGCCGTCCGGCCACGCGGCGGGCAGCGCGGGAAGCAGCCGCAGCAGGCCGTTGTGGCTCTGCAGCAGCATCTCGGCGATCGCCGCCGTGGCACCGAAGTTGCCGTCGATCTGGAAGATGCCGGGCGGGTGCAGGCCGAGCAGGCTCGGTGTGGTGAGGTCGGCGAGGATGCGGCGGGCGTGGGTGTGCGCCAGCTCGGCGTCGCCCATCCGGGCCGCGAGCGCCACCACCCAGGCCGCGCTCCAGCCGGTGTACCCGCCGCCGTTGTCCAGCCTGCGCCGCAGCGTGAGCCGCGCCGCCTCCAGCAGTTCAGGCGCTGTCAGCGGGTCGATGGCGCTGCCGGGGAAGAGGCCGTACAGATGCGTCAGGTGCACATGGCCGGGCTGCTCCTCGGTGAAGTCCTCCCACCACTCCAGCAGACGGCCCTCCGCGTCCGTGCGCGGCCGCCGCAGCCGGGCCCTGGCCCGGTCGAGTGCGGCCGCGAACTCCTTGTCTGTAGCAAGCAGTTGAGCGGCGGCCGCCGTGTTCGCCAGCAGCTCGTCCGCCAGCCAGTAGTCCATCGTGGCACCGGCGGAGACCGCGGCGGGCGTGCCGTCGGGCAGCAGGAACTGGTGCTCGGGCGAGGTCGAGGGGCACGTGACGAGCCGTCCTTCCCCGTCCTCGGTGAGGAAGTCCAGCAGGAAACGGGCGGCGCCGCGCATCAGCGGATAGGCGCGGTCGGCGAGGAAGGTGCCGTCACCGTGGAAGAGGTAGTGCTGCCACAGATGCGCGCACAGCCAGGCGCCGGCCATGGGCCACACCGACCAGATCGGCAGGCCCCCGGCGGGGTTGGTGGTGCGCCACACGTCGAGGTTGTGGTGCGCGACCCAGCCGCCCGCGCCGTAGTATGCCGCCGCCGTGGCTGCCCCCGGATCGGCGAGGTCGGCGAGCAGGTCGAACAGCGGCTGATTGAGGGCGGAGAGACCGCATACGTCGGCGGGCCAGTAGTTCATCTGCAGGTTGATGTTGGTGGTCCAGTTCGAGCTCCACGCCGGGGTGGTCTCGGTGTTCCAGATGCCCTGCAGATTGGCGGGCTCGGTGCCGGGGCGCGACGAGGCGATCAGGAGATAGCGGCCGTACGCGAAGTGCAGCGCCGACAGCCCCGGGTCCGGCTCCCCCGCCCGCAGCGCGTCGAGCCGTGCATCGGTGGGCAGGGCTCTCTGCTCGGAGCTCCCGCCGCCCAGATGCAGCGTCGTGGTGCGGAAGTACCGCCGGTGTTCGGCGACATGGGCGGCGCGCAGGCGCTCGTACGGCTCGGAGGCCGCCGTATCCAGTACGCGTACGACGTCGTCCAGCGGCCCTTCGCCGGGTCCGGCGGGAGACTCCAGATGCCCCCGGTAGCCGGTCTCGACGGCGACCAGCAGTACCACCTCACGCGCACCGCGGACGGTCACCGAGGTCCCGCTGTGCTCGACGGTGCCACCGGTTGCGGCAATACGCAGCCCGGCGGCGAAGCCCGTGCCCGCGTCCGGGCGGTAGTGCAGCGGCGCGTCCTCGCCGAAGGCGAAGTGCGTGGGCGCCCGGCCGCTCACGGTGAGCACACCGCGGTCCACGGCGTGGCGCGCCCCGGGATGGGGTGTGGCGAACCGGGCCGTGAAACTGATGCCGTCCGGCGCCGTCGAGGTGAGACGCGAGACCAGCAGACCGGCCGGCGCCGACACGAACGTCTCGCGCAGCACGCGCCCGCCTCCCGCCGCGTACGAGACGTGGTGCACGGCGGTGTCCAGGTCGAGGGAGCGCACGTACTCCCCCGATGCTTGACTCAACTCTGCGTCGGCAGGCACCAGATGGAGCGCGGCGACGGGCTGGTACGCCTCTCCGAACGGCCCCTGCATGTGCACGGCGAGCTTGTCCGCGCGGGCGTAGTCACGATCGTCCAGGACGGCAGCGCGTAGCGCCGGCAGGTGCTCGGCCCCGCCGGGGCGGTCGCGCGGTCCCGGCATGCCCGACCACAGGGTGTCCGCATTCAGATCGATGCGATCACCCGGGCCGCCGGCGTCCGGCCGTCCGCCGTGGATCATCGCGCCAAGCCGCCCATTGCCGAGTGGCAGCGCCTCGTGGAAGGACCGGGCCGGCTGCCGGTACCAGAGGCGAACTTCAGGTCGGTCGCTCATTTGCCTACTCCTGCGGTCATGCCGTTGATCAGTCGTTGGCCGAGTACGACGAAGAGGACCAGGACGGGCACCATGATGATGACGACGCCGGCGAACAGACCGCCCCAGTCGCTTCCCTGGTACTGCTGCTGGTCGATGAACGACAGCAGCGCCACCGGAAGCGTCCTGCTCCCCCCGCTGGTGAGCATGACCAGGGCGAACATCGTCTCGTTCCAGGCGCCGATCACCTGCAGGATGAACGCCGTGATCAGCCCGTTGCGGGCCATGGGCAGCACGATCCGTACGAAGCTGCGCACTGCCCCCGCGCCGTCGAGGCAGGCCGCTTCCTCGACCTCGACGGGCAGGGCGCGGAAGTAGCCGGTCAGCAGGAAGACGGTGAACGGCATGGCGAGGCCGACGTAGACGAGGACCAGTCCTTGCATGCTGTCCAGCAGTTTCAGATGCGTGAGGTGCTGGATGCGGGCCAGGGCCACGTACACAGGAATGATGATCAACTGCACCGGTACGCCGAGCCCGAGGGCGAACAGCATCGTCAGCGGGCCGCCCGAGCGCCGCTTGGTGCGCGACAGCGCGTACGCGGCCGGGGCCGCGAGGCGAACAGCGAGTTGGCCATCGCCTGGCCGAATCCGCCGGTGCGCCACGCAGCGGTGTAGTTGCTCCACCGAGGGTGTGTGGGCAGCCCGACCGGGTCGTCGAAGATGTCCTTCGAACCGCGGAGCGAGGTGGCGACCATCCACACCAGCAGCAGGATGTTCACCGCACACAGTGCCCGGACCGCGCCGGCACCCAGACCGGCCGGCCGTAGGCGTTGGGAGAGGCTGCGCCGGCGGCGGCGCACCGGGGCGGAGGCCGGCCGGGTGAGTGGGCCCGGTTGTCGGGTCGTCATGGTCATGGCGGTCCTTTCAGGAGAGCTGGACTGCCTCGCGCCGCAGCATCCGCCGCAGGATCACCGCGACGACCGCGATGAGCAGCAGGCTGACGAGCGCGGCGGCGGAGGCGATCCCGAAGTCCCGGGCCGTGTTGGTGGAGAAGGCGGCCTCGTAGACGTAGAGCGCGGAGGTGTACGTGTTGGGGGGCGGCGATCCGCTGACCGATCCGCCGAACACCAGGACCAGTTCGAAGACCTTGACCGTCGAGATCGTCCAGAACACGGCGCAGACGGTGACGACGTCCCAGGACAGCGGCAGGGTCACGTGCCGGAACCGTTGCCAGGCGCCCGCCCCGTCCAGTTCGGCGGCTTCGTAGTACGAGGCAGGGATCTGCTCCACGCCGGACATCAGTACGGTCGTGTAAAAGCCGGTGGCGGCCCAGACCGAGACGGCGACGATCATCGTCATGAGGTTCTGCTCGCCCAGCCACTTCGGTGGATCGCTGATGCTGATGTGGGAGAGCAGGAAGTTGACGATGCCGCTGGGGCGGAACAGCAGCCCGGTCATGATGCCGAACACCAGCGGGTTGACCAGCACAGGGAAGAACAGGACGTATCGGATGAAGTTCCGGTCGGCCATGTCGCGCAGTACGACCGTGATCGCGAAGCTGATCACAAAGACCAGCCCGCCGCCCACCAGCAGGATGAGAGAGGTGTTCTTCAGGGCGGTGGTGAACACCGGATCCCTCGCCAGGCTCACGTAGTTGGCGAAGCCCCGCGACTTGACCTCGGTCAGCCCGTCCCAGCGGTGGAAGCTGAGCCAGCCGCTGAAGCCGATGGGCGCGACGAAGAACAGTACGAACATCACCAGCGCGGGCGTCAGGAACGGCCAGAACGTCAGCCGCTGCGCACGCTCCATGGGGCTGCTCTCCGGACGCCGGGCGGCACGGTGTGCCCGCCGCCTGGCGCCGGGGAGCGCGGTGGAGGCAGCCATCAGCCCTTGGCCTTCCAGTAGTCGGCGTTCGCCTTGGCCGCACCGGATGCGAAGGAATCGGCGCCCGCCCTGCCCAGCCACAACTTGTTGAACTCCGGGACGAGCACCTTGTCCCGCCAGTCGTTGTCGACGTTGTCGTCGGCGAGGCGGGCCGGGTTCTGCTGTATCTGCTGCGCCGCGTCCGCCAGTTCGGCCGGGGCCTGGATGTCGGCCCGCGGGGTGATGTTGCCGGCCTGCGAGGAGACGCCAGTGAGCTGGTCCTTGCGCAGGAAGTACGCGATGAACTGCTCGGCCGCCGCGGCATGACCGGCACCCTTGGGCACGGCGAAACCGAAGGGGACGACGTCCAGGGCGGTGCGGGCCGTATCGTCGGTGGCCGGGAAGTTGACCGACCGCACCTGGAAGCCGGGAGCGAGGAACTGCTTGGTCTCGCTCGGCAGCCAGCTGCCCATCAGGAAGAACACCGACTTGCCCGCAGCCCAGTTGTTCTGCTGCTCGGGGTACTTGGTGGCGTCGTAGCTGCTGCCCAGATAGCCGGCCTTGACGAGCGACTCGACCTGCCGGGCGGCCTTGAGCACCTTCGGGTCCTTGAACGCCGCCCCGCTCTTGTCGCCCGCGACCTCGGCGACCGAACCGCCGTTGCGGTTGAGCAGGTAGTCGAACCAGTACTGGCTCGCCCAGCCCTGATCGGCATCGCTGCCGATGCACACTTTGCCCGCAGACTTCGCCTTGGCACAGATCTTCATCAGGTCGTCGAAGGTCTTCGGCGCCTGCGTGACGAGGGGGTTCTTCCCGTTGTAGAAGAGCGAGACCGTGGCCGTCTCGTACGGGATCAGCCAGGTGCGGGTGTCCTTGGCAGGCGGCAGGATGGACAGCAGCTTGCCCGGTATGACGTCCTGCACCGTCTTGCCGTCACCCGCGCCCATCTTCAACACGGGGCTGAGGTCCTGGAGCTGGCCGCCCGTGCCGAGGGTCGGCATCAGCTGGTCCCAGCCCTGGTCGACCAGGTCGGGCGCGTCGCCGGACAGCATCGCCGGACCCACCTTGTCCAGCACCTTGCGGCCCTGCCACTGGACGTCGACCTTGACGCCGGTGTCGGCGGTGAACTGCTTGATGGCGCCCTGCAGCACCTTGGCCTGCGGCTCGTTACGGGTCCACATCGACCAGTAGGTGAAGCTTTTCGCCTTGCCGCCGCTGTCGCCTGAGCCGTCCGAGGTGGTCGAGCAACCGGACGCTGCCAAGGCGACGAGGACCGCGGCGACCGCGGTGGATCTGCATAGCTTGAAAGACACGCGAGACATGAGTGATCCCTGTGAGGAGGACTGTGCGGTGACAGTGCACGGCGGGGGTGAGCTGGATCCTCGGGGTGTAGGAGATTAATTCGACTAAAGGTCGAACTAACTTGGCCAGTTTCACCATCCCCCGCTGCCGAGTCAAGAGTCCCGACGCACACACCCGTCCCCCAGTGCCGGAGCCGCCCTTGCTGCCAACGGCCCAGCCGAGGGCCTCTACGGTCGGCCGGGTGGGTGGGCGAGTTTGGCCCAGGTGCTGCTGCGCTGGTTGAGCCATGCTCTGCGGAGTGCTTCGGGCTGTTCTGCCTCGATCGGTCGGGGCGCGAAGAGCGGCTCGCCGTGTGTGACCTGTGCCCAGACGAACGCGGATGCCTCTTGGCTTTCGGTCGTCCAGGTTGGGCTGGATGTGACCGGGGACGGGCGGTAGGCAGCTGGTGATCTCTTGCCAGGTGTCGCGGGTCAGAGCCCAGTTGTGGAGTGCTTCGCGGCGTCTGCGGTAGTTGATCGGGATGGTGATGGCGTCCAGGTCGCGGGCCAGGTTGCGCAGGGCTCTGGTGAAGTCCGTCGACCCGTGGTCGTGCATCCACCGGTGGAGCCCGGTTGTCGTGCTGTATTGGCCTCCCATGGGGTTGATGCCGCGGTAGTCGGCCGCGTCACCCATGGCTCCGCCGGCTGCCCACTGGACGAGGAGGACGGCTCCGAGACGGCGCATGGACTTGGCGTAGGGGCCGGGCTCAAGCGGTGCGAGGTGCCTGTCGAACCAGTCCCATTCCATGAGCGCGGGGACGTTCTCCGGGCGGTAGCCGTCGGTGCGGTCAGGGACTCTGGAGCCGCAGCTTCCCGCAGGCCGGCGGGAGGCTGCGGCCCTTCGACCTGCGCTGATGACTCACCAGGTACGACCGGGGCGGTCGCCCGCACCCCCCGCGAGCACGACACCGCCGCGGCGGTGCTTCACGCGGTATAGCCCCTCGGCCCGGGGCCGCGGCCGAGGCGGAGCCAGGCCGCCGGGCTAGCCATTGCCATCGGGTACTTGACGGAGCGTCAGTTACCCGGGTAGTCGTCGATCACGTAGGTGGCCTTGCTGCCGTTCGTGGCGACCGTCAGCGTCTAAAAATCCCCTTCCCGCACACCATTTGGCACGGCCGGAAAAAGGACTACAACACGACCTACGGAAACCAACTTGGCCGTCGGCCAGGTCGTAGGAACGCGAAAATAATCGACCATGGCCCATCTGTATCGGGCAAACGGTGGACAGTTCGATACAGGGAGCCCGGCGGGCGAACCGCCCGTAAGCGAGAGAAGTCATTCGACAGGAAGAGGGACGCTGTCGACTTCTCCGCGAAGGTCGAGGTGGACAAACGAGAGAACCTCTACGTCGATCCCAGCGCAGGCGCAGGGCCAATGGCAGCTGAACACGGTTTCCGTGAGCCGCATGGGCACCATTGGACCATGCCTGGGACCGCACCGCCGTAGAGGCGACACAGGACCGGATACGACGTCCGGCTCCGGATCAGGCCGCGCCGGTCCCGGATGCGGCCAGGCGATTGCGGTGAGCAGGTCCCTCCACGGCGACCGACGCGGCGAGCAGCACGGCCAGTGAGGCGAGCACCACGGCGACCGGGGCGCGCCCGGCGAGCGGGAGCAGCAGGAGCGCCGCCGCGGCGGCCAGGAGGCGGATGACGACCACGGCGTCCCGCGCGGCGAGGAAGGCGGCCCTGATCACAGCGGTCGAGACGAGGAAGAGGGCGACCCCGCCGACGACGCAGCCGGCCGAGACCGCGGTGAGGCGGCTTCCGCTTCCCGCCACGGCGGCGCCCACCGCACCCCCCGTCAGGGCCAGTGCCAGCTGCACGGGGAGGTGCCCGAAGACGTACACGTGCATGAGCCGACCGCCCGAGGCGAGTTCGGCGTGGCCACCCGGCCGGCTGCCGCTCGCGCTGAAGTACGACCACCACAGCCCGGCACAGAGCGCGAAGGCCGCGGCGCCCGTGACCGCGGCGCCGGGGGCGGTACGGGCCGCGACCAGGCCGTCGGTGAATCCGAGGACCGTCTCCCCGAGCACGATGATGGTGAAGAGGCCGAAGCGTTCGCGCAGGTGCTCGGCGTCGTGCCGAGCACCCGCGACCTGTCGTCGCGCGAGCAGCGGCAGAGCCAGCTCCGCGGCCATGGCGACAGCCCAGGTGGCGTACCGTGCGGGGCCGTCCAGGAGCAGCAGCCCGCCGAGCCAGAGCAGCGCGCTCGCCGCCGAGCCGAGCAGATACGTACGGAGCAGCGGCATGAGGTGGGCTTCCCGGCTGACTTCCCAGGCGTAGAGTGCCGCCACACCGCCACGTGCGCAGAGGTAGGAGGCCACGAATCCGGTGTCGGCGCCCGAGCCGTGCCCCACGCCGCCGGCGAAGACCGCCATGCCGGTCACCGCGGCGAGTCCGGCCGTGGTGAGCAGCCGGTGCGCGGTGTTGTCCCGGTCGGCGCGGTTGGCGCGCACGGCGTACAGCACCCAGGTCCACCACAGCGGAACGAACAGCGCCGCCGCGGCGACGACGGACGTGACACCCGGACGGCCGCCGATCCGGTGCGTGATCTGCCCGACGGCGGCGACGAAGACCAGATCTCCGAAGAGCTCGAACCAGGTGGCCCGGCGGCCGCTCTCCGCGGTGACGGCCGCGCCGTCCTCCCTCGGGGACACCGGGGCGACGGGTAATGCGGGAGGGGTCGCTGGGGCGGGTATCGCCACGCCCTCGTCGTCATTCGGCATGACCCCGGAGACTAGCGCCCCCGCGGAAGCCGGGCAGTGCTAGTCCCACCACCGCCGAGCAGGCAAAAACCATGCAACGTGACCGGCGCCACTCTGCGCTTCTCGTTGCGGCCCCACCCTTGATCACCCGGCCCGCACCACCGACATTCGATGCAGACATCGAAGGTTGCATCACCCCCCAAACCTTCATTTCAAAGGCCATCAGGGCGACAGGTCCAACAGCTCAACGAGCGACGGTCGCGTGGCCGATGGGTGCCCATTCCACGAATGTCGGCGACATCGGCCCCTTCGACAACTGATTTCGAAGGTAATGGACGGTTGACGTGACGGATCCCACAGGTTTCTATAGCGCGCCGGGAGCAGAGAATCACGAAGAGCGCAGCAGGCCACGGAGGCGATAACGCTCCCGCCCCACCTGTCACACCCAGTCGATCGGAACCGCTCCATGACCGACATGCTCAGTCAGCCCGTCACCCCCGGCACCGCAGGTGCGAAGGCCGGTCACTCCGGCCAGGACGGCCCGCACGCTCTCAAGCGTTCCATCGGCGTCGTCGGCGGGACCCTGCTGACACTGTCCTGCGTGACTCCCGCGTCCACTCTGTTCGTGGTCGTGCCCGACCTGTTCGGCGACCTCGGCACCGCCACCGCCCTCACCATCGCGATCGGCTCGCTGCTCTGTATAGCCGTGGCCTTCTGCTACTCGGAGCTGGGCACCCTGATTCCCAGCGCCGGCGGCGAGTACGCCATGGTCACCACCCTGACCGGCCGGCTGGCCGGCTGGCTGGTGTTCGTCCTGTCGCTGCTGGTCGTCATGATCGTGCCGCCCGTCATCGCCATGGGCACGGCGGACTACCTCGCTCCGCTGGTCCATGTTCCGGCGGAGGCCGCCGGAGCGGGCGTGATGCTGCTCGCCACCCTGGCCGGGCTGCTGGACCTGCGGGCCAACGCCTGGATCACCGGCGTCTTCCTGGTCCTCGAAGTCATCGCGGCGGCTGTCGTCGCGGTGCTCGGCTTCGCCCACGGTGAGCGCGGGGCCGACAGCCTGATCCACGGTGTGGTCGCGAGCGGCGACGGAACCTCCCGCCCGGTCACCGCGATGCTGGTCGTCTCGGGCCTGGCCATCGCGCTCTTCATCACCCAGGGCTTCTCCACCGCCGTCTACCTCTCCGAGGAGATGGAGGACCCTCGCCGCAATGTCGCACGTACGGTCCTTGCCACCCTGGTGATCTCGACGGCCGTCATCCTCGTCCCGGTGATCGCGATCACCGTGGGTGCGCCCGACCTCCAGGCGCTCACCTCCGGCGACATCAGCGGCATGGTCACCGCCTGGAGCAACTCGGCCGTCGGCACGTTCGTGAGCCTCTGTGTCGCACTCGCGATCATCAACGCGGGCATCGTCATGGTGATCCAGAACTCGCGGGTGCTGTTCGCGTCCGCCCGCGACAAGGCGTGGCCCGATCCGGTCAACAACGCCCTCGCCCGCCTCGGCCGGTTCGGTTCACCCTGGGTCGCCACCCTGGTGGTCGGGGTTCCGGGCGCGGCGCTGTGCTTCGTCAACCTCGACACCCTGTACGGCGTGACGGGAGTCTCGGTCACCGGCATGTACCTGCTGGTCGCGGTCGCAGCGCTGGCCGCCCGCCGTGCCTCCCACAAGGAACTGCCCGCCTGGCGCATGCCGCTCTGGCCGGCGATGCCGGTGGCGCTGATCGCCGTACTCGTCTACATCCTGAGCCGGCAGGACGTGACGTACCTGCTGTGGACCGGCGGCATCATGGCGGGAGCCACGCTCTACTGGCTCTGCTACCTCCACCCCCGCAGGGAGACCCGCTGGCTGGTCACCCTGCCGGAGGACACCCGTCCCTGACGCCCTCTCCGCGCCTGCCCCGACTGGGCCGTTGGTACAGTCGGGGCCCGTACCGGCAGGCCAGGAAGAGGCAGACGGACCATGGCGGTGGACGCGCTCGACACCCGCATCCTGAGGCTCCTCATCGAGCAGCCGAGGACCAGCGTGCGGGAGTACGCCCGCATCCTCTCCATCGCCCGGGGCACCCTGCAGGCCCGTATCGACCGTCTGGAGCGGGACGGCGTGATCACCGGTACGGGCCCGGTCCTCTCCCCCGCCGCACTCGGCCACCCGGTGCTCGCCTTCGTCCATCTGGAGGTCACCCAGGGGCATCTGGACGAGGTGGGCGAAGCACTCGCCGCCGTTCCGGAGATCGTCGAGGCGTTCTCGACCACCGGTGGCGGTGATCTGCTGACACGGGTCGTGGCCCGCGACAACGGGCATCTGGAGGATGTGATCCAGCAGCTGATCCAGCTGCCCGGAGTGGTGCGGACGAGTACCGAGGTGGCCCTGCGCGAGCGGGTGCCGCACCGGCTGCTGCCGCTGGTCGAATCGGTCGGCAGGACC
Source organism: Streptomyces sp. NPDC058231 (assembly GCF_042882275.1). Lineage (NCBI taxonomy): Bacteria > Bacillati > Actinomycetota > Actinomycetes > Kitasatosporales > Streptomycetaceae > Streptomyces > Streptomyces sp. NPDC058231. The sequence continues at coordinate 18,094 of NZ_JBHVWN010000083.1, read as the reverse complement.
GCGGCAGGACCGCAGGACTGATCACCGGCTTGGCATGCTGGTCGCCATGAGCACTCGGCGCACCCCGGCCCTCTCCGTCGTCTTCGATCTCGACGGCACCCTCGTGGACAGCGAACCGAACTACTACGAGGCGGGGCGCCGGCTCCTCGCCCGTTACGGTGCACCGGACTTCACCTGGGAGCACCACACCCGGTACATCGGAATCAGCACCCGCGAGACGCTGGCGGCGCTGCGCGCCGAGTACGGGATCGAGGCGCCCGTCGACGAGCTCCTCTCCGGCCAGGACGCCCTCTATCTGGAGCTGGCACGCACCTCGACCGAGGTGTTCCCCGAGATGCGCAAGTTCATGGAACGGCTCCATCAGGAAGGCATTCCGATGGCCGTGGCATCGGGATCGTCCCGAGCGGCGATCGAAGCCGTGCTCACGGGCACCGGACTCGGCGCGTACCTCACGGCATATGTCTCCGCCGACGAGGTGGCGCACGGGAAGCCGGAGCCGGACGTGTTCCTGGAAGCCGCACGGCGGCTCGACGCCACGCCCGGCGACTGCGTGGTGCTGGAGGACGCGGCGCCAGGCGTCACGGCGGCGCACGCGGCAGGCATGCGCTGCATCGCGGTCCCCTACGTGGCATCGCCGGCCAGCGATGCGGTGTTCACCGCCGCGGAGCTGACCTTCCATGGCGGGCAGGCCGAATTCACGGCGCAGGCCGCATACGAGTGGCTCACCGGGGCCCGGCCGTCCTGATCCGGGTGCCGGCGGGGAGAGCCGAAGCACGAGCCCTCTCACCGGGCCCGCCATTCGGCAGCGGAGAAATCCGATCCGCCGGCGAATGCGCCGGTGGTGGTGACGGGAGAATGAATTCCGTCCTGCGACGGGTAACACGTCTGCCGAGCGGACCGACTCCGTCACCGTCCAAGGGCCGTCCGCCGCAATAGCGGCCTGCCCGGTGCTCCCGGACTCAGGGGCTGCCGACCGCACATGGTCGACGCATGCCTTTGACCGTTCGCACAGCCGGGTCGGGCGAGTCCGCCCGCGCCATGCCGCATGGAACGCGGTGGCACCGACCCGTCGCGGTGCGCGACACCGGGCGCCGGCAGTCCCCTCTCCTCGTGGAACCTAAGCACCGTCGGCGTGATGCCCGCCGCGTCACCGATCCGCATCCGCCACCCCCGCCTGCGGCCCGGAGGGCGCTCACCGCACGCGGCCGCGACCCGGCACCGATCCGCACGCATCCGGAGCACCCCTCCCACCTGCTGATTCGCCTCACCGCCCACCTTCCGCAAACCTGCACACCTCATGCCCAGGCTGGTCACTGCCGTACGCGCATACCCCCTGGTCCGGACCAGGATCGGGGGCGGCTTTGGGCAGAACTGTCCCAGTTGAGCGAAGAGGCTTTCCGTAAAAGGGAATTCAGACGGTGAAGCTTGTGAAGAAGACGCCGTCGATTCATGAACACATCTGCACGCAGGGTTATTTGAGAGCCCCCGAAACCCCTGATCAACGCCGGTTCGATTAGCTGCGCACGGCGCGGACGTGCTTTGATCCTGGCCAATGCGGCAGCCACACCGAGCGGTTACCGCTGTGAAATATCAAGCTGAAAGGCAGCCTCCCTCATGAACCACACCCCCCAGGTCGAGACCCTCGAGATTTCCGACAACGACCTCGACAACGTCTCCGGCGGTCTCGTCGGCGGCCTGGTCGGCAACGTCACGGGCACCGTCGACGCCATCGCCCCGGTCTCCGGCGTCGTGGGCTCGGTCACCGGTCTCGTCTCGTCGACCACCGGCGTGAACACCGGCGCTGTCACCGGTCTGGCCACCGGTCTCGTCGCCGGTCTCTGAGACGGCGTGTGAGCCCCGGAACCGCACGGTTCCGGGGCTCACTGCACCCATCTGACAGCGAGGGAAGAGTTCCGTGCAGTTCCGCCAACAGGCCCTTTCCAAGCTGCAGTCACCGGAGGAACTCGACCTGCCGGTACGCTTCGCCCGCCCGCAGGGGCGGCTCGCCCTGTGCGTCACCGTCCTGGTCATGGCCGCTTCCTGCTTCTGGGCCGTGACCGGATCGGTCTCCTCCACCGTCCAGGCACCCGGCATCCTCACCCATGCCCAGGGCAGTTACATCCTGCAGAGCCCGTATGCGGGCCAAGTCACCGCCGTACTCGCCAAGGAAGGCGAGAGCCTGCCCGCCGACGCGCCGTTGCTCAAGGTCCGTACGGGACAGGGCGACCGGGTCGTCCGCACGATCGCCGCAGGGCGGGTGACCGCACTGACGGCCGCGATCGGCGCGGTGGTCACCACCGGAGCGGACGTGGCCAGCGTGGAACGGACCCGTGGCGAGAGCGATCCGCTGATGGTGATGCTCTACGTGCCGGGCAACAGCGGCCCGGCCGTACCCGTGGGGTCCTCCGTGGATCTCACGGTGGAATCGGTACCGGCCCAGCAGTACGGGGTGCTGCGCGGCCGGGTGGCCGCGGTCGGCCGGACATCCCAGACGAGCAGGCAGATCGGCGGCTTCCTCGGCGACAGCCAGCTGGGCGAGCAGTTCTCGCAGCACGGCAGGCCGGTCGCGGTGCTGGTGCGGCTCGACCGGTCGTCCGCCACACGGTCCGGCTACCGGTGGTCGTCGGCCGAGGGCCCGCCGTACGCGATCGACTCCATGACCCTGGCCACCGGCGCCATCCACCTGGCCGACCAGCGTCCGATCGATTGGCTGCTCCCGTGACCGCACCGCAGGCTTCCCCCTCCGCGCCTCAGCTGCCACCGCCAGGCCGCGGCCGGCACCGTCCGGACCACGCACCCGCCACCCGGCGCCGTACGGCTCCGAGGCCGGCGAGGAACAAGAAGGCCGGGACCGTGCGGACGCCCACCGTTCTCCAGATGGAGGCGCTGGAATGCGGCGCCGCGTCACTGGCCATGGTGCTCGGCCACTACGGCCGTCATGTGCCGCTGGAGGAACTGCGCATCGCGTGCGGCGTCTCCCGCGACGGATCGCGGGCCAGCAATGTGCTGAAGGCCGCACGTAGTTACGGCTTGCAGGCCAAGGGCATGCAGATGGAGCCGGCGGCGCTCGCCGAGGTGCAGGCACCGGCGATCCTGTTCTGGGAGTTCAATCACTACGTCGTGTACGACGGCATGGGCCGCCGCTTCGGGCGGCGGGGCGTGCACATCAACGACCCGGACAAGGGACGCCGTTTCGTGACGGCCGAGGACTTCGACACCAGTTTCACCGGTGTCGTCCTGGTCTTCGAGCCCGGCGAGACGTTCGTCCGCGGCGGCCGGCGACCCGGAGTGCTGAGCGCCCTGCCGGCCCGGCTGCGCGGCACGTCGGGCACGATGCTGGCCGCGCTGCTCGCGAGCCTGCTGCTGGTGGCCGTCGGCGCGACGCTGCCTGCACTCAGCCGTGCGTACATCGACATGTTCCTGATCGGTGATCAGACATCGCTGCTGGGCGTCCTGTTCACGGCCATGGCGACCACGGTGGCACTCACCGCCGTGCTGACCTGGCTGCAGCAGGCCAATCTGCTGCGTGGCCGCATCATCTCCTCCACACTCAGCAGCGCCCGGTTCTTCCGGCATCTGCTGAGGCTGCCGGTCACGTTCTTCGCCCAGCGCAGCCCGGCCGACCTCGTGCAGCGACTGCAGTCCAACGACGTGGTGGCCGAGACCCTGGCCCGCGACCTCACGGCCGTGGGCGTGGACGGGATAGTCGTACTGCTCTATGCGGTCCTGCTGTGGACCTACGATCCGCAGTTGACGGTCATCGGTGTGGGGCTGGCACTCGTCAACGTGGTGGCGATGCGTATCACCGTGCGCCTGCGGGCCACCCGTGCCCAGAAGTTGCGGGCCGACAGCGCCAGGCTCACCAACACCTCCTACACCGGCCTTCAGTTGATCGAGACGATGAAGGCCACAGGTGGCGAGAACGGGTTCTTCCGCCGCTGGGCGGGGCAGCACGCGACCACGCTGGAGGAGCAGCAGCGACTCGGCGTGCCGAGCGCCTGGCTGGGCATCGTGGCTCCCGCGCTGGCGACGCTCAACAGCGCCCTGATTCTGTGGATCGGAGGGCTGCGGGCCGTCGACGGCCACCTCTCGATCGGTCTGCTCGTGGCCTTCCAGGCGCTGGTGACCCGCTTCACCGCGCCGGTCGCACGGCTCAACTCGGTGGCGGGCCGGGTGCAGGACTTCGCCGCCGATGTGGCCCGGCTCAAGGATGTCGAGAGCTTCCCGGTGGACTCGCTGTACTCGCGTCGCGAACCGGCGGCGAGTACCCGCAGGCTGACGGGTCATGTGACACTCGAAGAGATCACCTTCGGCTACAGCCCGCTCGACAAGCCGCTGCTGTCCGGCTTCTCACTGTCCGTCGGACCCGGACAGCAGGTGGCACTGGTCGGCGGGTCCGGCAGCGGGAAGTCGACGGTCTCCCGGCTGATTTCGGGGCTCTACAGCCCGTGGGAGGGCACGATCCGGGTGGACGGGCAGCGTCTGGAGGACATTTCCCGGAGCGCACTGGCCGCCTCGGTCTCCTTCGTCGACCAGGACATCTTCCTCTTCGAAGGCACGGTCCGGGACAACGTGGCGCTGTGGGATCCGTCGGTGCCGGACGACGCCGTCGTCGCCGCCCTCAAGGACGCGGCACTCCACGAGGTGGTCGCCCGGCGTCCGGGTGGGATTCACAGCCGGGTGGAGCAGGACGGCCGCAATTTCTCCGGGGGGCAGCGGCAGCGTCTGGAGATCGCCCGCGCCCTTGTGCGCAGGCCGAGCATCCTGGTCCTCGACGAGGTGACCAGCGCCCTGGACGCGGAGACCGAGCAGATCATCATCGACAATCTGCGGCGGCGCGGCTGCGCCTGTGTGGTGATCGCACACCGGCTGAGCACCGTCCGCGACAGCGACGAGATCGTGGTCCTCGATCACGGATCCGTTGTGGAACGCGGGCGGCACGAGGACCTGATCGCCGCCGGCGGACCCTACGCCGAACTGGTCAAGGAGCACTGAGGTGGCATCCGTTCACCCTCTCGCCGGCCACGGCGCGGGTACCTTCCCGGACGCGTCCGCCACGGAGCACGACGCGGTCATCGGCGCCCTGGGAGGACTCGGCGAGCAGATCGACTGCCAGGGTCTGCGCAGGCTCTCGCTGGAGGGGCCGCAGGTGCTGTGGCTGGTCGTCGGCGGAGCCCTGGACCTGTTCGCGGTGGACGCCGCGGAACAGGGCCACTGGCACTTCCTCGGCCGTCTCGAGCCCGGAACTCTGCTGCTGGGGCCGGTGGAGGGGCCGCGGCACACACTGGTCGGCAGGCCCCTGCAGGGGTGCGTGGTGCGCCGGATCCCGCTGCGCGAGCTGTACCGGCCGGAGTACGCGGACGCCGCGGCGTACGACGGTCAGTACCGCAGCTCGTACGATGCCGCGGACACCGCACTGAGTCTGTTGGAGCACGCCGTCGCGCTCGGCGTCGGACGCAGCCGTCAGGTTCTGTTCGAGGCACCGCTGGACGGCCGGACGTCCGTCGACGATTCGGTGGCCGACGACGACATCCTCTGGCTGCCGGTGTCCCCCGGCAGCCTGCAGTACGGCGCCGCGTACAGCGCGGAAGCGGCAGGCGATCTGCTCATCGACGGTGCGATGTGGCAGGCCATGGTGAGCCAGCAGTACCGGCTGCTGTCCGCGCTGGACCGCTGGATCGAACGGCTGGAGCTCGCGCACGAGGACCGGACGGCAGCCGGCATCAAGGCGGGGGAAGCCGTCCGTGACGAAGCGGACCGGACGTTGCTGTCCTCCATCGGGCGTTCCGGGCGGCCCGCTTCGCGTGCGACGGGCGCCCACGACGACGCGACCTACGCCGCGTGCAGACTGGTGGCACAGTCGGCCGGGATCACTCTCGCGGAACCGTCGACGAGCGGCGCGGTGAGCGACCGTGTCGACCCGGTCGAGCGCGTCGCGATCGGTTCACGGATCCGTACCCGTCCGGTCCGGCTCGGCCGGCGCTGGTGGCGGGAGAACACCGGCCCTCTGGTGGGCCACCGGGCCGCGAGCGGAGCGCCGGTCGCCCTGCTGTGGCGCCGCGGCGGGTACGAGGCGGTGAACCCGGTGACCGGCAGACGCAGCCGCGTCGGAGCGGCCAATGCGGACGAGTTCGAACAGCGCGCGGTCATGTTCTACCGTCCGCTGCCGGAGCAGGCCATGACCAAGTGGCGGCTGTTGCGGTTCAGTCTCCGAGGCACCCGGCCCGACCTGCGCAATCTGGCACTGGCGGGAGTGGTGACGGTCGCCCTCGGCGCACTGGTGCCGATCGCGACGGGGCAGGTGCTCGGCGTCTACGTGCCTCATGCCGAGAACAGTCTCATCGTGCAGGTCTCACTGGCCGTCATCATCACGAGCATCGTCTCGGCGGTCTTCATGCTGATGCAGAACCTCACCATCCTGCGCATGGAGGGACGCATCGAGAGCACGCTCCAGCCGGCCGTGTGGGACCGGCTGCTGCGTCTGCCGACCAAGTTCTTCACCGAGCGCTCCACGGGTGAGCTGGCGAGCGCGGCCATGGGCATCAGTGCCATCCGCCGGGTGCTGTCCGGAATCGGTCCCGTCGTGCTGCAGGCGGGCACGGTCGGTGCGATGAACCTCGTCCTCCTGTTCCTCTTCAGCGTTCCGCTGGCGCTGACGGCGGTCGCGATGCTGATCGTCATCGCCGCGGTGTTCCTCACCATGGGGCTGTGGGAGCTGCGGTGGCAGCGCCGGCTGGTGGAGCTCGGGAACAAGCTCAACAACCAGGCGTTCCAGACGCTGCGCGGGCTTCCCAAACTGAGGGTCGCCGCAGCGGAGAGCTTCGCGTACGCGGCGTGGGCACGGGAGTTCGCCCGCAGTCGCGAGTTGCAGCAGCGCGCGGGGCGCATCAAGAATCTGACGGCCGTCCTCAACGCCGTCTATCTGCCGCTGTGTTCGCTGGCCATGTTCGTGCTGTTGGCGGGCCCGGCTCGGGGGTCGATGTCGGCCGGGGCGTTTCTGACCTTCAACACGTCCGTGACCATGCTGCTGACTGCGGTCACACAGCTCACCGGCGCGTTCGTCTCGGCAGCGGCGGCCCTGCCCATGTTCGAGCAGATCGAGCCGGTGCTCGACGAGGCTCCCGAGGTGCGCGGGGCGAGCACCCAGCCGGGTGTCCTGACCGGGGAGATCGAAGCGCGGGACCTGTCCTTCCGCTACACCGACGACGGTCCGCTGGTCCTCGACGGCGTCTCCGTGCAGGTGCGTCCCGGCGAGTTCGTGGCGATCGTCGGCCCCAGCGGCTGCGGCAAGTCGACCCTGCTGAGGCTGCTCATCGGCTTCGACAAGCCGGTTTCGGGAAGCGTCCTCTACGACGGCCAGGACCTGGCGTCTCTCGACCAGGCTGCGGTACGCCGCAGCTGCGGCGTCGTCCTGCAGAACGCCCAGCCGCTCTCCGGTTCGATTCTGGACTGCATCTGCGGCGCCGAGGTCTTCACTCAGGAAGAGGCCTGGGAGGCCGCCGCGATGGCCGGTCTGGCCGAGGACATCAAGCGCATGCCGATGGGCCTGCACACCATGATCGCCGACGGTGGCGCCATCTCCGGCGGCCAGCGCCAGCGCCTCATGATCGCCCAGGCTCTGGTACGGCGTCCGAGCATCCTCTTCTTCGACGAGGCCACCAGCGCGCTCGACAACGAGACCCAGCGCGTCGTGATCGAGAGCACCCGCGCACTGAACGCCACCCGCATCGTGATCGCCCACCGGCTCTCCACCGTGCTCGACGCCGACCGGGTGATCGTCATGTCGGGGGGCCGCGTCGTGCAGCAGGGGCCGCCCGCCGAACTACTGGCGGACACGGGCGGACGTCTCCATGAACTGGTCCGGCGTCAGATGCAGTGAACCGCCTCTCGCCGTAACGGTGTTCCGGAACCGACTGCCGGCCGCGGTCCCGGAACCCGGGGTGCGGCATCCCGGCGTCCGCTTCGAGAGATCACGCCGCTTCCTCGTCCCCCGCACCGATGCCCGCACCGCTGCCCGCTGTCCCGGCCCCGGGACGGCGGGCATTCCCGTACGCGCGACCGCCGGAACTCGGCCAGGTTGCGCCCGGTTCTCACAGGCCCCCCGAACAGAATGGAGTTCTAGTATTCTGATTCACAATTCGCATCTCGGGAGGAGCGTCCATGTCCGGAACCCTCGAGGAGGCACAACTTCGTTACGCCTGGCGTGCGTTGTCGGTCGTCAGCCTGGCGAGCATCCTGACTGCGCTGGGCAGCAGCTCACTGAATGTCGCACTGCCGCAGGTGGTGCGGCATTTCCATGCGAGCGCCACGGCCGCCAACTGGATCCTGCTGTCGTTCATGCTGACCAACACGGGACTGATGGTCGCGTTCGGCCGGCTGGCGGACATGTTCGGACGTCGCACCATGTACCTCCTCGGTCTGGCCACGTACACCGGGGCCAGCCTGCTGCTGGGCTTCGCTCCCGGGGTGTGGTTCCTGATCGGCCTGCGGGCGGTCCAGGCCGCAGGTGGTGCGATGCTGCTGACCAACAGTGCGGCCCTGCTCGCCGACGCGTTCCCGCAGCGTCATCTGGGACGTGGCATGGGCGTCTACATCGCCTCGTTCTCCGTCGCCCAGCTGGTGGGACCGACCCTCGGCGGCTTCCTGACGGACCGGTTCGGCTGGCAGTGGGTGTTCTGGTACAACGTGCCGATCGGACTGATGTGCCTGGCCTGGGGTGCGGTCGCGCTGCGCAGGGTCGGCGGCCGGGCGCGCGAGCGCGGCATCGACGCGACGGGCAACCTGCTCGTGCTGATCAGCCTGGGAAGTCTCCTGTTCGGCCTCTCCCGGGTCGGTGAGAACGGCTGGACCGATCCCGTGGTCTTCGCAGGGCTGGCCGTATGCGCGGTACTGGCCCCGTTGTTCGTGATGGTGGAGCGGCGCAGCCCGCATCCGGTCATGGACGTGGCGTTGTTCCGGGACCCGCCCTTCGCGCTCGGTCTGCTCACCTCGTTCCTCAACTCGGTGGCGCGGATGGCGGTGGTACTGCTGATCGCCTTGTTCTACCAGGCGGTGCACGGCGAGTCCCCGGTGTCGGCCGGCCTGAAGGTACTGCCGCTGTCGGTGGCCGCGATGATCGCCTCGGCCTGCTCGGGGATGCTGCACGCGAGACTTGCGCCTCGCACGATCGCGCTGCTGGGAACATCCGCCGGCACCGCCGGGCTGCTCTTCCTGCTGCTGAACATCTCGGCGGACACCGGCTACCCGCCGATCGCCTGCGGACTGGTTCTCATCGGCGCGGGATCCGGAATGTTCATGCCGGCCAACACCACGGCCCTGCTGGACGGGGTTTCGTCCCAGCGCATCGGAATCGTCAACGCGATGCGCCTGATGGTGCAGAACACCGGTGTCGTGGTGAGCACGGCCCTGGCCATGTCGCTGGTGACCAGTCCGCTGCCGGCCGGCCTGCGGCAGTACGTCTTCGCCGGCACCATCGCCGACGTCTCGTCCCACGGAGTCGCGCAGCTGGTCACCGGATACCGGCTGGCCCTACTGGTCATGACGGCGATCTCCGCCCTGTCGGTGGTCGCCTCGCTCAGCCGGCACCGGGTGGCCGATGTGGCCACCGGAGGGATCCGGCCGAGCGAGGAGCCAGTCGGCAAGGCACCGTGAGGTCAGTCCGCTGCGCGCCGGCCCACGGTCGGCGCGAGCACGGGCACCGGCTCGGACCCGGTACGCCGCCATGGCCCGTTGAACAGCAGCGCGACAGGGATGAACAGCACCGTGCAGCACATCGCGGTGATCATCCAGGTGTGCCAGCTGCTGTGCTCGACCACGCGCGGCACGATGAACAGCGCCAGCACCGCCGCCCCCTTGGAGACGAATCCGAACAGGCCCCAGGCACTGCCCTGCAGCCGCGGATCGATGTCCTCGGCGTCCTCGGAGAAGTTCGCCATCCAAGGGCCGTAGGCGACGCCCAGCGCGCCGCCCAGCAGTGCGCCGGTGAGCATCAGATGGAGATGGGAGACTTCCTGACGTCCCATCAGCATCACCAGATAGCCGGTGATCGCCACCGCCGCGACCGTTCCGGCCACGCAGATCGGCTTGCGCAGCTGCAGCCGGTCCGAGATCCGGCCGCTCACCACGACGGTGAGCAGGTTGAGCACCCAGAAGACCGACATGATCCCGGACGCGCTCGCCGCACCGAGACCGAAGGCATGCGCGAGCATGGTCGGGCCGTACAGGGAGAGCGTCAGATAGAGGATCAGCCACAGCCCGATTCCGATGACATGCGCCCAGATGTTGCGGTGGGCGAGCAGGTCACGGGCCCGGGGCACGCTGCTGCGGCCGTCCGGTGTGAACGCCTGCCGTTCGGTCTGCTGGATACGCGCGCGCAACTGCGGTGAGAGATCGGCGATGTTGAACGCGATCACCACGGATATCACGAGCGAGATCCCGGCCATGATGACGAACTGTGAGCGCCAGGAGTCGTGGAAGAGCGGCAGGGTGGCGCTCGCGACCGCGGCAGCGAGGAAGTTCGCCCCCACCGGGCCCCAGGTCCAGAAGCCGAACGCCTGCGCGCGGCCCATCCGTGGCGAGAAGTCACGCACCAGCGGGGCGGTGCCGGCCATGGCCATGCCGTCGATGACGGAGAGTGCGATGCGGGCCAGCATCAGCTGCGTCGGCGAGTGGACCGCGGTCATCGCCAGACAGCAGACGGTCGTCAGCAGCATGAGCGGGATGAGCAGGCGCACCCGGCCCAGGTTGTCGGTGAGCCGTCCACCGACGACCGAGGCGAGCGCGCCGGCGACGGTCGCCAGCGCGGACACCGTGCCGTACGTGGCCAGGGACATGTGCAGGTCTTTGAGGAGCAGGGGCACCACGGGGGCGATCTGCCCTTCGTAGGACCCGATCAGGACGGCGAGGACCGCCATGGTCAGGATCTTCATCCGGCGCCCGCCGGTCGGGTATTCGTCGAGTTCGCGTACGTAGGAGAGCCTCATTGCTCCGGCCTTTCTGCGAGTGGACTTCCGACTGGTTCCGCCGGTATCGCCCCGTGTCGCGGGCGGATGCCGCGGAACAGAATTTCCCTCTCGAATCTGACTTCGGACGAGGTCGGGGATGCCGTGCCCGAGCACGACGGCGTACCTCCGGTCGCCTCCCGGAACCGGGGGCGCCTCCACGTCGGGCGGATGACCGCAGCGCCGCGGCGGGTCCGGGCCGGGCCGCCCGCGCCCGGCCCGGTCATCCGGGGTAGCGGGGCGGGCAGGTGCCCGCAGGGCCCCGGTAGGGCAAAGGCCGCCGCGGTCGCAGCAGGCGACCGCGGCGGCCTCGGACCGGCGCCGCAGGTGTGCAGCTCAGTCCCAGGTGATCAGCGCGTCCAGCGCCTCGACCCGACTCCCCTGTACGAGAAGCGGGTTGACCTCCAGCGATTCGAGACCGGGCCCCAGGCCGGCCGCGAGACCGGCGATCCGGGCGATGACCTCGGCGACCTTGTCCAGATCCGCGGGTTCCGTGCCACGCGCGCCGTCCAGCAGCCGGGCGCCGCGCAGTTCTGCCAGCGCCCGGCGGATGTCGTCGGCGCCGACCGGCAGCAGCCGCAGCACGGAGTCGCGCAGTACCTCGACCCACACCCCGCCGAGGCCGACGGCCATGGTCAGTCCCCACGCGGGGTCACGGACCACGCCCACCAGCAGTTCCACGCCTCCGCTGCGCTGCGGCTGCACGAGGGTGCCGATGCCCGTGAGGCCGCGTTCGCGCAGGACGGCACAGACCTCGCGGTGGGCCCGGCGCACCTCGTCGGCTCCCCCCAGTCCCAGCCGCACCCCGCCGATGTCGCTCTTGTGCCCGAGACCGTCGGCAACCGCCTTGAGCACCACGGGATATCCGAACCGCTCGGCTGCCGCCACCGCATCGTCCTCCGTCGCAGCCTGCGCGGAGGGCACGACCGGAATCCCGTTGTCGGCGAGCAGTTGCGAGGCCCGGGACTCGGTCCACACCCCGGAGGTCCTGCCGTGCACCACCGGCCGGGTGTCCGGCGCGGGCGGCACCGGAGCCGCGGCCCGGGACACCTCCCCCGACCAGCGCACCGCCGCGCCGATGGCCGTCACCGCATGCTCGATCCCGCCGGCCACGTACGGGAAACCGGTCTCCTCCTGTACGTGACGGCCGAATTCGGTGATGTCGGTGAGGATGTTGCTGGCCACCATCACCGGGCGGTTCGCGTCGCGGATGCGCTGCGCGGTGGCTCCGAAGTGCAGCAGTGTCAAAGCCGGATCGGCAGGCACCACCCGGGGCAGGTCGGACAGCAGCATGACCGCGTCGATGCCCGGGTCGTCGGCGACGACCTCCAGCGCGCGACCGAGCAGGGTCCGGTCCACGACCACGTACCCGGTGACGTCCAGCGGGTTCTGGACGGTCGCGAATCCCGGCAGGATCTCCTTCAGCCGGGCCACCGTCTCCGGCGCGAAGGGCGGCAGTTCGAGCCCCTCCTGCTCGGCCCGGTCGGCGATGACTTCGCAGGCCCCGCCCGAGGGTGTCACCACGCCGATCCGCCGGCCGTCGATCCGGCCGACCTGGGCCAGCAGCCCGGACGTGATGATCAGGTCCTCGAGCGAGCGGACACGCACGACACCCAGCTGCCGGAACGCGGCGTCGATCACCCGGTCGTCCCCCACCAGCGCCCCGGTGTGGGCCTGCGCGGTGTGCGAGGCGATCTTGCTCGATCCGATCTTGAGCGCCACGATCGGTTTGCCGGCCCGGGCGGCACGGCGGGCGGCGCGGGCGAACCGTTCCGGCTGCCGTACCGACTCCAGGAACAGTGCGATCACCTTGGTGGCCGGGTCGTCCACCAGGTAGTCGATGACGTCGGTGACCGACACCATCGTCTCGTTGCCCATGGAGGTGAGCAGGCTCAGCCCCACGTTCCGGGCCTGGGCGAACGAGAGGATGGAGCTGGCCAGGGCGCCGCTCTGCAGCACCACGCCCACCGGGCCGCCGAGCAGCGGCGCCGGGATCGGGAGACCGTACGGGGTCGTCCCGGCCGTGGCGTTGATGTAGCCGTTTCCGTTGGGACCCAGTACGGTCAGCCGGTTCTCGCGTGCGAAATCGAGGATCTCCTCCTCCCGCCTCCTGCCCTCGGGCCCCGTCTCGCCGAAGCCCGCGGTGAGTACCACGTAACTCCGGATCCCCAGACCGGCGCCTTCCCGCAGCACGGACAGCACCGCGGGTGTCGGCACCATGACGTAGGCCATGTCGACCGGCTCGCCGATGTCCGTGAGGCTGCGATGGGCGCGCTGCCCGTGCACCACCTCGGTGCGCGGATTGACCAGATGGACCCGTCCCGGGAATCCGTGGTTGCGCAGGTTGTCGAAGGTGGCCAGTGACCAGCCCGACTTGTCGGTGGCTCCGACCAGGGCGATCGACTTCGGGGCGAACAGCGCGCGCATGGCCTCGGCGCCGGCCTCTGTCGTGGGCGCGCTCATGCCGCGTCCACCACCCGGAAGCACGGCAGCTCCGGGGAGTCGTCGCCACCCAGCCGGGTGATCTCCAGCTCGACGCGGTCGCCGATGCGTGCCCCGTCCCCGCCGACGATCCTGGACATCATCCGCACCCCCTCGTCGAGATCGATCAGCGCGACCGTGTAGGGCGGTTCCCCGGCGGACGGGCTGAACGCCCGGTGCGCGACGGTGTACGAGTAGACGGTGCCGGTGCCAGGCGAGGTGAACCATTCCAGCCGGTCACCGAAGCAGTGCGGGCAGATCGCCCTCGGGTAGAAGACCGCGCGGCTGCAGTCGACGCAGCGCTGCAGGCGCAGTTCTCCGGCGGCTACGCCGTCCCAGAACGGCTTCGTCTCGGCATCCTGAGCAAGGTCCGCCACGCTGATCAGCTCCTTCCGAGTACGACGGTCGAGGTGGACGAGAGGACGCCGCCGGTGCCGTGCACCAGGGCCAGCCCGGCGCCTTCGACCTGCCGGCGCGGGTTGTCGGTGAAGTCGTGCCGGAGCTGCCGGGTCGCCTCGATGAGCAGGAAGATCCCGTACATCCCGGGGTGTGTGTACGACAGGCCGCCTCCGTTGGTGTTCATCGGCACCGGGCCTCCGGGAGCGGTGCGGCCGCGGGCGACGAAGTCCCCGGCCTCACCCGGTTTGCAGAACCCCAGGGACTCCAGGGTCAGCAGCACGGTGATGGTGAAGGAGTCGTAGATCTCCAGCACGTCGAGGTCGTCGTGGGTCACGTCGGCCATCTTCATCGCCGTCGGACCCGAGCGGGCGGCGCCGGTGACGGTCAGGTCCGGCATCTGGGCGATGCTGCTGTGTGTGGTGGTCTCGCCGTGCCCGAGCACGACGATCGGGTGGGTGTCCACGTCGGGCCAACGGTCCTCGGCGGCCACGACCACCGCGCCGCCTCCGTCGGTGACCAGGCAGCAGTCCAGCAGGTGCAGCGGATCGCTGATCATCGGAGAGTCGAGCACGTCGTCGACCGTGATCGGGTCACGGTAGTAAGCGTCCGGGTTGAGCGCCGCCCACTGCCGTGCGCTCACCGCCACTTCGGCCAGTTGCTCGCCGGTCGCGCCGTACTGGTGGAGGTAGCGGTTGGCGGCCAGCGCGTAGGCGCCGACCGGCTGCGGCAGCCCGTAGGGCCGGTCGAACTGCTCGGTGAGCGACGCGGGTGGCCGCGGGACGTTCCGCGAGCGGTTGCTGCGCTGGGTGCTCCCGTAGGTGATCAGCGCGACGTCGATCACCCCGGCCTCGATGGCCGCGGCCGCGTGGCCGACGTGCGCCTCGAAGGACGACCCGCCGATGTTGGTGCCGTCCAGATAGTCCGGCTGGAGTCCCAGGTACTCGGCCAGCGTCAGCGCGGGCGCCCAGGACCAGTTGCCGGCCACGAACAGCGCGTCCACGTCCTTGGGACCCAGCCCGGCCTCGGCCAGCGCCGCCCGGGCGGCCCCCGCCTGCTGCGACAGCACGGTCAGGTGCGGAGTCCTGCCCACCTCCGACTCGGCCACCCCCACGATGGCCGCGCGCCTGCGGGCACTCATTCTCCGATCCCGCCCAGCCGCGCATGCCCCTTGAGCAGGTTGCGGGCGATGGTGCGGCGCTGGATCTCGTCGGTGCCCTCGAAGATCCGCAGCAGTCGCAACTCCCGGTACCAGCGCTCGACCGGCAGTTCCTTCGTGTAGCCCATGCCGCCATGGATCTGCAGAACGCGGTCCACGACCTGGTTGGCCATGACCGCGCCGTGGAGCTTGGCGATGGAGGAGGCGTGGCGGGCGTCCATGCCCTGCTGGACCCGCCAGGCCGCGTACAGCGTCAGCCACTTCGTGGACTCGATCTCCACCTGCGAGTCGGCGATCTGCCACTGGATCGCCTGGTACTCGGCGATCGGATTCCCCATCGAGTGCCGGATCTTGGCGTAGTCGATCGCCATCTGCAGCATCCGTTCGGCGGACCCGATCGCGCGGGCCGGGATCATGTAGCGACCCTGGCCGATCCACCGCAGTGCCAGCGCGAAGCCGTGGCCCACCTCTCCGAGCACGTTCTCCTCAGGAACGCGCACGTCGTCGAAGACCAGCGCCGCCGGACCCCACTGGCCCATCGTGCGGATCGGTTCGGACTTCCAGCCCATGTCCCGGTCGACGAGGAAGCAGGTCACTCCGCCGTCCGCGCCCTTGTCCGGGTCGGTGACGGCGAACACCATCACGAAGTCGGCCTCGTTGCCGCCGGTGATGAAGGTCTTCTCTCCGTTGATCACCCAGTCGCCGCCGTCGCGGACCGCGCGGGTACGGATGTTGCGTGCGTCGGATCCGGCTCCCGGCTCGGTTATCGCGAAGCAGGACCGCCGCTCGCCCTCGATCGTCGGGAGGAGGTAACGCTGCTTCTGCTCGTCGTTGCAGCCGTAGAGGATGTTGTCCGCCGAGCCGCCGAAGCTGAACGGGACGTACGTCCTGCCGGTCTCCATCGCCAGGATCGCGGACATGACGGCGCCCAGGTTCATACCGCCGTACTCCTCCGGGGTGTTCATTCCCCAGAAGCCCGCCCGGCGGGCCTTGGCCCGCAGCTCGGCCAGGACATCCGGGGCGATCGCGGGAAGGCCCGCCCGTTCGTTGTGCAGGACCTCGTGCTCCAGCGGCATCACCTCCTTGGAGATGAACGCGCGGACGGTGTCCCGGATCTGACGTTCCTCGACACTGAGGGAGAAATCGACCATCGAGCGGTGTCCTTTCCTTCTCAGGACGCACGGGTGATCACCCGAGGCCCTTTTCTAGAACAGAACTCTAGGAATTGGCTCAGCCTGCGCCCGGCCGGATGAGCGTGTCAAGACGCCTGCCGCAAGCCGGTTCACGTACGCCCGGCCGTCCTCGGCGGTAACTTGCGATGCGGCGCCACCGTGACGGAACGGCCGGCCGGGCGGCATCCTGAAACATCGACGAAACATCTGCGACTGAAATTCTAAGATTGGATTCGGTACGGTGGATCGCGTCGATGCCCGTCAACCCAGTCGAGGAGGGGATCCCATGGCAAGGAGCGCGAGCAGCGCCGCAGCCGGCGGGAACGCCTGGCAGTGGAGCCGCACCGCGGAGACCCGCCGGGTGCTGCTGAACGCCGCCCGTGAGGTGTTCTGCGAACAGGGCTTCGCCGAGGCGAGCATCGCGGGGGTGGTGGAGCGCGCCGGATCCAGCGTGGGCAGTCTCTACCACCACTTCGGCGGCAAGACCGAGCTCTTCCTCGCCCTGTGGGAGGAACATCAGGCCGTCCACGAACAGAACGCCGTGGCCGCCGTCGCCGCGGCCCGGGCGGCGGGCGAGGTCGAGGACCCGATCGATCTGTTCGTCGTGGGCGCCCGCGCCTTCCTCGAAGGCTCCTGGCAGCGCCGCGATCTGGCCAGGCTGTTCATGGACGGCGACGGGCCACCGGGCTTCGAACTGGTCCGTCGCACCCGCAGCCGGGAGTGGGTCCGGCAGAACGCCGTGCTGCTCGGCGCCGGCAGCGACTCGGTCGAACGGCTCACGGTAGCGGTGCTGACCACGATCATCGGTGAGGCGGGACGTGAGATCGCGACGTGCCCGAACAAGCGCCAGGCCAACAAGATCACCGAAGCCGCGATCGTGCTGATCCGCCGGCTCGGATCGCCCGGCCGGGACAGCTGACCGGACGCTCCGGGCACCGGGAGCGGACCGGGACCACAGCGTGCGGCACAGCTGCGGCTCACAGCGCGGCATGCCGGTACATCGACACGTCGACACATCGGTTCTCCAGGAAGGAAACGCCCGTGGCCCAGGCCGAACAGCAGGAGGCCTTCTTCACCAGCGCCGGAGACGAATTCCACCCCGCCCCGCACGCGCGCAGCTGGTGGGCGCCCGGCATGATGCACGGCAGGCTGCTCGGCGCGCTGGCGGCCCGGGCCCTGGAGCGTGAACACGCGTCCGAGGGAATGCACTTCACCCGGCTGACGGTCGACCTCTTCCGCAACGCGCCGATGGCGCCGGTGCGGGTGGAGACCCTCCGGGTGCGCGACGGGCGTCGCATCCGGGTCGTCGACGCGACCGTGCACGGCGCGAACGGCGTCGTCGCGCGGGCCTGCGCCGTGCTGCTGCGCCGCACCGAGCAGCCACCCGGCCATGTCCCTGCCACGCCCCCCTGGGACGCACCCTCGCCCGAGGAACTGCCCGCGCCGCGCGAAGGGGCCTGGACGGTCTGGAAGTTCGATGAGCACAACATGCCGGTGAGGGACGGCCGCCCGGAGAACGGCAGGCGCCGGGCCTGGCTGCGGGAGTCGTGCGAGCTGGTGGCCGGCGAGTCGCTCTCGCCGTTCGTCCGGGCGGCGCTCGCCGCCGACACGGCCAGTCCGCTCGCCCACGCCGGTGACGCCGGGCTGCAGTTCATCAACGCCGACTACACCCTGTGCCTGAGCAGGCTCCCGCTCAGTGACGCCATCGGGCTGGAGTCCGCCGGCCACACCAGCGAGGACGGGGTCGCCGTCGGCCACTGCACGCTGCACGACACCGCCGGCCCGATCGGCTACTGCATGACCACCGCGGTGGCCAACCCCAGGACAGCCGCCACCTGAGCGGCGTCCCCCGGGCCGCACCCGGGGCGACGACACCGGCCGCCGTC
>NZ_JBHVWN010000082.1:5338-35588 GCF_042882275.1 Streptomyces sp. NPDC058231 | reverse complement strand
GGGCGGCGCCGTGGGGGCTCCGCCCCCCCCCCCCCCCACCCCCCACCCCGCGGCGGCCGCCCCCGCGCCCGCCCGGCGTCGTAGACGCCCCCCGGCGGGGCGGCGGGACCCCCCCCCCCGCCCCCGCGGTCGTGGTGTGTGGTGCCGCGCCGCGCGACGGCGACGGAGTTATCGTCACGAGGTGGACGAGGAGACTCATCACCCCGCACAGCCGGCTGCCGAGGTCACGGTGTGTGACCTGTGCGGCACCGCCGCCGAAAGCGTGCACCCACCGCCGACCTGGATCTGTTCCGTGGAGAACGGCAGACGGCAGTACTTCTGCGACACCTGCGCCCGCACCCACATCAGAGCGATCGAGGGGCGCCTCGACTCGGCCTGGTGGTGACACCCCTGCCCGGCGCCCGCCCTTCCCCGGACGGGCGCCGCGGGCCCCGGGGCCTGCCCGGACACCCGCGGGGGCGGGGCTCAACCCTCGGCGGCCGCCTCGCCCACGAGTCCCGGAGCGACGGACCCGCGGCCCGGCACCTTGCCCGCGAACTCGTCGTCCAGCAGATCGTCGTCCACCGGCTCGTCGTCCGGCAGCTCGTCCTCAAGCAGTCGGCCGTCCATCGGCGCGTCCTCGATCGGCTCCTGAGCGGGCACGTTCCCGACGGGCAGGAACCCCGGGACCCAGGACTCCAGTTCGTCCCGCAGCCGCACCGTCGCGTTCAGCTGGCACAGCACGCCGATCGTGCTCAGAGTCACCCGGTGTATGAGCAGATAGGCGGGCGGCAGATTCAGCTGCTTCCCCAGCTGATGGGCAGGGGAACGGGGATCTGCTATCCGTGCCGCCTGATTGCGCATCCAGCCGCGGGTGAAGGTGAACTCCTCCACCTGCGCCGGCTCGATGATCGGCAGAAGGTAGTCGAGTACCGCGTCCGGGTCGAGATCGATCGAATCCTTGACGAAGCCCTCCTCCCGGAGCAGCTCGTACACCGCCTCCGCGTCGCGCTCCGACGTCAGCCGCAACGAGTCCCCGATGGGCTGGGGCAGCCCGCCCGGCAGCCGGTCCACCGTGCCGAAATCCAGCACTCCGAGCCGCCACTGCCCGGTCAGGTCGCCTGCTGCTTCTCCGCCCACGCCGCCGTCCGTGTGCTCGTCCCCCTCCGCGGGGAGCAGCCGGAAGTTGCCCGGATGAGGGTCCGCGTGCAGCAGACCCGTACGCGCCGGGCCCGAGAAGAGGAAACGCGCCAGCAGCTGACCCGCCCGGTCGCGTTGTGCCTGGGTGCCCTCCGCGATCACCTCGGAAAGCGGGACACCGTCGATCCACTCCGTCACCAGCACCTGATCGGACTGGTGCACCACATCGGGGATCACCACATCCGGATCGTTCGCGAACTCCTCCGCGTGCTCCCGCTGCGACTGCGCCTCCAACTCGTAGTCCAGCTCCTCCGACACCCGGTCACGCAGCTCCGTGATGAGCGGCTTGATGTCCATCCCCGGGATCAGCGGGCCGAGCAGGCGGGCGAATCGGCTGAGTTGGGTCAGATCGGAGAGCAGAGCCTCGCCGGCGCCCGGGTACTGCACCTTCACCGCGACTTCCCGCCCGTCGTGCCAGACGGCGCGGTGCACCTGTCCGATGGAGGCGGCGGCCGACGGCCTGTCGTCGAATTCGGCGAAGAGGTCCCGCCAGTCCTCACCGAGCCGTTCCGCCAGCACCGCGTGCACCGTGCGCGTCGGCATGGGGGGAGCGGCCTCCTGGAGCTTGGTGAGCGCCGCCCGGTACGGCCCGGCGACCTCCTCCGGCAGCGCCGACTCGAAGACGGACAGGGCCTGGCCGAGCTTCATGGCACCCCCCTTCAGCTCTCCCAGGGTGCGGAAGAGCTGGTCCGCCGTGCGCTGCTGGAGCTCGCGGGCCACCATCTCCGCGGACTTGCCGCCGATGCGCTTGCCCAGACCCCAGGTGGCACGCCCGGCGAAGCCCAGCGGCAGCGCGGCCAATTTGGCCGTACGGGTGACCGCTTTCCGGGGAAGATCAGACATACGCCCCTCCAATTCCCAGACTGCCGTGCCGCATAAGGTGGTTACCCGGCCATTGTGTCGTGCGGCGAGCCGAGCCCGGAGGCGCGCTCCCTCCCAGTGTGCCCAACCGCCCCGCAGGAGCAGTTGAGGTGCGGCCCGATCCGCTCCGACCGCCAGTCCAACAGCGGCAGCGCGGCTTCCCACCGGGCCCCCGTCGCGGCAGGCAGCTCACCGTCCAGAAACGCCAGCGCCTGGGCCGCGGCGAAACCGGCCACCGCTGTCGCAAGCCCCAGATCGCATGCCTGCACGGCGTTGCGCCGCCCGGACCGCCACTGCGCCAGCATCCGTGGCCACTGCGGATCCCGATCCGTGCGGTGAAGGTCCAGGCATCCCGCGCACCCGGTGCCGCCGGGCAGGACCAGCGGACCGACCACACCGGTGGCCTCGATCACTCCCGCATAGAGATGCGGAGTGCCCGAGTCGATCCACGGTTCGGCTCCACGCGGGTCGGGAGCGTACACCGCGAGACCGTCCCTGGGGGCCACCACGATCAAGGACAACCCGGGACCGGCACCGGCCGCAGCGCCACGGACCCTGGCGCCACCCGTGTCCTCCCCGGTGCGCGGTGCCGGGCCGGGGGCCGACCGGCGCACCAACTGGCGGGCGGCGGTGTCCCTGCGCTCTCCGACCGCGGTCACCGGGAGCCCACCGGGCGCCACGTCCGACGGCTCGGTGACCCCGCCGTCCAGGACCTCCACCCGGCCGACCCCGGACCCGGACAGCACCGCGGCGATCGTCGCGCCGACCCTGCCCGCGCCCCGGACCTGCACCCGCATCGCCCGGCGGGCCGCCAACCGCCTCAACGCACCGCCCGGTTCGGGGTGGACGACCGAGAGCGACGCGAGGTCGGGTCCCTGCCGCTCCAGGACGTCGGAGCGGTTCCGCAACGCGTCCGCCTCCGGACCGCCCGCCCGTACATCGTCGATCAGCCCCGCCTGTGCCAACCGTGAGACGAGGGTGTCCACTTGGTGTTCCGTCAGATTCAGCGTCCTGGCCTCCTCATGCAGCAGCGGCATGCCGCGCGTTCCGTCGAGCAGTTCCAGGAAACTGCCCGTGGCGATGTCCGTCGGACCGACCTTCACCGCGTGGGCGGGCGTCACTCCGAATTGCACGGTGTTCCTGCCGCGCCACGCGCGGCGCAGTGCGGGCTTCAACATCGGATGCATGGCTTCCCCCGGCCGGTGTCCGTTCCTGCTGCCGTCTCTGATCTCCGTGGTCTCCGTGCGCGGGCCGTGGCCCGGAGCTTCGCGAGATCCGTTGTCAGAATGCATGCCGGCGCCGAAGTGTGCGGAAAGTTGTCCACAGGCATGGGGCATTAGTCATTCAAATGGTGCACGCCGTGGAGTGGATCATGTGTGAACCGTCCCGGAGGCGGGACTTCCCCTACTGACAGCGGGTAACGTCGGGGCGTGCCCGCCGACCCCTACTCCGGCTTCGCCGGGGAGACCTCCGCGCGCAGCGCCAAGGACCAGCAGCGCAGCGCGGCCAGTCACCCGCCGTCCCGCGTCGCCGTGACGAGCGCGGTCGAGGTCCGCAGGAGCAGCCGCCGCAGCCGGACGGTCTCCGCGTACCGCGAGGGCGACCGCACCATCGTGCTGATCCCCGCCCGGATGTCGGAGGCGGAGGAACAGCGCTGGGTGACCGTGATGCTCGACAAGCTCGCGGCCCAGGAGCGCAAGCAGATCATCGGCGACAGCGAACTCGTCGAGCGGGCCGCACGGTTGTCCGCCCTGTATTTCGACGGCCGGGCCAGACCCGACTCGGTGCGCTGGGTGACCAATCAGAACACCCGATGGGGTTCGTGCACCCCTGCGGAGGGCAGCATCCGTCTGTCGCACCGGCTGCAGGGCATGCCGGAGTACGTGGTCGACTACGTACTCCTCCACGAGCTGGCGCATCTGCTGGTGCCCGGTCACGGTCCGCGGTTCTGGCGGCTGCTGGAGGCGTATCCGCGTACCGAGCGGGCGCGCGGATACCTCGAAGGAGTGGTGGCGGCCGACCGGCTGCCGCATCTGCCCGCCGCGCGCGGCGAGTGACGTTCGTCGATTCTGTACCGGGTGTGTACCGACTCGGCCCGATGTCGGGGTTTGCGGTTAGCCTGGCGCGACGCATTCACATTCGGGATGGGGGACGGTCGTTACGCATGGCCAGGGAATTCCAGCGCGGCCACAAGGCCAAGATCAGTGATCTCACGCCGGGGACGGATCTGTACGTAGGTGTGCAGATCGCCGGTCCGGGACTGACCTTCGACATCAGTTGCTTCGGCCTCGATGCTGATGAGCAGCTCTCCGACGACCGCTATTTCATCTTCTTCAACCAGCCGAAATCGCCCGAGGAGTCCATTCAGCTCCTCGGCGCCCAGTCCGGTGACACCGAGTCGTTCCGCGTCACCCTGGACCGCATTCCGGCGAACATCCACAAACTGTCGTTCACCGCGACCGTCGACGGCGCCGGCCAGATGTCACAGGTCGGTCCGGGCTACATCCGGATCGTCGCGGGCGGCGAAGAAGTCGTCAGGTACGCCTTCAACGGCTCGGAGTTCACCACCGAGCGCGCGGTGATGCTGGGCGACTTCTACCTGAAGGACGTGTGGCGGTTCGCCGCCGTCGGCCAGGGCTTCGACGGCGGTCTCGACGCGCTGCTGAAGAACTTCGGCGGTGAGGTCGCCGAGGAGGCACCCGCCGCGCCGCAGACAGCGGCCCCGTCGTTCGCCCCGCCCGCGCAGGCGCCCGCCCCGTCGTTCGGCGCCCCGGCAGCCCCGCAGGTTCCGCAGCCCGCTCCGTCCTTCGGCGCCCCCGCCCCCGCCCCGCAGCAGCAGATGCACGCCGCGCCGACGATCGCGGCACCGATCGCGCCGCCCGGTGGCACCGTGCCGCCGCCCTCGCCCGCACCCGCTCCGTACGGGCAGCCGGGACAGCCGCCCCAGCAGCCGCAGTTCGGACAGGTCCCCGGCCAGACCGTGCCCGCCGCCCCCTACGGCCAGCAGGCTCCCGCTCCGTTCGGGCAGCAGCCTCCGGCTCCGTTCGGGCAGCAGCCTCCCGGTGTGCCCCAGGGGATGCCGCAGGCCGGTGCCGGGCTCCAGGCCGCCCTCCAGCCGTACAAGGAGACGGCCACCGGTCAGCGTTGGACCCCGCAGAACCAGCAGCTCATGCGGGTCGACCTCACCATGGGCGGCACGCCGGTGCTCGCCCGGCAGGGCTCCATGGTGATGTATCAGGGCAAGGTCGACTTCGGCTACAAGGGCGCCGGATTCGCCGGCCGGGTCGTCGGGAACGCGACCGGTCAGGAAATGCAGCTGATGCGGTGCACCGGCCGCGGTCAGGTGTTCCTCGCCGAGGACGGCTCCCATCTGCACGCGATCGAGCTCCAGGGCGACGGCATCTGCGTCTCCGCGGAGAGCGTCCTCGCCTTCGACGAGTCCCTGCAGTACGAGGTCCGCCGGATCGAGGGCCACGGCATCCCCGGCGGAGCCCTGTTCACCATGCAGTTCCAGGGCACCGGCACGGTCGTCGTCAAGACGCACGGAGTGCCCGTCGTCCTTCCGGTCACCCCGACCACGTTCGCCGACTGCAACGCTGTCGTGGCCTGGTCGTCAGCGGCCCAGGTGATCATCTCCAGCCAGGTCCGGCTGCGCCGCAACGCGTACCCCGGGCACAGCGGAGAGACCGTCAACCTGCAGTTCCGGGGCGCCCCCGGCAACTTCATCGTCGTCCAGCCCTACGAGGTCTGAGGGAGCCCGTCATGAACCAGCAACTCGCGGGCTTCGCCCCGACCCCCGTCGCGGCCCGTATGGAGAACCACGGCCGCACGATGCTCAAGGTCGCGATGGCCACCGGCCAGGACCTCTACGCACGCACCGGCTCGATGGTGTCGTACGAGGGCTTCATCCAGTACGAGCCCAACCCGCCCGCCGTCCGCCAGATCGCCTCCCAGTGGATCACCGGCGAGGGCGCACCCCTGATGAAGTGCGCCGGTGACGGGCTGCTCTACCTCGCCGACTACAGCGCCGACGTGGTCGTCATCAACCTCAACAACGACTCCCTCTCGGTCAACGGCACCAACGTCCTCGCCTTCGACGGCCACCTCACCTGGGGCGTCGAGCGCGTCAAGGGGCTGGCCAAGTTCGCGGGCCAGGGCCTGTGGAACGTCTGCATCGCCGGCACCGGCTGGGTCGCCATCACCTCGCGCGGCACGCCGATCGTCGTCGACTGCGGACGCGGGGAGGACGAGACCTACGTCGACCCGGACGCCCTCGTGGCGTGGTCCCCGAACCTCAAGGTGAAGGGCAAGCGCAGCTTCAAGGCCTCCTCGCTCATCGGGCGGGGAAGCGGCGAGGCGTACCAGATGGCGTTCTCCGGCCAGGGCATCGTCGTCGTCCAGCCGAGCGAGGACAGTACGGACCGCCTGCGGGTCCGGAACTGACGGGGAGGGAGAGAACACACCATGCAGAGTCCGCTCTTCAGCTACACGGAGCAGCAGTCCCAGGACCGGTACACCCTGCAGAACCCGCAGCTCCTGCGGGTCTCGCTGACCGGCCACGACGATGTCCTCGCCCGTAAGGGCGCCATGGTCGCGTACCAGGGACTGATGGAGTTCGACGGCGAGTACCAGTCGCACGGGCAGCGCAACGCCCGGGCGCGCACCGGTGAGGGCCTGGACCTGATGCGCTGCTCGGGGCAGGGCACCGTCTACCTCGCCAACCTCGCGCAGCACGTGCACGTCGTGGACGTCGGCCACGACGGAATGACGGTGGACAGCGCCTACGTCCTGGCGCTCGACTCCTCGCTGCACACCGAGGTCATCGCCGTGGACAGCCAGTACGGCATCTCGGGCACCGGCAAGTACCAGCTCAACATCTCCGGCACCGGCAAGGTCGCGCTGATGACCTCGGGCCAGCCGCTGATGATGCAGGTCACACCCGACAAGTACGTCAACGTTGACGCCGACGCGATCGTCGCCTGGTCCAGCTCGCTGCGCGTGCAGATGCAGGCCCAGACGCACTCCTCGGGCGTCTGGCGGCGGCGCGGCAACACCGGTGAGGGCTGGGAGCTCAGCTTCCTGGGACAGGGCTTCGCCCTGGTCCAGCCGAGCGAGGTACTGCCCCCGCAGAGTGCCCAGATCGGGCAGGGGCTGCGTGCCCAGTACGGCATGGGCCAGCAGGGAGCGCACGCCCAGAACCAGAACAACGCCTGGAACTGAGCCGCCACACACGGGTAGGGGCGGTCTCCCCGGAGGCCGCCCCTACCGATCCGGCCGTTACGGCTGCCGCCCGCCCTCCAGCGCCGCGCGGGTGCGCGCCACCAGGCGTACGACCGACGCATCGGCGACCTCGGCCACCTCGTCGTACCCGAACCAGTGCAGATCCAGCGACTCGTCGCTGATCTGCTCCGTCGCGCCCGCCGGCGCCAGCGCGGCGTACTGCACATCCAGATGCCAGTGGCAGGGTGCCGGGATCGGGTGCCGGTCCAGCACCACCGGACCGCCGGACAGCAGAGTCAGTCCGCTGATGCCGGACTCCTCGGTGGCCTCCCGCAGCGCCGCGGCCGCCAGGGTGGCGTCCTCCGGCTCGCAGTGGCCGCCCATCTGGAGCCACATCTGCAGTTTCCGGTGCAGCGTCAGCAGAACCCGCCCGCGCTCCGGATCGACGACCAGCGCGCTGGCCGTGAGGTGACCGGCCCCGCAGGCCTTCCACATGCCGTCCGGGTGCCGCGCCAGATGGTCCAGATAGACCTGGCGCAGCTCCTCCTGGTCCGGGTCGGGGTCCACCGGGTCCTCGTACCTCTTCAGTACGAGGACGGCGTCGTCGTACAGGCTCACCGGTCGGTGCCGTCCTTGCCGTCGCCGTCGCCGTCGCTGTCGCCCGCGCCGTCCGATTCGTCCTTGCCGTCCGCGTCGCCCGCGCCCTCCGCGGAATGCCGGTGCCCCTTCGCGGCCTCGCCCAGCATCTTGTCCAGCTCGGAGAAGTCCAGCTGCTCGTGGTGCACGAACGCGTCGGGGTCGTCCAGGTCGGCAGCGGTCGGCAGCATGTCCGGGTGCTCCCAGAGCGCGTCGCGTCCGTCGAGACCACGCGCGTCCGTGAGCGACGCCCACAGCCGCGAGGCGTCCCGCAGCCGCCGCGGCCGCAGCTGCAGCCCGATCAGCGTGGCGAAGGTCTGCTCGGCCGGGCCGCCGGAGGCACGGCGCCTGCGCATCGTCTCGCGCAGAGCGTCCGCCGAGGTCAGGCGCGTCCTCGCGGCCTCGTGGACCACCGCGTCCACCCAGCCCTCGACCAGCGCGAGCGCCGTCTCCAGCCGGGCCAGCGCGGCCTTCTGCTCCGGGGTGTCCTCCGGCTGGAACATGCCCTGCTGAAGCGCGTCCTGCAGCTGCTCCGGCTGTGACGGGTCGAACTGGCCGACCACGTCCTCCAGCTTGCTGGTGTCGACCTTGATCCCGCGCGCGTAGCCCTCGACGGCGCCGAACAGGTGCGAACGCAGCCACGGCACATGAGCGAAGAGCCGCTGGTGGGCGGCCTCACGCAGGGCCAGATACAGCCGCACCTCCTCCTGCGGCACGCTGAGGTCCTTGCCGAACCGCTCGACGTTCAGCGGAAGCAGCGCGGCCTTGCCCGCCGGGCCCAACGGCAGCCCGATGTCGGTCGAGCCGACCACCTCGCCCGCCAGCACACCCACGGCCTGCCCGATCTGCTGGCCGAACATCGCGCCACCCATCGACCGCATCATGCCGATCAGCGGGCCCGCCATCGCCTGCATCTCCTCGGGCAGCACATCGCCCATGGCCAGGCCGACACGCTCCGCGACCGGGTCGACCAGCTTCTGCCAGGCGGGGAGGGACTCCTCGACCCACTCCGCACGGCTCCACGCCACGGAGGAGAACGACCCGGAGGGAAGTGACGTCACACCGTCCAGCCAGTGATCGGCCAGTCGCAGCGCCTCGTCGACCGCGGACCGCTCCGACGGACCTACGCTCGCGTCCTTGGTGCCGTCCGGCGTGCCCTGCGACACCGTCTGGCGTGCGATCTGCTTGGCCATGTCCCAGTTCACGGGACCGCCCTCGTAGCTCAGCATCTGGCCGAGCTGCTGGAAGGCTGCTCCCAGATCGTTCGGGTTCATCGTGCCGAACATCGCCGCGAACGGGTTGTCCCCGCCCGCGCCCGGCCCGAAGCCGAACGGGTTCGCAGGCCCGCCCGAACCCTGCCCACCTCCGGTGGGGTCCTTCTTCTTGCCCTCGTCGCCGTTCTCCGGCTCCTCCGGCGGAAGGCCGAATCCGAATGGGGTGTCACTCACGGGTTTCCTCGGCTCGTAGGGCCGCCGGCTCGAACCGACGGCGACTGCCCGACATCACCACCCAGCGTAGACACCATGCCCGCTTCGGGGCTCAGTGCTCCGCCGGCTCCCGGCCTGCGGCAGGATGGACGCCACCTGGTACGTACGCGTCATTCGGGTACGTACTGAAGACAACCGCTGGAGACGCCCGGTGAGTTCCCCAGATCCTCAGGTTCGCGCAGCGCGAAACCTGGCCGACCCTTCGCCCGAGAGCAAGTCCTCGAAGAGCCGCTCCAAGAGCCGCGGCCCCGTCGTCGCGATCACCGGCGCCGCGACCGGCGTCGGTGAGCTGCTCACCGCGCGCCTCGCGGCCTCCGAGGAGATCAAGCAGGTCATCGCCATCGACGAGCGCCGCGGCGAGGTCCCCGAGGCGACCTGGCACATCCTCGACGTGCGGGACCCCGCCATCGCGGAGAAGCTGCGCGGCGCAGACGTCGTCGTCCACCTGGCGCTCGATCTCGACCTGGAGACCGACCCCGCCGCCCGTACCGCGTACAACGTCCGCGGCACCCAGACCGTGCTGACGGCCGCCGCGGCCGCCGGGGTCCACCGGGCCGTGCTCTGCACCTCGGCCATGGTCTACGGGGCCCTTCCCGACAACGACATCCCGCTCGCCGAGGACGCCGAGCTGCGCGCCACGGCCGAGGCCACCGGTGTCGGCGACCTCCTGGAGATCGAACGGCTCGGCCGTCGCGCCCCCCGCGCCCACCCCGGCCTCAACGTCACCGTCGTGCGTCCCACCGTCCTGGTCGGCGGTACGGACACGGCGCTGACCCGCTACTTCGAGTCGCCACGCCTCCTGGTCGTCGCCGGGTCACGCCCCGCCTGGCAGTTCTGCCACGTCGAGGACCTGGTCACGGCCCTGGAGTACGCCGCGCTGGAGAAGATCGACGGCGAGTTCGCGGTCGGCTGCGACGGCTGGCTGGAGCAGGAGGAGGTCGAGGAGCTCAGCGGTGTACGCCGGATGGAGCTGCCGTCCGCCGTCGCACTCGGCGCCGCCGCCAGGCTGCACCGGATCGGGCTCACCCCCTCCCCGGCGGGGGACCTCGCCTACACGATGCATCCCTGGGTGGTCAGCGTGAGCCGGCTGCACGACGCCGGCTGGCGCCCGCGGTGGACCAACGAAGAGGTGCTCGCCGCACTCCTGGAAGAGGTCGAGGGCCGCCACACCGTGGCCGGACGCCGGCTCGGCCGCAAGGACGCCACCGCCGCGGGAGCGGCCGGCGCGACCGTGGCACTGCTCGGCACCGCCGCCCTGGTCCGCCGCGCCCGCAAGGCCCGTCGCCGCATCTGATCTGAGGGGCGTCGGCGAGCGGGACTGTGGAAGGCTCCAAGTCGGCCGTCGGACCCCCGGTGGAAAGCGACATTCCGCGAGGTGGCCCCGGTACGGCACCATGGCGGCATGGCACCCATCCATGACCACCCCGGTGAGCAGACTGCTCAGGACCCGATCCGGCTGCTGGAGATCCGCGACACACCTCTGTCGGTGGACGAGATCTTCCGCGCGGTCGGTGACGACGCCGCGGGGGGCACGGCGCTCTTCGTCGGCACGGTGCGCAATCACGACGGCGGACAGGACGTCGGAGCCCTCGGCTACTCCTGCCATCCGTCGGCGCAGGACGAGATGCGCCGGGTGGCCGAGAAGGTCGTGGCCGACTACCCGGTCCGGGCACTGGCCGCAGTCCATCGTGTGGGTGAACTGGCGGTGGGGGATCTGGCCGTGGTCGTCGCCGTCTCCTGCCCGCACCGCGCGGAGGCGTTCGCGGCGTGCCGCAAGCTCATCGACGACCTCAAGCACGAGGTTCCGATCTGGAAGCACCAGCGTTTCTCGGACGGGACGGAGGAGTGGGTCGGCGCTTGCTGAGCGCAAACCGGTTGGGCCGTAATCCGCCCCGATTTGCGTAACCGCACCCCTGCCATGAGCGTTGTTTCTGCAGATGGCTAATCTGCTGATCGGTCAGTGGGTCGCTCATGGGGTAGGGAGGTAGTGATGGCAG
This sequence comes from Streptomyces sp. NPDC058231, assembly GCF_042882275.1. Classification (NCBI taxonomy): domain Bacteria; kingdom Bacillati; phylum Actinomycetota; class Actinomycetes; order Kitasatosporales; family Streptomycetaceae; genus Streptomyces; species Streptomyces sp. NPDC058231. The sequence goes on along the minus strand of NZ_JBHVWN010000082.1, from coordinate 24,208 downwards.
CACTTGCCTGGTTGTTGATTCCGCTTTTCGCTGCTCTCGGTGCTGCGATATGGGGAAGCTGGGCCGCCAGAAACCGCACGACCGGCGATGTCACCGAACTCGCCGGATACGCCCGGTTCCGTGCAGCGATGGAGAAGACGGACTCCGGTTCCGACGCTGCCTGAGACACACCGCATGACCGCAGTCGCCGATCCGCACCGCGGCGCCGACCGCCCGCAACCCACCGCACACCACCGTGCCCGCCCCTCCGCCTCGTACGGACCGGCCCCGGCGGTGCACTGACAGACGCTTCCCGTACTGTCGTTCCATGCCACGCCGCACCGCGACGATGCTCGCCTCCACGCTGATCCTCATCGCGCTGCTCTGCGCAGGCGTGCTGATCGATGTGCCGTATTCGGAGATGTCTCCCGGACCGACCGTGAACACCCTCGGCAAGGTCGGCGGCGAACCGGTCCTGCAGATCTCCGGGCACCCGACGTACAAGACGTCCGGCAACCTCAACATGACGACGGTCCGGGTCACCGGCGCCGACTACAAGATGAACCTCGTCGAGGCCGTCTACGGCTGGCTGGCCCATGACAGCGTGATCGTCCCGCACAACACGCTGTACCCGGACGGCAAGACCGAGGAACAGTCCACGCAGGAGAACGCCGAGGAGTTCAGCCAGTCGCAGGAGAGCGCCAAGGTCGCCGCCCTGACCGAGCTGGGCATCCCGGTGACCTCGCGCGTCGTGGTCTCCACGGTGATCAAGGGCAGCCCCGCGCAGGGCAAGCTGCACGCCGGCGACCTGATCAAGGCCGTCGACGGTACGGCGGTCAAGCAGCCCGAGGACGTCGCGAAGCTCGTCACCAAGCACAAGCCCGGGCAGGACGTCACCTTCACGGTGATCCCGGCCAGGACGGCGGCCGCGGCCGAGAAGGCCGGCAAGGAGCCCACGGGCGCCGAGAAGATCACCATCACGACGAAGAAGGCAACCGGGGAGAACCGGGCGATCGTCGGTATCCAGGCGGGGACGGACCACACGTTCCCGTTCGACATCGACATCAAGCTCGCCGACGTGGGCGGCCCGAGCGCCGGTCTGATGTTCTCCCTGGGCATCATCGACAAGCTGACCCCCGGCCAGCTGACCGGCGGCAAGTTCGTCGCGGGCACCGGCACCATCGACGACCGGGGCAAGGTCGGCCCCATCGGTGGCATCAACATGAAGCTGGTCGGCGCGCGCGACGCGGGCGCCAGGTACTTCCTGACGCCTGACGACAACTGCGCAGCCGCCGCGTCCGACACCCCCAGCGGGCTCACCCTGGTGAAGGTGAGGACGATCGACGACGCGAAGAAGTCGCTGGAGAAGATCCGCACGGGGGACACGGCCGCCCTGCCGAGCTGCTCGGCGAGCTGACCGGCCCGCGCACGAGGAGGACGGGCGGTACCGCGGCGGGCGGCACCGCCCGCCGCGGTGGGGATCTACGGACCCCCCGGAACATCAGGACTCGAACGTGGCGGCCAGCGCCTCGGCCAGGCCCGGTACCAGGCCCGCGCCCGTCAGTACCTCGCTCGGGGAGTCCTTCTCCCGGAGCCGTACGGCCGACTCCCGCGCACCGTTGCGCAGGACGGCCACGGTCATCCGCACCTCCTGGCGGTCGGGGTGCTTGGCGACCCACTTGGTCAGCTGGGCATCGCTGAGCCCGTCCGGTACGGAGGCCTCGGCGGACGGCGGGAGCATCAGGCGCTCCACGGTCATCGCGCAGCCGGCAACCGCGTCGGGCCAGGCAATCGTGGCGAGGAACTCGTCCAGCGCCTTTCCGGGTGGAAGCTCGTCCTGCTCGACGGGGGTGAGGGCGGCGGTCTTCGACTCGGGGCCGGTGAGGCCGAGCTGGGCGGCGAGGCCCGGCTCCTGGGCGCGCAGCTTGGCGGTGTCGACGAGGGCGAAGAGCCGGGCCGGCTGGTCCCAGCCGAGGCCGGAGGCGTACTCGTCGATTTCGAGCACGGCGACGGTGAGGGGGCTCGCGGCCATCGGAGGGCCTGAGGGGGAAACGTTGGGCATACCCAACATCCTGCCTCCTTCCGCCCCCGGAACGGGAACTAGGTAAAGCCTCAGTAAGTTGCATAGGTGGGCTCTACGATCGCTGGGCCTGCTTCACACGACCGCGAACTTCGAGGGGCGCACGTTGGCTTTCCAGATGCCGGACCGCGGCGGAGGCCCGACCGGGCCACGGACCAGAGTCGGCCGCCCGTCCCGGCGCGCCCGTACCCTGCTCATGACACTGGGCGTCCTGGCGATCCTCGCCATGGCGTTCGTCATGTTCGCCGGGTTCTGGACGGACTGGCTCTGGTACCGGTCGGTCGCGTATTCGTCCGTCTTCACCACCACCCTGTGGACCAAGATCGGACTGTTCCTCGTCTTCGGACTGCTGATGGCGATCGCCGTCGGCGTGAACATCTGGCTCGCGCACCGGCTCCGGCCGCCGCTGAGCGCGATGTCGCTGGAGCAGCAGAGCCTGGACCGCTACCGGATGAGCGTGGCCCCGTACAAGAGGTGGGTGCTGCTCGCGATCACCGCGCTCGTCGGACTGATCGCCGGCGCGTCCGCCTCGGGCCAGTGGCGCACGTGGCTGATGTACGTGAACGGTGTCCCGTTCGGGCAGAAGGATCCCCAGTTCCACCTGGACGTGTCCTTCTACGCGTTCGACCTGCCCTGGTACCGCTTCCTGCTGGGCTTCGGCTTCGCGGCGACGGTGCTCTCGCTGATCGCCGCCGCGCTGACCCACTACCTGTACGGCGGGCTCCGTGTCACCAGCCCCGGCGCGCGGGCGACCGGCGCGGCCACCGGCCATCTGTCGGTGCTGCTCGGCGTCTTCGTCTCGCTGAAGGCCGTGGCGTACTGGCTGGACCGGTACGGCCTCGCCGTGAAGTCCAGCGACTTCAAGGCGACGGACAACTGGACCGGCCTGCGCTACGTCGACGCCAACGCCTACCTGCCGGCGAAGACCATCCTGTTCTGCATCGCCGCGATCTGCGCGGTGCTGTTCTTCGCCACGCTGTGGCGCCGCACCTGGCAGCTCCCGATGATCGGCTTCGGTCTGATGGTGCTCTCCGCGATCCTGATCGGCGGGCTGTACCCGGCCATCGTGCAGAAGTTCCAGGTCCAGCCGAACGAGCAGGCCAAGGAAGCCCCCTTCATCCGGAAGAACATCCAGGCCACGCGTGACGCGTACGACATCGACGACGCCCAGGTGGACGACTACTCGGGCAAGAGCACCACGACCGATGACGCGAAGCTGCGAGCCGGCGCGGACGAAGCGGCCAGCTACCGGGTGATGGACCCCAACGTCGTCTCCCCGGCCTTCCAGCAGCTCCAGCAGAAGAGGAACTACTACCAGTTCCCCAGGACGCTGGACGTCGACCGCTACAAGGACCCGGCCGGCAAGGACCAGGACACGGTCATCGGTCTGCGCGAGCTCAATCTGGACGGCATCCCCAAGCGCAACTGGATCAACGACCACTTCACCTACACCCACGGCTACGGAGCGATCGCCGCGCGGGGCACCACCACGGGCAAGAACCCGAAGGGTTCCCCGGACTTCACCGAGTCCGGTCTGCCGACCACCGGCGAGCTCGGCAGGTACGAACAGCAGATCTACTACGGCGAGAAGACCGAGCAGTACTCCATCGTCGGCGGGCCCCAGAAGGAGCTCGACTACGAGGAGGACGGTGAGAAGACCACCAGCTACGACGGCAACAGCGGGGTCAGCCTCTCCAGCGCCTTCAACCGTGCCGCGTACGCGGTGTCGTTCAGCGAGCCGCAGATCCTCTACTCGGGGGCCATCGGCGAGGGCTCGCGGATCCTCTACAACCGCACGCCCAAGGAGCGCGTCGAGGCGGTCGCCCCGTGGCTGACCATTGACGGCGACGCGTATCCCGCGGTGGTCAACCACCGCATCCAGTGGGTCGTCGACGCGTACACCACCACCAACGGGTACCCGTACGCCTCGCGTACGACGCTCGGTGACACCACGGCCGACTCGCTGACCACCAACCAGCGCGCGGTCGTCGCCCAGCAGAACCAGGTCAACTACATCCGGAACTCGGTGAAGGCCACCGTCGACGCGTACGACGGCAAGGTTAAGCTGTACGAGTGGGACACCGAGGACCCGGTCCTCAAGACCTGGCGCAAGGCGTTCCCGGGGACGGTGAAGCCGCGGACCGACATCCCCAAGGACCTGATGGACCACCTGCGTTACCCGCAGGACCTGTTCAAGGTGCAGCGCGAGCTGCTGACCCGCTACCACGTCACCGACCCTGCGCAGTTCTACAGCGGCAGTGACGCCTGGCAGGTTCCGGACGACCCGACCAACAAGCAGTCCGGTGCCGTCCCGCCGTACTACCTGAGCATAAAGATGCCTGATCAGGCGGCTCAGAAGTTCTCGCTGACCACGACGTTCACCCCGAAGGGACGGCCCGACCTCGGGGCGTTCATGGCGGTGGACGCGGACGCGGCCGGCAAGGACTACGGAACGATAAGACTGCTCAGAGTCACCACGACGGTGAAGGGCCCGGGGCAGGTACAGAGTGAGCTCAACGGCAACGACGACGTCGCCGAGTTCGTCAGGAACCTCAAGGGCACCGACTCGGACATCGAGTACGGCAACCTGCTGACGGTGCCGCTCGACGGGGGCTTCCTCTACGTCGAGCCGGTGTACACGCGCGGTGGCACGCAGAACTATCCGCTGCTGCGCAAGGTCGCCGCCTCGTACGGCTCGAAGACCGTCTTCGAGAACAGCCTCGGGGAGGCGCTCAACGCGGTCTTCGGGGTGGAGGGCTCCGACACCACGACGCCGCCGGAGGACACCACCCGGCCACCGGGTAACACCACGAAGCCGCCGACAGCCACCGGCGACGCCGCGCTGAAGCAGGCGATCACGGATGCGCAGAAGGCCTACGCGGAGGGCGAGGCGGCCCTGAAGAAGCAGGACTGGCCCGCTTACGGCCAGGCCCAGGAAGATCTGAAGAACGCACTGAAGCGGGCGGCAGCGGCCCAGCCCAAGACGGACAAGGGCAGCTGAGGATCTGCTGGTAAAGCCCCACCCCCGCGTCGTGGTACGGTTTGAACACAACGACGCGGGGTGGAGCAGCTCGGTAGCTCGCTGGGCTCATAACCCAGAGGTCGCAGGTTCAAATCCTGTCCCCGCTACTGAAAGACCAAGGCCCGGATCCTTTCGAGGATCCGGGCCTTCGTCGTGCGAGGACCCGGGTCCTCGTCGCGCTGTGAAGTTCTTCGTGCGAGTCGCGGGTGAAGTGCGGTTCGAGGGGCACGAGTTGGCCTCGGGCGTGTTTGACTTATCTCTCTGTGGGCATGTCGACAAAACGCTGAAGTGACCTCACTGGCCGCGATATACGAGGTGTACGCGGGTTACAGGTGGTGCGACGATGGTATTTATGGGGGACAGGGCAACTCTGTTGGAGACAGGGCGGTTTGTGCAGCGACGCGTCCATAAGATGGAAAACGTGACAGACGCGGCTTTTGCTGCCGGCGCATCGAGCAACACCGAGCCCGTTGAGAACGCCGAGTCCGTCGAGACCATGGGGGCCGTCGGAATCGCCGGCACCGCGGAGTCCCCGGGGAACGACGAGGGCACGGAGAGCGCCGAGACCGAGGCGTCGTACCGCCGTGCCGCCGACGCCGGAGACACCGCGTCGATGAGCGTCCTCGGGGCGCTGCTGCTGCGCCGCGGCGATCTGCACGGCGCCGAGCCCTATCTGCGGGGAGCGACCGCCGACGGCGACCGCGCCGCCGCCAACAATCTGGGGGTTCTCCTCCACCAGCGTGGGTACGCCGACGAGGCGGCCGGCTGGTGGCGTATCGCCGCCGTCGCCGGCTCCGCGGCCGCGGCGCATGCCCTGGGGCGTCACTACCGCGAGCGCGGCGACGAGCCCGGCGCCGAGTACTGGCTGCGCCAGTCCGCCGAGCAGGGTCACGCGCTGGGTGCGTACGCCCTCGCCGATCTGCTGGAGCACCGCAGCGACGTCGGAGCCGAGCGCTGGCTGCGCGCTGCCGCCGAGCAGGGGCACCGGGAGGCCGCGTACCGCCTGGCCCGCGCCCTGGAGCGGAAGGCCGCCGACGACCCGCACGACGCGTTCGGACGTCCCGGGGCGGCCGCCGGCCTGGGGCTGGGCATGGGGCCCGGTCCGGGCAGGAGCGGCGGCACCGCGACCGGTACCCGCCACGGGAGCCCCCGCAAGGCGGACGGGCCCGTGGCCGGCCCGGCCACCGGGCAGGTCGGTGAGGCCGAGCAGTGGTACCGGCAGGCAGCCGCGCGCGGTCACCGCCGTGCCGCCCTGCACCTGGGAGCCATCCTCGAACAGCGCGGCGAGCTCAAGGAGGCGGGCCGCTGGTACCTCACCTCCGCCAAGGACGGCGAGGCGCGGGCCGCCTGCGCGCTCGGCTTCCTGCTGCGCGACGCGGGCGACGAGGAGAGTGCGGCCGTCTGGTGGCTGCGCGCCGCCCAGGACGGCGACGGCAACGCCGCCAACGCCCTGGGCGCCCTGCACGCCGCCCGGGGCGAGCAGCAGACCGCCGAGCGCTGGTACCGCGCCGCCATGGACGCGGGCGACGTCAACGGCGCGTACAACCTCGGGCTGCTCTGCGCCGCCCAGGACCGGACGCCGCAGGCCGAGCAGTGGTACCGCCGGGCCGCGTACGCGGGCCATCGCGAGGCCGCGAACGCGCTGGCCGTACTGCTGCTCCAGGAGGGGGACGCGACCGGCGCCGAGCCCTGGTTCTCCAAGGCCGCCGAGGCGGGCAGCGTCGACGCCGCCTTCAACCTCGGCATCCTGCACGCCGGACGCGACGAGGAGCGTGCGGCCCTCAGCTGGTACGAGCGGGCCGCGGCCGCCGGGCACACCGAGGCCGCCCTGCAGGTCGGCATGGCCCTGCTGCACCACGGCGAGGAGCAGGAGGCCGAACGTCATCTGCGCTGCGCCGCGGGCGGCGGCAGCGCCGAGGCGGCCTTCCGGCTCGCCGGGGTGCTGGACTCGCGGCAGCCGCCGCCGGGGCCGCCCGCGCTCGGCGAACCGACGCCGGAGAAGACCGAGTGCGAGGAGTGGTACGAGAGGGCGGCCGAGCAGGGGCACCGCCGCGCCCAGGTGCGCGTCGGCATGCTCGCCGCCGCCCGCGGCGATGTGGAGAGCGCTGCCCACTGGTACCGCGAGGCGGCCGAGGCGGGCAGCCGCAACGGTGCCTTCAACCTCGGTCTGCTGCTCGCCCGGGAGGGCAGCGAGCGTGAGGCCGCGCTGTGGTGGACCCGCGCCGCGAACGACGGCCACGGCCGGGCGGCGCTCCGCCTCGCGCTGCTCGCCGCCCGCCGGGGTGAGCTCACCGAGGGCCAGCGCTGGTGCGCGCGGGCGGTCGAGCTGGGCCCGGCGGAGGTCGCCGAACGGGCGGCACGGCTCCGCGAGGCGCTGCACCAGGAACTGACCGCGTAGCGGACGCACGGGTGCACGGCGCCGGGCGACCGGGGTTGCGGGGCACGACGGAAGGTGGTGCGGCGGGCCCCGTCCCGCGCACCCCGCACCGCCTGCGGAAACGGATTTGCGCTGGTCCGGGGCGTCACGTAATGTTGAGTTCAACGACGCGGGGTGGAGCAGCTCGGTAGCTCGCTGGGCTCATAACCCAGAGGTCGCAGGTTCAAATCCTGTCCCCGCTACTGAAGACAGAGGGCCGGATCCTTTTCGAAGGATCCGGCCCTCTGTGCATGCCCGCCCACTGCGGCGCCGCGCCCCTCGCGTCCTGCCGGAACTCCTGCCGTCCGCCTCGATGCCGTGGACGCCGCCGGCCGCGGTGTGACCCGAAAACCACCGGCCGGGCCGCCGGGCGCGAGAGTCCGGGCGAGGGCGGCACGACATGCGGAAGGCCCGGTGCGAGTCGCTCGCACCGGGCCTTCGTCGCGTCTCAGGCCGTCGTGGCGCAGTTCGGGCAGAGGCCGCGGTAGGTCACCTCGACATCGGAGACCGTGAAGCCGAAGCGCTCGTCGGCGGGCAGGTCCGCCAGCGGATCGCCCGCCGGGTGCACGTCCCGGATGGCGCCGCACCCGGCGCACACCAGGTGCTGGTGCGGGCGGTGCGCGTTCGGGTCGTACCGCTTGGCCCGGCGGTCGGTGGAGACCTCGATGACCTCACCGAGCGTCACCATCTCACCGAGCGTGTTGTAGACGGTGGCGCGGGAGATCTCCGGCAGTTTGGTGACGGCGCGGGCATGGACCTCGTCGGCCGTCAGGTGCACATGGTCCCCGTCGAGGACTTCGGCCACGACGCGCCGCTGCGCAGTCATGCGCCAGCCGCGTCCGCGGAGTCGTTCCAACAGGTCACTCATAAGGGCAAGCCTAACAGTGAGGGGACCCTGGTCCCGAACGGGTGTGAGTTTGGATGTTCACTTGACTTGGACTTAGTCCATTGTAGGATCGTGCCTGGCATAAGCCAAGGGACAGGCTGCTGTGCAGGACAGAGACGAATGTGCAGGAACGACGCAGGAGGCGCACGTGACGCAGGGACCGCTCACCACGGAGGCCGGAGCGCCGGTCGCCGACAACCAGAACAGTCAGACCGCAGGCGTCGGCGGTCCTGTCCTGGTGCAGGACCAGTCACTGCTGGAGAAGCTCGCACACTTCAACCGTGAGCGCATTCCGGAGCGCATCGTGCATGCCCGGGGCGCCGGTGCGTACGGCACCTTCACGCTGACCCGCGACGTCTCGCAGTGGACGCGGGCGAAGTTCCTCTCCGAGGTCGGCAAGCAGACCGAGACGTTCCTGCGCTTCTCGACCGTCGCCGGCAACCTCGGCTCCGCCGACGCGGTGCGCGACCCCCGCGGTTTCGCGCTGAAGTTCTACACCGAAGAGGGCAACTACGACCTCGTCGGCAACAACACGCCGGTGTTCTTCATCAAGGACGCCATCAAGTTCCCGGACTTCATCCACACCCAGAAGCGCGACCCGTACACCGGCTCGCAGGAGCCGGACAACGTGTGGGACTTCTGGGGTCTGTCGCCCGAGTCCACCCATCAGGTGACCTGGCTCTTCGGTGATCGAGGCATCCCGGCCACGCTGCGTCACATGAACGGGTACGGCTCGCACACGTACCAGTGGAACAACGAGGCCGGCGAGGTCTTCTGGGTCAAGTACCACTTCAAGACCGACCAGGGCATCAAGAACCTCACGCAGGCCGAGGCCAACAAGCTCGCCGGCGAGGACCCGGACAGCCACCAGCGCGATCTTCGCGAGGCGATCGAGCGCGGCGACTTCCCGTCCTGGACGGTGCAGATCCAGGTCATGCCCGCGGCCGAGGCGGCCGGCTACCGCTTCAACCCGTTCGACCTCACCAAGGTGTGGCCGCACGAGGACTACCCGCCGATCGAGATCGGGAAGCTGGAGCTCAACCGCAACCCGGAGAACGTCTTCGCGGAGACCGAGCAGTCCATCTTCAGCCCCGCGCACTTCGTGCCGGGCATCGGCCCGTCCCCGGACAAGATGCTCCAGGGCCGTCTCTTCGCCTACGGCGACGCCCACCGCTACCGCGTCGGCATCAACGCCGACCACCTGCCGGTGAACCGCCCGCACGCCACCGAGGCGCGGACGAACAGCCGTGACGGCTACCTCTACGACGGCCGCCACAAGGGTGCGAAGAACTACGAGCCCAACAGCTTCGGCGGTCCCGTCCAGACCGACCGTCCGCTCTGGGAGCCGACCACGGTCACCGGCGAGGTCGGTACGCACGAGGCCCCGCGCCAGGCCGAGGACAACGACTTCGTGCAGGCCGGGAACCTCTACCGGCTGTACTCCGAGGACGAGAAGGCGCGGCTGATCGACAACCTCGCCGGGTTCATCGCCAAGGTCTCGCGCGACGACATCGCCGAGCGCGCGATCAACAACTTCCGCCAGGCCGACGGCGACTTCGGGAAGCGGCTGGAGGCCGCGGTCCAGGCACTTCGCGGCTGAGGAATCTCCGGTTCGGACCCCGCGGGGCCGTGATCCGGACCGATCCGATCGGAAGTCGGCGGTCCGGGCTGTCCGGGCCGACGGCGGGCCGGTTCCCTCCATGTGCGAGGGGGCCGGCCCGCCGGTGTGTGTACGCAGGGGCGGGTCAGCCGACCAGTTCCGCCTGGTGACGCCGTGCGGGCGTCCAGCAGCGGATGATGTCGCGGACCGAGACGATGCCGACGGGTCCGTCGTCGTCCAGCACGATCAGATGCCGGAAGCCGCCGTGTGTCATGGCCTCCGCGGCTTCCTCCAGGGTCCAGGCCGGCGCGGCGAAGACCACATCGGTGGTGGTGTGGGTGGACGCGGTCTCGTGGTCGGGGTCCTGCCCTGATCCGACCGCGTTCAGGATGTCGCGTTCGGTGAGGATGCCGATTCCGCTGGTGTCCCGGTCGAGGACGACTGCTGCCCCGACGTGTCGGACGGACATCAGCTGGGCCGCCTGGCGGAGTGTATGGGTGGGGCCGATGGTGAGGACCATCGTGCTCATGGCGTCACGGACGAGCATGAAGGGAGCCACCTCCTTCGTGAAGCGACTGCGTGAGCCGATTCACAAGTTCACAAGTGGGGGGACTCTTAGCGTGGCACCCTTGCGGGGCGGCAACAAGGGGTGTGTGGAGATCATTCGAGGGGCGCGCGGAGTTGCACCGCACGCCCCTCGGGACTCTCACGCCGCTCCGCAAGCTGCGTCAGTAGCGCTGGTTCAGGTATCCCAGCAGCTCGTGGTGGAGCAGGCCGTTCGAGGCTGCCGCGTTTCCGCCGCCCGGGCCGGACACGCCGTCCAGGCTGGTGAACCGGCCGCCCGCCTCCTGGACGATGATCGCGTTCGCCGCCATGTCCCAGAGCGAGAGCTCCGGCTCCGCGCAGATGTCCACGGAACCCTCGGCGACCATCATGTACGGCCAGAAGTCACCGTACCCACGCGTGCGCCAGCAGGCCCGGGTCAGATCCATGAATCCGTCGAGCCGGCCCTGCTCCTCCCAGCCGGTCATCGAGGCGTACGCGAACGAGGCGTCCGAGATCTGCTCGACCTTCGAGACGTGCAGCCGGGTCGCGGAGGTGAGGCTTCGGCCGGAGTATGCCCCCGCGCCCTTCGCCGCCCACCAGCGCCGGTTCAGCGCGGGCGCGGACACCACACCGACGACCGGCTGGAAACCGTCCTCACCCGCTTCCATCAGCGAGATCAGCGTCGCCCATACCGGCACACCGCGCACGTAGTTCTTGGTGCCGTCGATCGGGTCGACGACCCAGCGGCGCGGCCCGGTGCCCTCGATCCCGTACTCCTCGCCGAGGATCGCGTCGCGCGGGCGGGCCCGATGGAGGTGGCCGCGGATCAGTTCCTCCGCGGACTTGTCGGCCTCGCTCACCGGCGTCATGTCCGGTTTGGTCTCGACCTTGAGGTCCAGAGCCTTGAACCGGTCCATCGTCGCCGCGTCGGCGGCGTCCGCCAGTACGTGGGCGAGGCGCAGATCATCGTGGTAATCGGGCATGTCGTCACAGTATCGACCGCGGGTGACCGCAGCTACAGGGCCCCGGCCGCCGCCCGAAGTCTTGACAGTGCGGGGGAGCGCGTCAACTCTGAACCGCAGAGTCCCTGGCGTGGGAGGCGACGATGCCTACGGCGCGAGAAGCATTGCTGGACGCCGCCCTCTCGGCGCTCATCACCCTGCCCTGGCCGGCCGTGCGGATGGTCGATGTCGCGTCCGCCGCCGGAGTCTCCAGGCAGACCCTCTACAACGAGTTCGGCAGCAAGGACGGACTGGCCCGTGCCTTGGTCCGTTGCGCCGCGGACGGCTACCTCGCCGGTGTCGAACGGGCGCTGGGGTCGCCCGGCGGCGCGGGGGACAGGCTGGCTGCCACCGCTGCCTGGACGGTGCGGTCCGCGCGGACGAATGCCCTGGTCGGAGCGTTGCTCACAGGCTGCTGGGGGGACCGATTACCGCGTCCCGCAAGCCTCTCGGCGCCACCCGCCTCGTCCGTGCCGGCGCAACGGCGGGCCGATGCCGGACCGCCGACCCCGGCCGAGCTCCTCGGCCAGGTGTGCGACCGGGTGGTGGCAGCCCTGGACGAGGGGCGCCCGCCGCAGGATCCGGCCGAGCTGGCCGTGACCTGCGAGGTCGCGATGAGACTCGCGCTGTCGTACGCGGTCGCCGCGTCGGCCGTCCCCACGGATGCGGCGCCGCTGGTGCGTGAGGCGGCGGAGCGCTGGCCGGTCCGCTGAGCCATGCCCCCTGCCGCGCCGATCACGGTCAGTGACGCGATCGGCGGTCCTCCACGGTCCGTCCGGATCAGTGGGAGGACCCCGACAACTGCAGCCCGATCACACCGAGGATCACCAGGGAGATCGAGATCAGCTTCAGGGTCGAGACCAGGTCGTCGAGGAAGACCATGCCGTAGATCGCGGTGCCCGCCGCACCGATGCCGGTCCAGACGGCGTACGCGGGCCCCACGTCGAGCTTCTTCAGGGAGAGGGTCAGCAGACCGAAGCTGCCGAGCGCGAAGACACAGAACGCGATGGTCGGCCAGAGCCGGGTGAAGCCGTGCGACAGTTTCAGACAGACGGCGAAGCCGGTCTCCAGAAGCCCTGCTACCACGACCAGCAGCCACGCCATCGTCGGTTCCCTCCCGTGTCGTGACCGCTCTGCCCCGCTGAGTGATTATGCACTTACCGTCAGCAGCAGTGCGCAAACGTGCCCGGGTCAGTCCCCTTCGCGTCGCTCCCGCGTGGCCAGCAGCCGGTGCAGCGAGTCCAGGCGCGCGGCGTCGGCATGCCCGGCCGTCACCCAGGCGCCCAGTGCGCATTCCGGCTGGGCGGCGTCGTGGGTGCAGCCGCGCGGGCACTCCTCGGTGCCGGGTTCCAGGTCGGGGAAGGCGTGGATGACCCGGGACGGGTCGATGTGGTGCAGCCCGAAGGAACGCACGCCGGGGGTGTCGACCACCCAGCCGTGCCCGTCGGGCAGCGGCAGCGCCAGCGCCGAGGTGGTGGTGTGCCGGCCGCGGCCCGTGACGGCGTTGACGACCCCGGTGGTGCGCCGACGGTCCTTCGGCACCAGGGCGTTGACCAGGGTGGTCTTCCCGACGCCGGAGTGCCCGACGAATGCGGTGACCCGGTCGTTCAGGTGCTCGCGCACCTGCTGCGCCGCGTCGCCGTTCTGCAGTTCCTCACGGTTGGTGACGATGTACGGGACACCCAGCGGGGTGTACGCCTCGAGGAGCTTGTCCGGGGACGCCAGGTCGGACTTGGTGAGGACCAGGAGCGGGGTGAGCCCGCCGTCGTACGCCGCCACCAGACAGCGGTCGATCATGCGTGGCCGCGGCTCCGGATCGGCCAGTGCGGTGACGATCGCCAACTGGTCCGCGTTGGCGACGACCACCCGCTCGTACGGATCGTCGTCGTCCGCCGTCCGCCGCAGCACCGAGCGGCGCTCACCGATACGGACGATGCGGGCGAGGGTGTCCTTGTCGCCGGAGAGATCGCCCACGATCGAGACGGTGTCGCCGACCACCGCGGCCTTGCGGCCCAGCTCGCGGGCCTTCATCGCGGTGATCGTCCGCCCGTCGACCAGGCAGGTGAGGCGGCCGCGGTCGACGGTGAGGACCATGCCCTCCTCGGCGTCCTCGTGCTTGGGGCGGGTATGCGTGCGGGGCCGGTTGCCCTTCGGGTTGGGGCGGAACCGGATGTCGTCCTCGTCGGGGTTCTTGCCGTAGCGACGCATGGGTCAGACCCCGAGCATTCGGGTCCACATCTGCGGGAAATCCGGCAGGGTCTTGGCGGTTGTCGCCACGTTCTCGATCTCCACTCCGGGTACGGCGAGGCCGATGATCGACCCGGCGGTGGCCATCCGGTGGTCGTCGTACGTGTGGAACGTACCGCCGTGCAGCGGACTCGGCTCGATGTGCAGCCCGTCGGCGGTCTCGGTGACGTTGCCGCCGAGACCGTTGATCTCCTTGGTGAGCGCCGCCAGCCGGTCCGTCTCGTGCAGCCGCAGATGCGCGACGCCGCTCAGCGTGGACGGGGAGTCGGCGAGGGCGGCGACCGCGGCGATACCGGGGGTCAGCTCGCCGACCTCGCCGAGGTCGACGTCGATGCCGTGGATGCGGCCCGTACCGGTGAACGTCAGACCGCGCTCGGTCAGCTCGGCGCTGCCGCCCATCGCGGTGAAGATCTCACGCAGCGCGTCACCCGGTTGAGTGGTGTGCTCCGGCCAGTCGGGGATCGTCACCCGGCCACCGGTGACCAGCGCCGCGGCGAGGAACGGCTGCGCGTTCGAGAGGTCGGGCTCGACCGTCAGGTCGCGGCCGAGCAGCGCGGAGGGCGAGACCCGCCACACATTCGGCTCGCCGCCCGTCTCCGGCTCGTCCACCTGGGCGCCGACCGCCCGCAGCATGTCGACCGTCATCCGGATGTGCGGCATCGACGGCAGTCGGGAACCGGTGTGACGCACCTCGACGCCCTGGTTGAAGCGCGGCGCCGAAAGCAGCAGCGCCGAGACGAACTGGGAGGACGAGGAGGCGTCGATCGCCACCGGGCCGCCGTCCAGGGCGCCGCCGCCGTGCACGGTCATCGGCAGCGAGCCGCGCCCGTCGTCGTCGATCCGGGCGCCGAGCACCCGCAGCGCGTCGATCACACCGTTCAGCGGCCGTTCGTAGGAACGCGCGTCGCCGTCGAAGTGGACCGGTCCGTCGGCGAGGGCGGCGACCGGCGGCAGGAAACGCATGACCGTACCGGCGTTGCCGACGTCGACCGTCGTGGGGCCGTGCAGTCCGGCCGGAATGACCCGCCAGGCCTCGCCCGAGCCGTCCGGGCCGACGCCCTCCTCGATGCCGACGCCCATGGCGCGCAGCGCCTGTGCCATCAGGAGCGTGTCGCGGGAGCGCAGCGGGCGGCGCAGCCAGCCCGGCTCGGCGGCCAGGGCGGCGAGGACCAGCGCCCGGTTGGTGACCGATTTCGATCCGGGCACGGTGACGGTCGCGTCGACGGCTCCGCTTGCGTGGGGGGCGGGCCAGAGGGCGGGGTGCACGGCACTTTCGGTCATGGATCTCACTTTAGTGGCTCGCCGCAATGCCAGATCCCGATCAAATGGTCTGAAACTGTCACGTAACACGAGCGTGGTAGACGGCGCCGCGGGTGGACGGGCCGCGGTCGGCCCTCACAGGCCGAGCAGCCAGCGTCCTCCGCCGATCAGTGCGCAGACCGAGACCGCGTGGAAGAAGCAGAGCCACAGCGCGGCCGGCACATCCGTCAGCCGGGACAGCTGGTCCGCGTCCGAGTCCGGTGCGCCGCCGTGCCGCCGCTTGGCCTGGAGCTCGAACGCCGGGCGTACGCCGCCGAGCAGCAGGAACCAGACCACGGTGTAGCCGAAGAGTGACTGCACGTCGGGGGTGGCGAGCCAGGACACCAGCAGGAACGCCGCACCGGTGAAGATCACCGTGAGAGCTCCGTACAGGTTGCGGATCATCACGAGCATCACGGCGAGCAGCGCGGTCGCCACCCACAGCAGCAGCGTGATCCTGCCGTCGGCCAGCAGCCAGGCGCCGCCCAGACCCAGCAGCGGCGGCGCGGTGTACCCCGCCGCCGCGGTGAGGATCATGCCGATGCCGGTGGGCCGGCCGCGGCTCACCGTCAGCCCGCTGGTGTCCGAATGCAGCCGGATGCCCTGCAGGCTGCGCCCGCTGAGCAGTGCGACCAGTCCGTGTCCGCCCTCGTGCGCGATGGTGATCGCATTGCGCGAGAGCCGCCATATCGGGCGCGGGGCGACGGCGGCGAGCGCGACCACGGCCGTCACGATCACCAGCCACTGCGCGGGTGCGGGCTGGGTACCGAAGACGCGGTCCCACAGATTGCCCAGTTCGGTGCTGTCCATGGCGGTGGCGGCTCCTTGCGGTCGTGCCGGTGGGTCGTGGCAGTCTGGCACCCATGTGCGGACGGTATGCAGCGAGTCGGCGGCCCGAGGACCTGACCGGGCTCTTCGCGGTCGAGAAGTGGGAACCGGCGGAGGCGCTGGAGCCCGACTACAACGTGGCGCCGACCAAAGAGGTCTACGCCGTACTGGAACGTCCTGTGAAAGACGCGGATGACCCACGTCCGGTTCGCCAGCTGCGCGCGCTGAAGTGGGGACTCGTACCCTCCTGGGCCAAGTCGCCCGAGGGCGGCGCCCGGATGATCAACGCCCGGGCCGAGACGGTCCACGAGAAGCCCTCGTTCCGCCGCCCCTTCGTCTCCCGGCGCTGCATCCTTCCCGCCGACGGCTACTACGAGTGGGTCACCGGCGCCGACGAGCGGCAGCTGGAGGAGGAGGGGAAGCGGAAGCGGCCGCGGAAGCAGCCCTACTTCGTGACCCCCGCCGACGGGTCGGTCTTCGCGATGGCCGGACTGTACGAGTTCTGGCGTGACCGGACACTGCCGGACGACCATCCGCAGGCCTGGTGGGTGACCTGCTCCGTGATCACCACCGAGGCGGAGACCGGCCCGCTCGCCGTCGCCCCGGCCGAGGGGCCGGCCACGCTCGCCGACATCCACCCCCGGATGCCGCTGATGCTGACGCCGGATCGCTGGGACGCCTGGCTCGACCCGTCGCGCACCGGCGTCGACGAGCTGCGTGAGCTGCTCGCCCCGCCGCCCGGAGGGCTGATGCGGGCGTACCCCGTCGGGACGGCCGTCAGCAACGTCCGCAACAACGGGCCCGAACTGCTGGACGAACTGGCCGCGCCGGAGGTCGGCACGCTCTTCTGACCGGGGCAGGATGGTACGCGTGAGTCCCGCAGAGACGACCCGGACGGTCGAGACGGTCGACACCACTCCCGGGCCCGCCCGGATCACCTGGCTGCCCGCGAGGAGATCCCGCCTGGTGCTCGCCGTCGGCCACGGCGCCGGCGGCGGCATCGAGGCCCGCGACCTCCGGGCGCTGGCCGCCGTGCTGCCCGCCCACGGGGTGAGCGTCGCCCTGGTGGAGCAGCCGTGGCGGGTCGCCGGGAAGAAGCTCGCACCCGCCCCGAAGACCCTCGACGCCGGCTGGCGCGATCTGTGGCCGGCGCTCACCGCCCCGGGGCTGCCCGTCGTCGCCGGCGGACGCAGCGCGGGGGCACGGGTGGCCTGCCGGACGGCGGCCGGGCTGGGCGCCCACGCCGTACTCGCGCTCAGCTTCCCGCTCCACCCGCCGGGAAAGCCGGAGCGGTCCCGCGAGGACGAGCTGCTCGGCTCGGGCGTGCCCACGCTCGTCGTGCAGGGCGGAAACGACCCGTTCGGGCGGCCCGCCGAATTCCCTCCCGGGCAGTACGAGATCACCGAGGTGCCGTACGCGGACCACGGTTTCTCCGTGCCGAAGAGATCCGGACTGACCGAGGATCAGGCGATGGGGATGCTCACCGACGCCGTGGTCCGGTGGCTGGACCGGCTGCCGTGAACACGGCTCCGCGGACCCCTTCCGGGTGGACCCGGTCACACCCGCGGCGCTCGGGGACCTCCGGGAATGTTGAGTGGGGGGCCACTGTTGTTCGGGACATCGGTTCATCAACGTCGTATGTGGAGAGGGAGTCCGTCGCATGGGTTCGACCATCTGCCCGCGCCGCTCGAACGCCGCTGACCTGGAGTGGACGGTGTTGCATGCGGCGAAGACCACCCCCGGGCGGGCGCTGAGCGGATCGGAACGACAGCCCGCGTCGAAGCAAGGTCGACTATTCTCCGATTCGAGCGGTTCCGGTCTCGGAGCCGCCACAGCGTTGGAGGAGGTGGGTCCGGTCACCGGTACCGACACAGGGACCGACGACGGCCGCGCGGAGGAGACGACTGCCGAGCGCAATGCGCGCTTCGAGCGGGACGCCCTCGGTTTCCTCGACCAGATGTACTCGGCCGCGCTGCGCATGACGCGCAATCCCGCGGACGCCGAGGACCTGGTTCAGGAGACGTATGCGAAGGCGTACGGCTCCTTCCACCAGTTCCGCGAGGGGACGAACCTCAAGGCGTGGATGTACCGCATCCTCACCAACACGTTCATCAACTCGTACCGCAAGAAGCAGCGCGAACCTCAGCGCAGTGCCGCCGAGGAGATCGAGGACTGGCAGCTCGCGCGTGCCGAGTCGCACATGTCGACCGGCCTGCGCTCCGCCGAGTCCCAGGCGCTGGACCACCTGCCGGACTCGGACGTGAAGTCCGCACTGCAGGCGATCCCCGAGGAGTTCCGCATCGCGGTGTATCTCGCCGATGTAGAGGGCTTTGCCTACAAGGAGATCGCGGACATCATGGGGACTCCCATCGGTACGGTGATGTCCCGACTGCACCGGGGCCGCCGCCAACTGCGCGGCATGCTGGAGGACTACGCCCGTGACCGCGGGCTCGTCCCGGCCGGCGCCGGAGAGTCGGACGATCGGAAAGGCTCGGGCTCATGAGCTGCGGAGAGCCGCACGAGACAGACTGCTCAGAGGTCCTCGATCATCTCTACGAGTTCCTCGACCATGAGATGCCCGACAGCGACTGCACCAAATTCGAGACGCACTTCGGCGAGTGCTCCCCGTGCCTGGAGAAGTACGGCCTGGAGCAAGCGGTGAAGAAGCTGGTGAAGCGCTGCTGCGGCCAGGACGACGTGCCGAGCGACCTGCGCTCCAAGGTGATGGGCCGGATCGACCTGATCCGCTCCGGCCAGGCCGTGCCGGAACACGACGTGGTGGCGGAGACCGAACCGAGCGCCGCCACGGAGTGACGGACGGCAGCCGCTGAGGCGCGGTCCCCTCTCTTCCCGTGCACGGTGGGGCGGGGCGCGCAACGAGCGGGGCGCCCCCCCACCGGAACCCCCCCCCCGCGCGGGGGGGCACCCCCAACGGGGAATAGGGGGGTAAGACCCGCGAACCCCCG
>NZ_JBHVWN010000082.1:0-5328 GCF_042882275.1 Streptomyces sp. NPDC058231 | reverse complement strand
GCGGGCGGCCCCCCGTGGCGGGGGGGCCCCTCTTCGCCCGGGCCCGGGGGGGGGGGGCCGCCCCTGCGGCGCCCCGCCCCACCTGCGTACCACCGCCGCCGGCGGGCGCTTCACCCGAACGTGCTAATCGGGGTCAACGACGCTCGACCGCGCGTCCAACTCGCTAACCTGGCGCCCTCATTGACCATGGCGGAGGGCGGGCGGGGCGGGTGAGAGCCACCGGGGGAGCGGCGCGCGCGTGCATCCTGGCCGCCGCCGTCTGCGCCGTCCTCTGTGCGGTGCCCGCGCTGCTGCCCGGTGGAGCAGGTGCGCCCTGGACCACGGTCGCTCTGCTCACCGCGCTCTACCTGGCCTGCGAACTACCCGGCCGCCGCCCCTTCTTCGGCGGATCGGTGCCGATCACCGCCGGATCCTTCTTTCCGCTGCTGCTCGCGGCGGCGTTCCTGCTCCCGCCCGCCGCCGCCGCGCTGACCGCCATCCCCGGCTCACTCGCCGGCCGGGTGGAGCAGGCGCCCGAAACGGCCCGCCGGATCTGGCGTGCGGCGCAGCTCGCCCTCACCGTGTGGACGGCGTCGTCCGTCCACAGGCTGCTGGGCGGGGGTGCCACGCTCGGCGGACCGGGCCCCGGCCGGCTGCCCGACTTCCCGTACGCCCTGCTCCCCGCCTGCGCCGCGGCGCTCGCCTTCAGTCTCGTGCTGACCGCCCTGGACGGCGCGATCCTGGCCGCGGCCGAACGGCTGCCGCTGCGGCGCGCCTGGAGCGGGCTGCTGCCGCGCTCACTGGGGCCGCACCTGGTGCACGGCCTCGCCGGGCTGATGATGGCCGTGCTGTGGCGCAGCTCGTACGGGCCGCTGTCCGCGCTCTTCGTCCTGCTGCCGATGTACATCTCCTGCTGGGTCTTCGCCCAGTACCACCGTGAGCACGCCGCGCACCGCGCCACCATCCGGGCCCTGGTGCAGGCCGTCGACATCAAGGACACGTACACCCGTGGGCACAGCGAGCGCGTCGGGAGGGCTTCCGTACTGATCGCCAGGGAGCTCGGCATGGCGGAGGAGCGGCTCGAAGTGCTCCGGTTCGCCGGGATCCTGCACGACGTCGGCAAACTCGGCGTGCCGACCCGGGTGCTGCGCAAGGACGGGCCGCTCACCCCGGAGGAACGGCGCGTGATCGAGCTGCACCCGGAGTACGGGCACGAGATCGTCCGGGGCATCGGCTTCCTGGGCGAGGCCCGTGCGGCGATCCTGCACCACCACGAGCGGCTCGACGGCAGTGGCTACCCGTACGGGCTCAGCGGACGGGAGATCCCCGAATTCGCCCGGGTCGTCGCGGTGGCCGACGCGTTCGACGCGATGACGTCGACCAGGTCGTACCGGAGAGGGCGCCCGGTGCCGGCGGCCGTGGAGGAACTGAAGCGGTGCGCGGGGACACAGTTCGATCCGCGGATGGTGCGGGCGCTGGCGCGAGGGGTGGAACGGAACGGGTGGGCGACGGCGGTGACGGCCGACGAGACGGTCCCGCTGCCGCGCGCCGAGGGCGCCGGAGCGGTGCGGGGACCGGGCCGCGCCCAGGCGCCGGACGGAACTGACGCCGCCCGGGACCGTCCGCGGTGACCCGTGCCGTACTCGCCCTGCGTGGCGGCGCCGCGGTCCTCGCCGCCGGAGGGCTGGCGCACACCCTCTGGCACGGCATTCACGAACCCGGACACGCACTCGCCTTCGGGGTGCTGATCACCGTCGGTGAGCTCGCCCGCTGGGGGGCGCTGCCCTCCGAGCGGGAGCCCGCGCCGCTCGGAGCGGCCGGCGCGCTCGCCTACGCGCTGCTCGGACGCAGCGCCGGGGAACCCACCAGCCACGGCGTCCTCCAGGTCGTCGCCGTGCTCGTCGCCGCCCAGCTCGTCGCCGCGGTGCCCCATGTGGCGCGGGGCAGCGGGCCCACCGCCGATCAGGCGGCCCGGCGGATCGTCACGGTCTCCTTCGCCGCAGTGTGCTTCCAGCCGCTCCACAACTCAGGCCGGTCCGCGGACTGGTTCGGCGACGGCCCCTACTTCGCGGTCTTCCTGCTCGTCCTGCTCGGGCTCACCGCCCTGTGCGACGCCGTGCTCGGCGCCCTGCTGCTGCGCTCCCGCACCCGCTACCCGTACGGGCCGCTGCTCCGCGACGAGCTCCGTGCCCTCCTCGGCATCGGGTCCGCGGTCTGCGCGACCGGTGCGGTGATGGCGCTGGGGGTCGCCGTCGCCGGACTGTGGGCGCTGCCCGTGCTCTGTGTACCGCTGCTGCTGACCCAGGTGTCGTTCCGCCGGTTCGCCGCCGTACGCACCACCTACCGGCAGACGATCGCCTCACTCGCCCGGTCCACCGAGATCGCCGGGTACACCCCGCACGGGCATGCCCGCAGGGTGGCGGCGCTCTGCACGGCCGTCGGCCGTGAGCTGGGGCTCTCCGGCGCCGAGCTGACCGTGCTGGAGTACGCCGCTCTGATGCACGACATCGGACAGCTTTCCCTCGTCGACCCGGTGCCCGAGGGCGCGACCGCCCCGCTGCCCGCCGCCGAGCAGCGCCGGATCGCACTGCTCGGCGGGGCCGTGGTCCGGCAGACCGGGGTGGACGCCGAGGTCGCCGTCGTGGTGGAGCGGCAGGCCGACCCGTACCGTGATCAGCCGCTGTCCGCCCGGATCGTCCGGGCCGTCAACGCATACGACGACCTGTGCGGGGAAGGCCTCAGCGGCCCGCTCGACGCGCTGGAGCAGCTGAGGCTCGGCACCGGCCACGACTACCAGCCGGAGGTGGTGGAGTCGCTTGCCCGGGTCCTGGCCCGGGGCGGTCTGACCCCTGTCCCGCCTGGGTAACCCATGGGTAATGAGCGGGCGTCCGGCCGGGCATGGTTGGATGCGAAGGAGAGCGGAAAACGAGGGTGTCCAGTCGGGACAGGCGGGAATCGTGAGGATCTTCGGGAAGGTACGGCATCGGCCCTCCGCCTCTTGGCGGCAGGCCACCGACCGCGCGTTCACGCTGATCGGCGACGGCCGGTACGAGGACGCGGGCGCACTGCTGACGCGGGCGGCGGACCTGGAGCCCTGGCTCTCCGAGTCGTGGTTCAACCTCGCGCTGCTGCACAAGTTCCGGCACGACTGGGAGCAGGCGAGAGCCGCAGGGCTGCGCGCCGTCGCGCTCCTGGACAAGGAGTCCGGCGCTCCTGACTGGTGGAACGTGGGGATCGCCGCCACCGCCCTTCAGGACTGGCCACTGGCCCGCCGCGCCTGGCAGGCGTACGGCCTGAAGGTGCCCGGCGCAGGCCAGCACACCGCGGCGGCCAACAGCGAGCCGACCGGCATGGAGCTGGGCAGCGCGGCGGTACGGCTGTCGCCCGAGGGCGAGGCCGAGGTCGTCTGGGGCCGCAGGCTGGATCCGGCCCGGATGGAAGTGCTGTCGATCCCGCTGCCGTCCTCGGGGCGGCGCTGGGGCGAGGTCGTCCTGCACGACGGGGTGCCGCACGGCGAGCGGGTCACCGCGGCCGGACCCTCCTACCCGGTGTTCGACGAGATCGAGCTGTGGGCGCCGTCCCCCGTGCCCACCTGGGTGGTGCTCCTCGAAGCCGCCACGGAGGCGGACCGGGACGCCCTGGAGCGACTGGCCTCCGATGCCGGGTTCGCCGCCGAGGACTGGTCGTCCTCGGTACGGCTGCTCTGCCGCGCCTGCTCGGAGAGCCGCATGGAGAGCGACGAGGGCGACGGAGAACACCTCGACCCGCACGACCACAGCGAGCCCGGTCATCCGGGCCCGCTGGGACACCGCACCGCCGGCGAACTGTGGGTGCCGGAGCGTGAATGCGGGATAGCGGCACCGGCCGGTCTGGTGCGCGGGCTGCTGGACGGCTGGGTGGCGGACAGCCCGGACAGCCGCGAGTGGCGGGATCTCGAAGAAGTCTGCTGAGCCGGAGACCGTTTCGGCGGGGCACGGACGCACGGGCGGACCCGGACGCACGGGCGGACCGGCGGGCGGCGTCGGAAGCCCACTCCTCACCGTGAAGGAGGCCGTTAGGCTGTGGGGGCATCGATTCGGGTTTTGAGGAAGGCGTACGGCGGACATGGCGCAGCAGGAGACGGACGAGCAGATCAGCGTCGACGACGAGGGTTTCGTCGTGGACACCGAGGACTGTGAGGCGCGTGAGGCGGCGTACCGCGAGCGCGGAACCTCGCGTCCGATCACGGTCGTGGGCAACCCGGTGCTCCACAAGGAGTGCAAGGACGTCACCGAGTTCGATGACGAGCTGGGCAGGCTGATCGACGACATGTTCGCCAGCCAGCGGACGGCGGAGGGCGTGGGCCTGGCCGCCAACCAGATCGGCGTGGACCTCAAGGTCTTCGTCTACGACTGCCCGGACGACGACGGGGTACGCCACGTGGGCGCCGTCTGCAACCCGGTGCTCGAGGAGCTGCCGCCGGAGCAGCGGATCCTCGACGACTCCAACGAGGGCTGCCTCTCCGTCCCGACGGCCTACGCCGAGCTGGCCCGCCCGGACTACGCGGTGGTGCGCGGCCAGGACGCCAAGGGCAACCCGGTCAGGATCCGTGGCAACGGCTACTTCGCCCGCTGCCTGCAGCACGAGACGGACCACCTCTACGGCTACCTCTACATCGACCGGCTCTCCAAGCGGGACCGCAAGGACGCACTGCGGCAGATGGCGGAGAACACCCCGCGCTACGAGACGGTGCCGAACGACTGAGGTCTCCCGTTCGGATCATGCCGGGCTCGTCCGTCCCGGCGCCTGATCCGAACCCGGCCCGGACGAAGGGCTTTGGTTCCGGCCGCCGCCACGGGCTCGGTCCGCCCCGCGGGGCGGACCGAGCCCGCTCGCGTTCCGTGCCCCGGAAGCCGCCGGCTGCTTGTCCTCAACGGGTGCGGGCGGCCCCGGTCGGCACCGGCGGCGGCTCGACCGCGTTACGCAGCACCGCACATGGAAGGGCCCCGCGCGCCGGAGATCAGGTGTCCGGCGGGCGGGGCCCGGCTCTGTGCCGCGTCGGGCGGGATACGCCGTCAGCCGCGCCGCGTCAGGCGGAGCGCGCCCTGAGCGGTGTCGCACCCGTGGTCTGGACCGCGGCGCCGTCCGACGCCCGCTCCGTCAGGTGCAGCTGCGTGATCGCGTTGCGCAGCGTCAGCGCGCCCGCGCCGGTGTCCAGCTGCCAGCGCTGCGTGCGCGACGTCGCCGAGCAGCTCCCGAGCGAGATCTCCGCCCCCACCTCCAGGGGTGCGCCCAGGTACTTCTTGCCGCGCACCACGTCCAGGCACTGGCCGGTCTCCGTGGACCGCACGGTGTAGTACCCGTCGGTGG
>NZ_JBHVWN010000081.1:24317-35811 GCF_042882275.1 Streptomyces sp. NPDC058231 | reverse complement strand
GAGCGTAGAGAACTCCATGATCACTCAGGCCCGTGCCTGTACTCATGCCCAGAGTGACCGGCCGTCAGGCAGCGCCACCATTTGCCGGTCGGTCTTAAACGCCAGATGTTCGGCCGCGCCGGATTCCAGCTCCTCCGGAAACGCGTGCTGCTCGCTCCGTGAACGAGCTTCGACGCTCAAACGGATGTCACCCGGAGCAGCCAGAATGCGAGAAACTGGTGTCATGCACACAGGAGAGGGCGAAGTTCCACTGTCCGGAGGGCGTATCACTCCGGGGGTCGTCCGCGTTGGCGACACCGTCCGCAGGCCGGTCACTGCCAGATCAGTCTTCGTCACCGAACTGCTGCACCACCTTCAACAACGCAAGTTCAAAGGCGCACCACGGTATCTCGGACTCGACAGCGCAGGCCGCGACACATTCACCTACGTGCCTGGCCGAGTGCCAGCCAGATTCCAGCTCTGGAAAGACGATCAGGTTGCGGCTGCCGGCGCTCTTCTGCGCTCGCTGCATGAAGCCACTCGCAGCAGCCGCCTTACCGGGACATCTCCGGTCGTCTGCCAGCACGATCCAGGCCCGAACAACGTCGTCTTCCACCAAGGTCGACCGGTGGCCTTCATCGACTTCGATACAGCAGCACCTGGCAACCCCCTGGAAGACCTCGGATACATGGCCTGGACCTGGTGCATCTCCTCCAAGCCGCAAGTCCCATCCCCCACGCACAGGCACACCAGGTAAGGATTCTCACCGACTCCTACGGGCTCGACACCTCCGAGCGCGGCAACCTCGTCGACGCCATCCTCGACCGCCAGAACCACAACGCCCTCTGGTGGCACCAGCACCTCAACGCTCCAGACCCACGCGTGGCTGACAGCGAGCAGATCGTCCCCCGGATCGCCTGGTCCCGGCGTGAACACGAACACGCAGCCGCCAACCGCGCTGTCTTCGCGAACGCTCTACGCTAACCGGGATCGATTTGAGGCTGCAGAACTCGAATACGTAGAGTGAAACTGTCACGGAATATGTGCCAGAGCCATCTCTTCGTGGACGAAGCCACCCGCGCCACCACTTGGCCCTTGGGCCGTGATCGTCAGAGGATGCCGAAGAGGCGGTCACGCCAACTGGGGCGCTGGACGTGCAAGGCCAGCCGGCTCAGCCCGTCGTAGTCGCGCTCCAGCAGCTCCTCGGGAACCACCATGTACCCGAGGTCGACCAACGCCCGATCGACCTGGTCAAGATCAGCAGAGTCCAGCTCGCCTTCGGCTCGGGCCTCTTCGGTACCGAGAAAGGCTCCGGGTTGTCTGCACAGACCAGGGCGAGCGACCCGAACTTGCTCACGCAGACCACGATCCGAGTCCCACAGACGGTTGCTTCCGCGGGCACGACGACGCGTCCGTACTCGCTGGAGTCCTTGGTGTCCTGCTCAGTAAGGCACCGAGCTGAGAAGTCGCCCTCGAGCCGTGCCACCAGGCCGCCGAACAGAACGGCGGTCTCGCGGCGCTTGTAGTCTCGCGGCCACTCCAGCCATTCCGGATCGTCGAGCCGACGCAGCAACCGGCTCGATTAACGACCACTGCTCATCCGATAAGTCGCTTGGGTACGACCTGCGTTCACTCACACGGCCACCCCAACAGACCACCAGCTGCGGACCAGCGGAATTCCGCCCGCACCCACACCATCGGGCGATGACAGAATCACTCAAAGACTCACGAACTGCCCTCTTAGACGGTCGGGGAGGCGCTGAAGTTCGTGTTCCGATAGCCCTTGCCGTCGCCGTCCCAGTCGAGCTGGATGACGCCGTCGGCGAGGTAGCGGCTCGAGCCGGCCTTGTATTTGATCGTCCCGGTGGTGTAGCTGCCGTTGCCTGCCGTGTTGCCATGTTCGAGCTTGTACTCGAGGCCGGTGTAGTTCGCCGATTTCACGACGGGGTCGGTGCCGGATACGGACTTTTTGATCTGGAGGTGGAAGCGGGCGGCGTCGAGGGTGTCGGTCTGGTTGACGTACCAGACGGGTCCCTCGAAGTCGACCTTGGCGTATGCGTATATGTAGCCGCCGGAGCGCTTGGCACAGAGCTTGACGTCGAAGTTGTAGTTGTCGGAGTAGGGACCGGAGTAGGCCGGGTTGTCGACGGAGGCGCTGCTGGTCTTGCATTGGTAACTCGCTGCGGAGGCCGTGGTGGCGGTGGCCAGCGAGGTGCCGGTCACAACCGTGGCAGTGATGAGGGCCGAGGCGGCGAGGCGCTTGAGGCGGAGCATGTGGGGTGTTCCTTCGAGAAAAGTACGGGTGGGATGCTGGGACGGTGAAGACCGCCGGCCGTGCCGGGCAGGTGCCTGAGGTCCGCCAGGTTCGAGACCGCCGCGCGCTTGTCGGAAAGCGCGGGTGGCCCGTAGCCGGTGGCAGGAACTCGCGAACCGTGGCACAGAGCCCGTTCTGACCTGCGGATCTGGAATCTACCTTCCGTCAATGGCGAGTTGATCTCGGGTTCAGCTTTCACTTGCCCGGACGCAGGGCGGGCTGGTGCGGTTGCGGCGTGCTGGCAGGGACCGTTCGCGACCCCTGGACGCAGCAGTGACGCCTCCCAGTGAGTATCGGAGGTGGCTTCGTCGATCTCTGGGAGGTTCTGGCACAGATCTTGGGGAGCGGTCGCGAAGGGTGACAGGTTCGTTCGATTGCAGGGAGGGGCGGCGGCCTCGGGGACCGTCAGCGTTCACGCATTCTTGTCCACCACCAGCGCGTGCACCGACGAACGGCGCGAGCGCGGACGCGGTGGTGGCCGCGTCAGGTGTTGGACGGGGACGTCGTCGTTGTGGTGTTCCAGCTGGCGAGGAGGTTGAGGGCTTCGGCGTCGCGGCTGCCGGGGGCGACGCCGCAGATGATGAGGTACAGGCCCTCGTCGGCGGTGAGGTGCATGGTCTCGTAGTTGAAGGTCATGTCGCCGACGAGGGGGTGGGTGATGCGTTTGGCGCCGGCGCGGTGGCGGCGGACTTCGTGGCGGGCCCAGCGGCGGTCGAAGGTGTCGCCGCGGGTGGAGAGTTCGCCGATGAGGTCGGACAGGGCCTTGTCGTGGGGGTTGCGGCCGACTTCGGCGCGCAGGGTGGCGACGTTCTGGTCGGCGACGGCGTCCCAGTCGGGGTAGAACTCGGGCGCGGCCGGGTCCAGGAAGGTGAAGCGGGCGGAGTTTACCGGGCGGGCCGGGCTGTCGAAGACGGGTGCGAACAGGGCGCGGGCCAGGGCGTTGCCGGCCAGGAGGTCCAGACGGCCGTTGCGGATGTAGGCGGGGACGCCGTTCATGGCCTCCAGCATGTTCCACAGTTCCGGGCGCAGGGTGCGGCGGGCGGGGTGGCGGGGGGTGCGGGTCTGGGCGGTGGTGGCGTTGGTGGTGCGGACCAGGTCGAACAGGTGGGCGCGTTCGGCGTCGTCCAGCTGCAGGGCGCTGGCGATGGCGTCCAGGACGGCGTCGGTGGCGCCGCGGGCGTCGCCGCGCTCCAGGCGGGTGTAGTAGGGCACGCTGACTCCGGCGAGCTGGGCGACTTCCTCCCGGCGAAGGCCCGGGACGCGGCGTGCTCCGGCGAGCGGGGAGGGTGTGAGGCCGGCCTGCTCGGGGGTGATCCGGGCGCGGCGGGTGGTGAGGAAGTCGCGGATCTCGCTGCGTCGGTCCATGCCTCGACACTACGTCCGGGCGCCTCATGGGACTCGGGGGTGGGGGACCCTGCCAGGGTCCGCTTGGCGCCCCCGATCAGGCGGTGTGCGGTGTTCGCTGGGTAGCAGGCAGCCGATGAGGGGTGCCGCCGACCCGGGTGCCGGGTCAGCCCCTGTTAGGGAGAGTTGAGTCCATGCGTGCAACCCTGCTCCACCAGGCCGGTGACGTCCGGGTCGAGGACGTGGCGGACCCGAAGGTCCAGCAGCCCACCGACGCGGTGGTGCGGATCGTGCTCGGGTGCATCTGCGGGAGCGACCTGTGGCCTTACAAGTCACAACCACTAACCGATACGCCGCGGCAGATGGGCCACGAGTTCCTGGGCGTGGTCGAGGAGACCGGCCCGCAGGTCACCAGCGTCAAGGTCGGGGACCTGGTGGTGGCCCCGTTCACCTACAGTGACGGCACCTGCGAGTACTGCCGCGCGGGGCTGCACACCTCCTGCGAGCACGGCGGCCCGTGGGGCGTGAACGGCGTCGACGGCGGCCAGGGCCAGGCCGCCCGCGTCCCCTTTGCCGACGGCACCCTGGTCCCGCTGCCGGTCGGTGAGGATTCCGAGCTGCTGCCGGACCTGCTCACCCTTTCGGACGTGCTGTGCACCGGTTATCACGCGGCCCTGACCGCCGGCGTCCGGGCGGGCGAGAGCGTGACCGTGGTCGGCGACGGCGCGGTGGGCCTGTCCGCGGTCATCGCCGCCAAGCTGCTGGGTGCGGAGCGGATCATCCTTATGGGCCGCCACGCTGCGCGCACCGACCTGGGCCGCGCGTTCGGTGCCACCGACGTGGTCGCCGCACGCGGCGAGGAGGGCGTGGCCGCGGTGCGCGAGCTGACCGGCGGGCGCGGTACCGGGCGGGTGCTGGAATGCGTGGGTCTCAAGGACGCTCTGGTGCAGGCCGCGGGGGTGGTCCGCGACGGCGGCACCATCAGCCGCGTCGGCGCCCCGCAGTACCCGGAGGTGCCGCTCGGCTTCCCCGAGTTCCTGCGCAACATCACCCTGACCGGCGGCGTCGCCCCCGCCCGCGCCTACATCAACGAACTCATGCCGCGCATCCTGGACGGCAGCATCCACCCGGGCCGCGTGTTCGACCGCACCGTGGCCCTGGAGGACGTCGCCGAGGGCTACCGCCTGATGAACGACCGCGAAGCCCTCAAGGTCATCGTCCGCCCCTGACCAGCGCGCGCCAGTCCACCACGACCACCCCACCGAACGAAGGACGGGAATCCTCATGAAGCACATCCGCCTGCGTGACCTGGACGTCTCCCGCATCGGCCTGGGAGCCATGGGCATGTCCCACGGCTACACCGGTTGCGGCAGCGACGACGAGCAGTCCGTGCGCACCATCCACCGAGCCCTGGAGCTGGGTGTCACCCTGATCGACACCGCCGAGGTCTACGGCCCCTACACCAACGAGGAACTGGTGGGCCGCGCGCTGAAGGGCCGCCGGGACCACGTGGTGCTGGCCACGAAGTTCGGCCTGATCTCCCACACCGGCCGCGAGGGCGGCACCGACAGCAGCCCGGACAGCGTCCGCGCCGCCGTCGAGGGCTCGCTGAAGCGCCTGGGCACCGACCACATCGACCTGTACTACCAGCACCGCGTGGACCCCGGCACCCCGATCGAGGAGACCGTTGGCGCTCTGGCCGAGCTGGTCGCCGAGGGCAAGATCAGGCACATCGGCCTGTCCGAGGCCGGCCCCGACACCATCCGCCGCGCCCACGCCGTGCACCCGGTCACCGCCGTGCAGTCGGAGTACTCGCTGTTCACCCGCGACCCCGAGGCCCGCGTCCTTCCGGTACTGCGTGAGCTGAACATCGGCTTCGTGCCGTTCTCCCCGCTCGGCCGCGGCTTCCTCACCGGCGCGATCCGCTCCCCCGAACAGTTCGCCGCAGACGACTTCCGCGCCGACAACCCCCGCTTCACCGGCGAGAACTTCCAGCACAACCTGAACCTGGCCGACCAGGTCGCCGCCATCGCCGCCGAGATCGACGCCAGCCCCGGACAGGTCGCGCTGGCCTGGCTGCTGGCCCAGGGCCAGGACATCGCCCCCATCCCCGGCACCCGCCGCGTCGCCCGCGTCGAGGAGAACACCGCCGCCGACACCCTCCACCTCACCGACGAGCAACTCGCCCGGCTCAGCGCCCTTCCCCCGGCCGCGGGGCAGACCCACAACCCGGCGCAGATGAAGATGATGGAGCGCTGATGACCGGCATCAACCCCCGCGTGGCACCCGACCTCATGCGCCACCACGCGCCCAAGCTGGCCGACCTCACCGACGACGTGCTGTTCGCCGACGTGTGGAAGCGCCCGGATCTGTCCCCGCGCGACCGCAGCCTGATCACCGTCGCCGCCCTGGTGTCCCTTGGCCGCGACGCCCAGCTGACCGGCCACTTGCAGCGCGCCCTGGACAACGGCCTGACCCGCGACGAACTCGCCGAGGCCATCACCCACCTCGCCTTCTACGCCGGCTGGCCCGCCGCCATGAGCGCCACCACCGTCCTGGCCCAGGTCACCGAGAACAGCGCCGACACCCCGTCCCCGGCAGACCACCAGCCCCGCTGAGGAGTACCCCGTGCAGCACCTGACCCTGAACAACGGCGTGACCATGCCCGCCCTCGGATTCGGCGTCTTCCAGACACCCCCCGACGTCACCGAACAGGCCGTCACCTCCGCGCTGGAGACCGGCTACCGGCTCATCGACACCGCCGCCGCCTACGCCAACGAACGCGAAGTCGGCAACGCCATCCGCAACTCCGGCCTGCCGCGCGACGAGGTCTTCATCGAGACGAAGGTCTGGATCAGCGACTACGGCTACGACCAGACCCTGCACGCCTTCGACAAGAGCGCCGGTAAGCTCGGCGTCGAGCAGATCGACCTGTTCATCCTCCACCAGGCCCTGCCCGACCGCTTCGACCTCACCCAGGAGGCGTACCGCGCACTGGAGACCCTCCTCGCCGACGGCCGGGTGCGCGCCATCGGCGTCAGCAACTTCATGCCCGACCACCTCGACCAACTCCTCAAGCAGGCGCCCCTGGTCCCGGCCGTCAACCAGATCGAGGTCCACCCCTACTTCGCCCAGCCCGCCGTCCAGGCCGCCGACGCCGCCCACGGCATCCTCACCCAGGCGTGGTCCCCCATAGGCGGCATCACCAGCTACCGCGGCACCGGCACCAGCACCTTCGACGACCCCGTCATCACCGCCATCGCCACCGCCCACGGCAAGACCCCCGCCCAGGTCATGCTCCGCTGGCACCTCCAGCAGGGCCGCAACGCCATCCCCAAGTCGGTGCGCCCCCAGCGCATCGTCGAGAACTTCGACGTCTTCGACTTCCAGCTCACCCCCGCCGAACTCGAAGCCCTCGACAACCTCGACACCGGCACCCGCGGCGGCCCCGAACCCGCCGCCATCACGCTGGAAGCCTTCGGCCGCGACATCCCCGAAGCCTGACCCATCCAGGAGCTCTGCACGCGCAGAAGGACGGGAAGCGGTCTTTGTGTCCGCAGGCTCCCTGCCCTACCGGCAGGGAGCCCGGCTGCTCACAGCCACGGTCCGTTCGAGCCGGGTCTGGCCAGGAGGCTGAGGTACTCGCCGCCGCACCCTGACCGCCAAGGGCGTCAACGCCCCGGCGGGGTCCGGCGGCGTCGAGGGATTGTTTGGTGATGCGTTCGATGCCGTCGCAGATGGCGGTGATGGCTGCTTGGCGGATGAGCAGGTCACGGAAGTCCCGCCAGCCGAAGCCCTTCGGCTCGTCCTTACGGCCCCGATACTCGCGGACGGCGTAGATCAGCCGGGACCTCTCACCGGGTCTGTAGCAGGTCATGCCCGCTATCGACACTCGTCCGGAGCCCCGGCCGCGAACCCGGTGTGGGCTGCGGTTGGCGGTGCCGCTGGCCAGGGGCGTTCGGATTGTCACGGCGGCGAGGATCAGGGCGAGGACGGCGTACGTCGCCCGCCAGGACAGGTGGTCGGCGAGCGCGGCAGTGGCAGGTGTGAAGACGGTGGAGGCAAGGCCGCCGGCGAGGGTGACGATCGTGAGGGCGCGGACGTGGTCGGGCGCCCACCAGCGGGTGAGGGCGGCGAGAGCGGGCACGCGCCATTGCTTGAGACGGTTGATTCCATGGGATGAGCTCGATCTCGACGCGGACGAGGACCCGCGCCAGCTCTTCGGGCTCGACGAGTTGAGCTTCGGCACCCGCAACGGGCTGTGGCCCATCGCGAGCACCGACCGAGGAGAGACAATCTTCCTCATCTCTGCGACCAGTGTCCCCAGGCTCTTGGTGAGCTACGACGAAACCTGGGCAGAGCACCGCATGAGCTTCGCCGAATGGCTCTACCGCTATCTCATCGGTGATGACATGACCGGTCCCAACAGCGCAGCCTTCTATCCGGCCCAGTGCAAATGCGACACCTGCCGATGTCCGCCGACGAACGCCCCGAGCCTTGGTACGGCCCAGACCGCGGCATGTGAGAAGCCAACCGCGCTGGCAGGAGCGGCGACCCAAACGAGATGACCTCTTAACAGCAGGCCCCGAAAGTCCCTCGGTTGGAAGGCACCCGCTGAAGCACTGAATGAGCATCTACGGTTGATCCAACAGGTCGGTGTTGTCCCGACGACCGGTTGAGTTCGGGCTTGGATCCCCGATGTTGTTACCCGACCTTCGGTCAGATTCCGAGGTCCTTGGCGATGACGGTCTTCTGGACTTCGTTGGTGCCGCCGTAGATGCGGCTGACGCGGGTGTCGGCGTAGAGGCGGGCGATGGGGTACTCGAGCATGTAGCCGTAGCCGCCGTGTAGTTGGAGGCACTTGTCGATGACGCGGCCGGCGACCTCGGTTCCGAACAGTTTGAGTTTTGACGCGTCGGCCGCGGTTAGCTCGCCGGTGTCGTACAGCTCGATGGCCTTGTCGACCATGGTCTGGAGCGCCTCGGTCTCAGCGGCGCACTCGGCGAGGACGAACTTGGTGTTCTGGAAGGAGGCCACCGGCTTGCTGAAGACCTGACGGTCCTTGGTGTAGTCGATCGCGAAACTGATCGCGGCGGTCGCGGTGGCAGCGGCGCTGATGCCGATGACCAGGCGCTCCTTGACCAGGTTCTCGCCCAGGTAGAAGAAGGCCTTGCTCTCCTCGCCAAGCACGTCCTCCACGGGGACCTTCACGTCGGCGAAGGACAGTTCCGCAGTGTCGGAGATTTTGAGGCCAATCTTGTCGAGCTTGCGGCCGATTGTGAAACCCGCGGCGTGCGCGTCGACGTTGAGAATGGTCAGGCCCAGGCGACGATTCTCCGCCGGTGCCGGGGAGGTGCGGCAGACCACCAGGACACGGTCGGCGAGCATGCCACCGGTGATGAAGGTCTTGGCGCCGTTGAGGATGTAGTGCGTGCCGTCGTCGGACAGTTTGGCGTTGGTCGCCATGCCTGCCAGGTCGGAGCCGGTGCCCGGCTCGGTCATCGCGATCGCGTACATGGCCTCGCCACTGACGAACTTCGGCAGCCAGCGCTGCTTCTGCTCCTTGGTGGCGTATCGCGTCAGGTAGCCCAAACAAAGGCCGCTGTGGACCGCGGAGCCTCCGAAGCTGACCGCAGCGCGGGCCGTCTCGTCGGCGATCACGGTCTCGTACTTGATGGTGGTCTCGCCCGCGCCGCCGTACTCTTCCGGCACCTCGATGCCGAAGATGCCCAGCTCACCGAGCTTGTTGTAGAAGTCGCGCGGCGGGTGGCCGGCCTTCTCCCACGCGTGGAAGAACGGGGTGACTTCGTTAGCGATGAACTCGCGGATAGTCTGCCGGAAGGCCTCGTGGTCCTCGTTGAACAGGTCGCGGCGCACGGTCGCCTCTTTCGTTTCACTGGGTGGGATGCAACTGCGGTGTAGGGCGCAACCGTGGTGGGCCGCGCCTGGTGCACGGCCGGGCCGGAGAGCAGGCCTGAGCCTGTCCAGACCCCGGCCGTGCACCGGTGAGCCGGGTTCGCACCGGGCTCACCATGGAGACGACTCGCTCCGGGATGGCTCTACTTGGGGGCCATGCGGATGGCACCGTCGAGGCGGATGGCTTCGCCGTTGAGCATGGCGTTGTGGACGATGTGCTCGGCCAGGGCGGCGTACTCGTCGGGGTCCCCGAGCCGGGCGGGGTGCGGGACCATGGCGCCGAGGGCGGCCTTGACCGGCTCCGGGGCGCCGGCCAGCAGGGGGGTGTTGAACAGGCCGGCATCGCCGGCATGACCCTGCCGATCGCCCGCGACCTCGCCTCCCTCAAGATCCGCGTTGCCACCATCGCACCCGGTCTGTTCCGCACCCCCCTGCTCGCCAGCCTTCCCCAGGAAGCCCAGGACTCCCTCAGCACCCAGATCCCCCACCCGAGCCGCCTCGGTGACCCCGACGAGTACGCGGCGCTGGCCGAGCACCTCATCCACAACGCGAGGCTCAACGGCGAGGTCATCCGCCTCGACGGCGCCATCCGCATGGCCCCCCGCTAAAGAGCGAACCCATTCAGCAAGGAGACACCACCCATGCGTGACGCAGTCATCGTCGACGCCATACGCACCCCGGTCGGCAAGGGCAAGCCCGGTGGAGCCCTGTCGGGCGTCCACCCCACCGACCTCTCCGCCCACGTCCTGCGGGCCCTCGCCGAGCGCACCAACCTCGACCCGGCCCACGTCGACGACGTGGTCTGGGGCTGTGTGTCCCAGGTCGGCGAGCAGTCCGGAGGCATCGGCCGCTACGCCGTGCTGGCTGCCGGCTGGCCCGAGCACGTGCCGGGCCTGACCATCGACCGCCAGTGCGGGTCCTCCCAGCAGGCTGTGCACCAGGCCGCTGCCGGGGTCATCGCCGGCCAGTACGACATCGCCATCGCCGGCGGTGTCGAGGCCATGTCCCGCGTCCCGATGGGCGCCAACCTCGCCGGTGGGCATTTCGGCAAGCCATTCGGTCCCCTGGTCGGCGAGCGCTACAACCACGTCGAGTTCAACCAGGGCATCGGCGCCGAGATGATCGCCGAGGAGTTCGGGCTGACCCGGGAGGAGCTGGACCAGCACGCGCTCGACTCGCACGCAAGGGCCGCCCAGGCCATCGACGAAGGCCGGTTCAAGGGCCAGATCACCCCGGTGACTCTGACCGACACGGACGGCAGCACCCGCCTCTTCGACACCGACGAGGGCGTGCGCCGCGGCGGCACGCTGGAGGCGCTGGCCGGGTTGAAGACGCCGTTCAAGGAGGACGGCGTCATCTCGGCGGGCAACGCTTCGCAGATCTCCGACGGTGCTGCCGCGCTGCTGATCACGACCAGCGAGATCGCCGCCGCCCGCGGATGGACCCCGCTCGCCCGCATCCACACCGCGGTCGTCACCGGCACGGACCCGGTCACCATGCTCAAGGGCCCGATCCCGGCCACGCAGAAGGTACTCCAGCGCTCAGGGCTCTCGCTTGAGGAGATCGGCGCCTTCGAGATCAACGAGGCCTTCGCCTCGGTCTCGCTCGGCTGGCAGCGCGCCACCGGCGCCGACTACGAGCGCCTCAACCCCAACGGTGGCGCCATGGCGATCGGCCACCCGCTCGGCGGCTCCGGCGCACGCCTGATGACCACCCTCGTCCACCACATGCGCGACCAGGGCATCCGCTACGGCCTGCAATCCATGTGCGAGGGCGGGGGCATGGCCAACGCCACCATCCTCGAACTCCTCTGACACCACGACGCGGGGGGGGGGGGGGGCGGCGGCCCCCCCGGGAAACCCGCCCCCCCCCCCCACCCCCCCCGCCCCCCGAAAGCCCCCCAAACCCCCCCAGCCGGGCCGAGAGCCCCCGACGTCGGCG
>NZ_JBHVWN010000081.1:0-24307 GCF_042882275.1 Streptomyces sp. NPDC058231 | reverse complement strand
TCTGCTCCGGCTTCACCCACGCCCTTGCCACCGCCGACCACGCCATCCGGGCGGGGGGGGGCCCCCCGGCGGGGGGGGGGGGGGGCCGTCCGCCCCGCCCCTGCCGCGCGGCCTTCCGCCTGCTGACCGCCGTGACTCAGAAGGCGGTTCAGGAGGTCCATGCAGCCGCCGTACACACGGAAGCACGGGTCCGGGCGAATTCCAGCGCGTCCAGAGCCTGCTGGACTCGGCGGTCGTAGACGGACATCCACTGAGGTGCTGGTGATGATCTGTAAGTTTTTGTCAGTGGTCGTTCGGCGTTGTGATGTCAGTGGGGTTGGTATCGGGTTTGTGCTGTTCAGCGTGGTGTGGGTTGGGTTGCGGGTGGTGACACGGATGCCGATTCGGCGCTGACGTTTTTGGCGTTGGTGCGGGTCATTTGGTTGCCGGTCGGTATGACGTGGAGTGCGTTGTCGCTGGTCAGGAGTGTGATGGCGATACGCCTGTCTCGTCTCTGTCGACTTGGCCGCTGTCTCGGGTGATCTGGTCTGATTCGCTCGTCATCTCAGATGATCTGGTTCACCGCGAGCGGCGGTGTCGGCTGCAGCGGGTCTTGCTGTTCGGCCTGTTCGGCCTGTTC
Source organism: Streptomyces sp. NPDC058231 (assembly GCF_042882275.1). NCBI lineage: Bacteria > Bacillati > Actinomycetota > Actinomycetes > Kitasatosporales > Streptomycetaceae > Streptomyces > Streptomyces sp. NPDC058231. Next base: position 23,688 of record NZ_JBHVWN010000081.1, on the reverse strand, counting down.
GGCCTGTTCGGCGGGGAACAGGATGGGGCTGAGGAGGTAGCGGGTACGTTCCCTCGAGGCTTCGTTGGCGAGGAGGGGCGCGATGGCGGCTTGCATCGCGCCGATCAGTGCTACGAGCTCGTCCTTGCTGAGCCAGATCGCGTGCTGCCGATAGCCGACGAGGTCGTCCACGGGATCGCTGCCTTCGCGCTCCAGGTAAGCACCGAACTCCGCGACCAGGGCGGCCATGGCGGCAGCGAAAGCCCGTTCGTGGTGCTGCGGGGTGAGCGCACGCGCGGTTTCCGCGTCGATGCCCGTGCGTTCCTGCCGCAGCCGGTACCGGCGTTCGACGGCGCCCCGCACCCGCCGTTCGTCGGCGACGTCGAGGATGCCGCCTGCGGCGAGAAGGTCGACGTGCCGGTAGACGGTCGCCTTGGACACGTCCGGGATCAGTGCGCACAGCTGCCCGGTGGTCAGGACCCGTCCGCCGCGCAGTGCGTGGACCACGCGGAGGCGGACAGGATGCGCCAGGAGTTCCAAGGTGTCCATCCCTCCACTTTCTCACGCATGCTACCTTTCTCAAATCTAAGAAAGGTGAGGGGATGCAGACTGCGGAGGAGACCGCCGTGCTGGTGGTCGCGTGGGCGCGCGATGGCCGTTTCGGGGAGATCGCTGCGCTGTTCGCCCCGCCGTTGCGTGCTGCGCTGACCGCCGAGACACTCCAGGCGGCCTGGCTCGCCGCGACCGCGGGAACCGGTCCGGTCACGGACCTCGGCGAACCGTCGAGCGAGAGCCTGCGGCCGGACCTGATCCGGGTCAGCGTTCCCGTGGTCTGCGAGCGGGGACAGTTCACCGCCGTCATGTCGGTCGACTCCGCCGGCCTGCTGAACGGGCTGCGCCTCGCGCCCCCTGCCGGCGAACCGTGGGCGGCGCCCTCCTACGCGGATCCGGACGCCTTCGAGGAGCACGACGTCACGGTCGGAGCCGGTGCTCTCACAGTGGCCGGCACCGTCACCGTTCCGCACGGTGACGGCCCGTGGCCCGGGGTCGTGCTGCTCAGCGGCGGAGGTCCCTTCGACCGGGACGCGACCAGCGGACCCAACAAGCCCCTCAAGGACCTCGCCTGGGGTCTGGCCAGCCGCGGCGTGGCGGTGCTGCGCCACGACAAGGTGACCTTCACGCACGCGGCGGAGGTGGCTGCCGCGGACGACTTCACGATGACAGGCGAGTACGTCCCCTATGCCGTTGCCGCCGTGCGTCTGCTCCAGGAGGAGCCGTGTGTCGATGCCTGCCGGGTGTTCGTCGCCGGGCACAGCATGGGGGGCAAGGTCGCCCCACGGGTCGCCGAGACCGAGCCGTCCGTCGCGGGCGTCGTGATCCTGGCGGGTGACGCGGAGCCCATGCACCGGGCGGCCGTCCGGGTCGTGGGCCACCTCGCCGCCCTCGACCCCGGCGAGCACTCCGAGGCGGTCCTTGCGGAGATCACCCGTCAGGCCGCGACCGTCGAGACCGCCCTGTCACCCCGTACGCCCCGGGAGGACCTGCCCTTCGGTCTTCCTGCCTCGTACTGGCTGGACCTGCGCTCCTACGACCCGGTTGCCACTGCCGCCCGCCTGGACAAGCCGCTGCTGATCCTTCAGGGCGGCCGCGACTACCAGGTCACCGTCGAGCACGACTTGTCCCTCTGGCGAGAGGGGCTGGCCGGGCGTCCGGACGTCACCATCCAGATCCACGAAGCCGACGATCACCTCTTCTTCCCTGGGACAGGACCGTCGACGCCCGCCGGGTACATGGCACCCCAGCACGTCGACGCGGCGGTCATCACGGACGTCGCCGCATGGCTGGACCGCCGGCTTCAGCACGAACCCTGCAACCGGGCGAAAACACCCCAGGCGAACCAGATCACCTGAGACGGACACAGGTATCCGCTCTCCCCGGACCGGATCACCTGAGATTTCAAGCCCTACGCGTCTCACTTGATCTGGTCGATCCAGGTCGGAGCCGGTCTCGGAGACCAGGTCCTTTGCGACGGGACAACGCCGGAGGTGTTGCCTCTTACCGCGTGGGGGCCAGCGTGCAGCGGATTCCTGCCGCGGAGAGGTGGAGTTGCTGTCCATGTCGGATGGTGATGAGGGGGAGGAGCGGGCTGTCGGGGGTGCGTCGTTGAGTTGTCCGTGGATGCGGGCGGCGTGTATGAGGGGTGCGTCCAGATGGGGAGGGGGTAGATCTGGCATCGGCGGTGGGCTGTGCTGTCGTGGACTTTGACGGCGGAGTGTTCGGGATGTCATCGCGACCACCGAACAGGACGCCGAGCACGATGCGCAATCCGCTGACCGGTCGCTGACCTTCCGGTTCACCGGACCCGAGCGGACGTGGGCGGGCCGGAGGTGCAGGGGACCGCTCGCGAGCGCCTGGCGGAGCGCGGGTGGCTCCTCCTGGAGGCGTCGGGGGCGTTCAGTGCCGGCCGGCGGTCCGTGGCCGTCCCAGACGCCGGCTCATCCGCGTGACTATCGACCACCGGATCGTCGCCTCGCTGGTGGCGGGCAGGGTCTCGTAGTCCCGGGCCAGACGGAGTTGTCCGTGATCCCTTGGACCTCATGCACGGGTTCATACGAGTCCAGGTCGAGGTCGTCGACGGCGTCGCCTGTGATCTTTGTGATGTTCTTCACCCAGAGTGCGGCGTGGTGGGCCAGGGCCAGGGATTCGACCCAGCCGTCGATACCCGCGTGCAGCGAGGTCCAGCGATCGGCACGGATTCCGAACTCACCATCTGGCCCGATCATGAATCCGTAGGCCATCGACACCCGTTCGTCTCCGGCCGAGAACCGCCATCCTTCTCCGGCGGATCCTTCAGGGGTGTCCGCATTGAGGATCCGCGGGCCGCCTTCGTAGACGGGAGCCGGAGGCAGGGCGATGCCGCCCCAGCGTTCTTGGAAGTTAACGACCCGGTCGATCTGCGCCGAGGGGATTCCGTGCCTGAGCCACTGTTCCCGGTGGGGCTCGACCTTGGAGGGCGGGAGGCTCAGCCCGTGCACTTGGAGGAAGCGTTGCGCTCGGCGGCTCAGGGTTTCCGGCACTCGTGGGGTGAATGATGCATGCGTGGTCACGCAGGGACGTTATGCGCCAAGAAGCGTGCGATGGAAGGAAGGAAGGAAGGAACCTCACCGGCCCTTCACTGTGCGGCATCTGACGCTTTCCTCGACGAAGGAGCAGAACCTGGCCATCGTTTCCTGGCACTCCGCAGGGTCCAGTTCGCTCCTGTGGGGCTGCTCGCGCGCCCACTGGTTCCAGAGGCCGGCCGGGGCGAGGAATCGGGCGGCGTGGTCGGTGCCGTGGGTGGCGTCCAGGTGGAGCAGGGCGCCCAGGGCGGAGGTCTGGTCGTAGTCCAAGTCGGGGTGGGCCAGGTACCGGTCGAGGTAGGCGGTCAGGAGGTCTCGGTCGGCCGGGGTTCCGAAGGTGGCCAGGGCGATGCAGTACGCGTGCCCCGCGTAGGGACCCTCGCTGGCCAGGAGGAGTTCGCCCAGGCGCGGGCGGAATTCTGTGCGGCCGGCTATGGCGATCAGCCAGGCGGCGGTTTTGCGTTCCCGCCAGCCACAGTCGAGGAGGAGGCCGAGTTCGCGGGGCGTGATGGCATCGACTGCTCGGGCCAACTCCCTGGCGAATCGACCGCGTTCACGATCACTCAGGCGGAAGATGCCGTAGTTCAGCCGCAGGTAGCGCCTACCGGCGGCGATGTAGCGGCGGCGCAGTTTGTCGAGTTGCGGATCGCGGCCGGTACGCATCCCCACATCCTTATGCCATTGGGGTCAGTCCCACCAGAAGTCCCAGCTGTTCATACCGACGATGCGTTCCGCGTAGGCAGCCAGGGTGTAAGGAGGGGAGCCTTGCCACACGTTGTCCGGACAGAACGCGAAGTGCTCGGCTGCGACCAGGAGGGTGTCCTCAGTCTCTATGGGGGGTGCCGCGACGCTGAGGTGGAGGGTGTCGAAGCCGACGGCTACGACGCGTGCACCGAAGCGATGCTCCCAGTCGCGTACGACGGCGGAGAACTTGGCGGTGTCGTTGTCGTAATTTGCGGGGCCGTCCCAGCCGAGAGCGGTGAGGGCATGCGCACCACAGGTAGCAGCGACGAGACCGAGACGCGCCTGAGGATGTTGTTCGGTGAAGACCCGGGCATATTGAGCGCCCATCTCATCAGGGCCGATCACGGGCTCGTGACGTAGAACCGGACTTGGCCAGGTCTTCCCGAACGGTGCGGTGACAGCGAGACGTTTGTCCGGCGTGAGCAGGTCGTCGTCCTCGTCGGTCTTCGTGTGCTCGTTCCACCATCGCGCCAGGAGACCGGCCGGGTCGTGCGCGTGGGGTGACGACATGCGCTCGGGAAACAGCTCGCCGGATGCCCAGGGCCTGAATTCGTTGCCCGGGTCGTGGGCGTCGAGAAGCAGAGGCCACAGGCCCGAGGTGCTGTGTTCGGCAAGCAGACGAGCCCACAGCTCAGCGGGGGCCGGGGTGTCGCTCAGCCATAGTGGCTGCACAGCGCCATCATCTTCGTCGGAGGTGATCATCCGGCCTTCCGGGAGCGGGACAGCCAGTGAGGCAAGGCGTTCAGGGGTCACAAGCGGATGCTAGTTCGAGGGTCTGACAGCCCGGGAGGTCGGATCGCTGTGTTGGCACAGCGTGATCAATCGGTCAGCTGGCACCCGCAGCGGAGGCGGTCGGAGCGGTGAGGATGATTATGCGGTGACGAGCGCTACTGATGACCATGTGAAGGTCCATTTCCGGATGGACGTGGACGAGGACGGCTGGCCGCCGGTGAGCGTCGAGAGCCTGTGGGCGGTTGATCTCGGCGATGGGACGGTGCGGTTGGACAACACCCCGTGGTTTGTTCGAGGGGTTGCCAGCGACGACATCATCCGCGTGGAGATCGACGAAGAAGGCGTTCGCTGGGCTGGAGAGACGGTCAAGGCATCGGAGAACTGCACGATCCGGTTGATCATGCTGAAGGACGGCGGCTCAGCCGCTGCCCGGCAGAGCGTGCTGGAGATCTTTCACCGCCTCGGTACGACCGGCGAAGGTATCGAACAGTTCCGAATGGTCGCTCTGGATGTCCCGCCGAATGCAGACCTGCGGCAGATCCAGAAGCTGTTGGGGCACGGCGACGCGAAGGGATGGTGGCACTGGGAGGAGGGGTGCGTCACCACCGCATGGGAGACCACGGCAAACTCATAGTGCTCCCGCCATGGGGTGCTGTGCTCCGTGATGTCAGCGGCGGTTGGAGTCGGCCCATTCGTCGCTGTTCCACATCACCGGCATGGCTCCGACGGGTTCGAACCGGACGTCAGGGTCGTTGCTGTGCACGAGGGCGAAGAAGCGGCGCCGGACTACCGCCGCGCGGCGGGCCTGGTCAGCGACGACGTCCAGCACAATCTGGGCCGCTCTGGGGGACGCGGCGGCGAACCGGTCGTAGTCGGTGAGGGACAGCACGAGTCCGGCGCCCTCAGCGACGTTGTCGTCGTAGGGACCGATGCAGGCCACGTCACCGAGACAGTCGTTGAGCGCGTCCAGGTTGTGGCCGTAGTAGGCGGGGAACTGCAGTGCGGCGGCGACGGCCTGGTGCATGTCCCGTTCCGTGGTCCAGCCCCTCGCCGCCAGGTGGACGACGCGGAAGTCACGGTCCTTAAGGCGCTGCACGGCTTGGGTAAGCAGGCGGCGTCGCCAGAAGAGGGTCACGAAGGTGTCCTCGCGGCCACCCGCGTCACGGCATGCCCGCACCGTGACGCCCCGGCTGCACACTGCGGACGGGCTACGTCATCAACTCGATGTGCGGATGCTCGGGCTCCGCCGGGCAGACGAACAGGTGCTGCCGGTAGCCGCTGCCTATCTGGACACCGGTCGCGTTGTAGCCGCGGTGGCCGGGGTACGGTCCAGCACCTGGGTGGGGGTGCGGAGACCAGCTATTCCCGGCGTCGTCCCCTTCCTCGAACGTGGCGACGGTCATCAGGACCTCCATGCCGGTGCCGCACTCGGAGCAGGGCTGCGAGCTGGGGTCGGTGGAGTTCCAAGCGGGCCAGCCGCCGACCTTCCAGCCGGGTGCGTTGGACAGCACACAGTCGTAGTAAGTGTCCGGGTCCATGTCTTCCTCTGCTGCCTGCGGCACACTCCACTGCTTGAGCTGCTCCCGCAGCTCTTCGCTCAGCTCCAAATGGTCGGGGTACTCGGTGATCTGCTCCGGTTCGAGCACGCACGGTTCCGGTAGATAGCCGTCGAACTGCACTGCGGGCGGCTCGGGGGGCGTGTCGAGAATGTCGGTGACGGCGGCTGCCGAACGCCAGAAGAGCAGGGTCCTGGGCATGATTGGATGATCGAAGGGGCACCACAGAACCTGCAGCAGGTCCTTGCCCTCCGGCGGGCTCAGATCGGGCACATCCCGTACGTACAGCTGCGCGACGGGCAGCATCGCTATGGGGCCGTCGTACGCCTGGACCGCCAGCCTCATCGGATACGTCCGAGGGGGTCGGATCCGCTCGAGAGTCTCCCGTTCCTCCGGAGTCAGGTCCCGGCCGTGCGAGGCGGCGAAGATCCGTCGTTCCAGCCGCAGATCCGCCGGGGACTGGGCTGGGTTGATGCCATCCACCACATGCGGTTCCTCGCAGTGCGGCCACGGCTTCTCAGCGGGCCACAGCAGCGGCCCGCCGATCGAGCTGTCGTGCCACGTCGGCGCCCCAGGGCGGGGGTGCAGGCGGGTCGCCGTGCGGGCCAGCGGCGCCAGTTGGGGAAAGACCGCGGCAACGTCGATCGGCCGTGGCGGAGTGACAGGAGTGACATTCATGGCCGCAATCTTGCCAATCGCCTCTGACAACGGCCCTCGTGGCCGCCCCACGAAGAGTTCCGGCACGGGCGTCACCCGGGAGAACGCTACCGCCGGTCCGTTGCCGGCAGATGGCCCGCGAGCGGGTCCACGATCGCCGCGTGGATGTCCGTCCACGCGCGCGGTTCGTCGCCACGTACCACCTGGACAGGGACGACCTTGACGCGTCCATTCCGTCCGGGCCACCGCCGGTCAGGAGATGGTCCATCACGATCTCCATCGGCAGGCCGTGGCCGAACCCCTTGAAGTTGAGTATCTCGCCGATGGTGAGGTACGCAGACGGCCCTGGTGCCGCCCCACGGGGGGAGGGCGGCACCAGGGCCGATCTACGGATAACCGTAGCGCTGAAGTGCTGGTCAGGGGCGGCGAAGCGGCAAGCCGGGCTGTTCGCGTGAGGCGGGGACTTCGGGGGCGTACGACACGAGGTCGGGCACCGGCCTGCCGGTGGGCTGGGTGACGACGATGACCCGGCCGTCGTCCAGGCGGGCGGCGAGCGCCTCGTACGGTCCCTAACCACCCTGGCTGGATCTCCACAGTACTCGAACGTAAATCGAACAAGCGAGATTCATTGCCCCGGCATCCCGTGTCGCCGCTGATGTTGTGACCGAGGGTTTTAGTTGGCGGGTGAGGAACTAGTTGGTGGATCTTGGTCCCGTGACGCTGCGTGCCGATGAGCCGGGACACGGTAGTTGGACCTGGTCTTGATTGTTGGCACCGAGTCTTGATGGCTGACGCCGAGGCCTCGCCCTGTCAACGATCGCGATCTTTACCAGAGCCCGTAATTCCCCAGGTCCTGGCTGTGTGAGCCGCTAGGTTGGTGTGCGTGGAGACGCGGGGTCAGAGGTATCGGTATGTGGGTCCGGCTGAGCCGAAGGCGCTTGTCCGGGTGGGTGGTGAGGGTCGGAGCATCCGCTCGTCGGTGGACTTCGCCGACTGGGTCTCGGCGCTGACCCTGGACGAGTTGGCCGAGCCGGTCACGTTCGTCGTCGATGGCAGCGGGGTGCTGAGACTGGCTCCGCGCCGCAGCGAGCACGTGGTGTGTGCCGGCGGCGGAGAGGTATTGAGCGCCGGCGAGATGAGCTTCCGTGAGGAGTCCGGACGGTGGGTGGTCGAGGAGGTCAGCAACCAGTCGACTGGCTACTGCCCGGACATCAGCTCATGGCCAGCCGTGGCCGAGGCTCTGGATCGGATCGGGATCCATCGACCGTCCGGGTTCACGCACGAGGTGGTCTTTCGCCGATGCCGCTTCTGCCGGGAACTCAACATCGTGCGGGAGGAGGACTTCGTCTGCGTCTTCTGCGGCGAGGACCTGCCGCGGGAGTGGAATGTCAGGGAGCCCGGGTGACTGGTCAGACCGCGAAGATCGCATCGCGTTGCGAGTGCGGCAGCATGGCGGTGCGACAGGTGAACCAGTTCATCCTTCACGATGAGTTGTGGTGGGACTCGGAGTTCTCTTGCGGGTCCTGCGGCACCTACCTGTGCGAACACGCTGGTCCGGGACCAGCGCCTGATGATGTTCGGGGGGCTCTGCTCGCAGCGCACGGGTCCGTCAGGCTGCGGTTGGTCGGTTCGGTTCCCAGTCTCGTCCCAGCTTTGAAGGTCTTTCGGGAGGTCTCAGCGGCCTCGTTGTCGCGGGCTCGTGAACTGGTCGGGGAACTGAGCCACGATGGTCTGGTGGGGACCTTGTCAGAGATGGAGTTCCTGAAGGCCCGGCTGCAGATGCGTGGAGTTCCCGTCGACGTCGATCGGTAGCTGTCCCCGGAGGACCTGAAGGTCAGCTGCGGATCCGGCGGTGCCACCAGGGGAGGTGCCGCAGGAGAGCGGTCACGGACGCTGCGATCCCGGGATTGCTCGGAACTGGTTCCAACATGAATGGCAATCCACCGCAGGTTGCAAGAAGCGTGACCCGATGGTTCCAGCAAACGTGTCCCGCAAGGTCAAAACCTTCAGGTCACCACACCACGTTGGTTCCAACTATCTTGTCCCGGCTCAGCCGACTGACACCGAGCAAGCGCCGCCGGCCAGGGGCGGCCCCTGACTGTGTGCCCGGCGGGAACGCCCGGCTTCGGCGTGGGAGCGTGGTCGGGGCATGATTCCCCCCGTGTATGAGGACGAGAACCATCGCGGGCACATGCGGTACACGCTGGCCGAGACAGATCACGGCCACGCCTGGGGCGTCTGCGTCGAGGCGGAGGGTCTGTTCGGGAACCCCCGGCGTGGGACGTACAAAATGCTCGGCTGGGTGCCGGACAGAGCTGAGGTGCGTGGCTGGGTCGGCAGCCGGGTCTGGCTGGTGCCGGACGACGAGGCACTCGGGCCCTGGCTGCTGGAGGACGCGGAGAGCCTGGGGCAGCTCGCCGGGGCGGACAGTCTCGTGCTCACTGGTCTGGACGACTACGAAGGTCCGTCGGAGGGACACGCGGGTCCTGTCCGCGTGCACGACGGGCACCGGTGGCTGGGCTCGTGCCAGGAGTTCGCCCGCGTCCTGCCGCACGAGCAGGCGGCGCCCCCGCTCGTCCTGCGAGGACTCGCGCCGGGGGATCAGCTGCGGGCGGCGCTGATGAAGGGCACCCGGCGGGCGCTGGATCTGGAGGAGGCCGCCCTTGAGATACGGGACGACCAGGGCGAGCCGCTCACCCAACGCCTGCTGTGGACCCGAGTCAGCGCTTGGCGCCTCTCCTCCTACGGGACGGATCTGATCGACCTGGAGCTCGACGGAGAGCTCTTCACGCCCGTTCCCGAATACGCCCGGCCCGTCTGGGAGCGATGGCTCGCCGGGCCGCCGGACACCCTGGGCACCTGGAACAGCCTCGACACCCGACTCCGCGGGGCCTGGCTCGAACTCGTACGGGAGCGAGCCTGCCGACGCGCACGCCATGACCGGCCAGCCGGGCACGCATACGAACTCGACGGCTGCCACATCACCGATGAAGCGGGCCTCTACCTGGCGCTCGGCGAGGCGGTGAACGGGCCGGGCGGCTATTTCGGCGGCTGCCTGGCCGCCCTGGACGACTGCCTTGGCGGCACGTTCGGCTACACCGCCCCCGCCACCCTGCTCTGGCGGAACGCCGCGACCGCACGCGAGCACCTGTCCCAGACCCTGGAAGCAGACGGCCAGCCCTACGACCTGTTTTCCGAGGTCCTCGACGTCCTGGCCGGGGGCGGCATGCACGTCACCTTGGCGTGAGCTCCGCCCGCCCGGTACGTACGACTCCCCACCCCTCTCTGTTGGATCACGTTCCGAGCAAGCCGCCGACACGCACGCTCCGCGGTGGCCACTTAGCTGCTCAGATGCCAACCTCGTTGCGCGATGGCAGGTGGTAACTGGACTGAAATCTCAGCGCAGGTGTCAACAGCATCGGCCTTCTGGTGCCAAGCGGGGCGAAAACGTCTCTGCTAAAGCCCAGTTCTGCCCGTAGTCTTGATGTCATCCATCTCGAAAAGTCGCATGCGATCAGTTCTGAAGAACGGCCCTCGTTGCCGGTCGGGGGGTGCCGTTGTGAGTGTGGAAGAGGTCGCGAAGGCGAAGATCCCATCGGATTCAAGTCACCTGGACCAGCTGGCGACGGAGTACGACAGGGACGCCGAGCTACGGGCTCGACTGCGTGGCTTTATCGACCAGTAGTGGCTTCTGGCACAGATCTTGGGGAGCGATCGCGTTCGATTGCAAGGGATAGTCGCGGACCTCGGGCCCGTCACCGCGCGCCCCGACCACCACAGGCATGAGGCCGCTCTGTCCGACCCGGCACATACGCTGTCGCCACGGAACTGAGATCCTGAAGCTGGAGGCGGCGTGTCTTTGACGTGGCTGGAGACGGAGGGCGGCCCATTCATCGTGGTTCCACGCTCCGCGCTGGTGCACTGGTCGGGAACGGAGGGCGACTACGACCGGGCCTGCGAGGCGATGGATCTCGTTGGAGTCCTCGCACTGGCCGACGGATCCGAGGCGCTCGTCCTCGGGGACGAACCTCTCTCCACCGCCTACCTTCCTGAGTACCGAGTCCTCGTCCGCTGGTGCTACGCGGAGAGCGAGGAAGGTGTCGCTGACATCATCCGGGTTGGACTTCTCACCGCAGCGTGGGAGGAAGGGCCTGAACTGAGCACTACTGGCGAGCTCGTCATGTTCGATGCCGCCTACTTCGGCACCGAGGTAGGGACACTCACGGCCAGCACCGCTCTCGAACTCGGTGCTGGCCGCTACCGGGTGGACTCGGCAAGCGTCGAACCCGATCACCTGACGTCCTTTCGTGTCCACCGATTTGTCGAGCTGGCCTGACCCGACGTTGGTACAGATCCTGGGGAGTCGTTTCTGAGGGTCACTGAAGCAGGATCATCTTGCGTAGGAGTTCGAATCCGGCTCGCCCGTAGAGCTGCCTCTTGATCTTCTTGATGCGGTTCACGGCGCCTTCGATGCTGCCGGAACTCCAGTCCAAGGTGAGGCCGGCTGTCACGGCGTCGCGGTCCCGGAGCAGGTGAAGTGCGAAGCCGGTGAGGCCGGGTAGTTGGCTGGCCTCACCGCGTCGATCCAGGCAGGGAGCATGGCGCCGAGGCGGCCCGTGAGTAACTCTCCGAAGTCACGGACATGCCCGGCGGCCGCGTCCAGTTCGGGACAGCGAGCCAGGACATTCTTCAGGGCGGTACGTTCCTCCTCAGCCAGGGCCGTGGGGTGACGGGTGAGCCAGCCGGTTACCTGCCGCACTGTCGGAGGCCGCGGCGGCGCGCTGGCCGGAGCCGTGCGCAAAGTGGCGATGTGGGCGCGAACCATCTGGTAGGTGACGGGCGCGTTGTCGGCGAGGAGTTCACGGTGGAGGTGGGTGACGCTGGTGCATCCCTCGGCGAATCGCCGTTCCAGGTAGGGCTTGTAGGGGTCCAGCCTGCTGGACCGGGGCCGGTTCTCGCGGATGGCGTCCTGCCAGCGTGCGGCGGTCGCGTACCGGAGCACGGTGTTGAGGCCCCAGCCCAGGTGCCGGGCGATCGCCCGGCGTGAGTGGCCTTGGGTGAGCATCTCGTGGACCAGGGCGTGTGCGGCCTTCTTGCGCTCGGCCCGCCGGCCGATGGGTTCGCAGTCGTCCTGCGGCCGACTGGACTCTGGGCCGATCGCCTCCAGCAGTGTGCCGCTGGGCGACGGGCTGCGCAGGCAGTCGCGGTGGGCGGCGACGCAGGTCTCCACCGCCCGGCCGAGGCCCTGCCACAGATGGAACCGGTCAGCGACCTGCAGGGCATCGGGGGCACCGCGCCGGGCACCTTCGGCGTAGGCGCCGGCCCGGTCCCGGCAGATGATCTCCACGCCGGGGTGACGGATCAGCCACGCGGCCAGCGGCCCGGCTTCACGCGTCGGGAGCACATCGACCACGCGATGGGCTTCCACGCAGGTCAAGACAGTGGAGTAGGTCTGCCCGCGGCGGATCGCGAAGTCGTCCACGCCCAGTACACGCGGCGTGCTGAACTGCGGATCCGGCAACGCCATGACCCTGCGCAACAAGGTCATCCTTCCCACGCCGAGCCCAGCTGGGCGGCCAGCCGGGCGCCGGCTCGCCCTGCCAGCGCGAGCCCCACCCGCTCCAAGGCGTGGTTGAGCCGAGTGGTGAACCGTGCGTACGGGGCGGCCAACCGCGAGAACGGCTCGGCGAACGTCCGGCGCGGACAGTCCGCTGCCCTACAGATGAACGCTGGACCACCAACCGGATCACGAAGCCCTGCTCAGCGAGTGGAAGATCCTTCAACCTGCGGTGATAGCGGTCGTGCACCCGGTTCGAGAAGCGGCCGCAGTCGGGACACTCCGCCCCGGCCACCCGGCCTCTCGCCACCACCTCGACTGTGCCGAAGACAGCGGTCACCGCTTCGACGTCCACCTCGTCGATACCGTCGAACACGAGCGAGTCCCAGAATGATGCATCGGTCTGCATGACCAGCACGATCACCGTTCACGGCCGACCACGGCAGAGACGACCAAAAACTTGACGGAGCGTCATTCTCGGCTACCGGACGACCAGACGTACGCGGTCTCACGTGACCCAGCCCCTCACAATCGAACACCAAGGTGACGCTCAGCGACCGCTCCCCAAGATCTGTGCCAGAACCCGGAACCAATCGACAATCGTTGTTCCTTGAGATGCACGAAGCCAGACTGCGGCTCGGGGACGGTTGGTCACGTCGGTGGAGCTCGACATGGAGGGTGGCCGCAGGTGAGGTTTGCTGGCCGATCCGGGATATGAATCACGTGCCGGTGCTGTCGTCCCGGCCGATGCGGGGATTCACGTGGCGGGCGAAGCAGCGGCATCGCCCCGGGCTTGAGGTGATGGCTTCAACGGGCCGGAAGCACGGCTTCGAGTCGTTGGAGGAGATGCGGCTGCTGGTCGCGCTGGACTTCCTGGGTGCGTCGGAGGTGCTGTCGCAGTCATTCCGGTTGGACTTCGAGCCCGTGGGCGGGCCGTCCTGGCACATCCGGGACTTCCTGGCCCTGATCGGCGGTGGGATGTGGATGCTGAACGTCCGCCCGATGGAGTTGATCAAGGATGAGGACGCAATGAAGTTCGCGGCGGCCAGGGAGGTGGCGGCTGCCTGCGGCTGGCGCTACTCGGTGGTCGCGGGCTGGCGCCGCACGTCTGGAGCGTCCTTGATCATTTGCCCTCGCGCCGTCGACCGGCGAGGGACCTGCTGGGCATGCGGGACCAGTTGCTCACGGCTATCGGCGGCCGGAAGAGGCGGGTGATGACGTTCTCCGAGTTGGCGGACACGACCAGCGTGCCCTCCGTCGGCCGGGCGAACATCGTCCGGCTGCTCTGGCAACGGGACCTTGGCGTTGATCTGGGCAGTCCCTTGCGCGACAGCTCGCTGGTCTGGGGGGTGTGATGGCGGCGAGGGGGTTCTTACAGATCGCGCCGGGCAGGCAGGTCGCGATCAACGGCGCCGAGTGGACGGTCGAAGGTGTCCACGGACAGCTCGGCCGGCTCGTTCTCGTGGATACCGACGGCCGCGCGGAGACTCGCTCGTTCCGCTGGCTCATCAACCATCCCGACCTGCGGGTTCGGGCCCGGCGGCGCCCGGCCGCGCTACGGACGGACGGCCGAGGCCGCCGCGGAGGCCGGCGTCTCCGGCCGATTGGTGGTCCACCGGCCGGGCCAGGTTCTGGCGCTAAATTCGACCCCGATGCCAGTGAAGCTGCGCGAGACCGTGTTCGGCGACTCGGTGACCGCGACATCGACCCTCGCGCTCGCCTCTACACGCACGGCCTGCCGGCCTTCCGACTCACACCGTAGTCCGACACCTCGATCGACGTCGCGATGCTGCTGCGTACGCGAGGCCCCGCCGGACGGCGGGGCCCGGCCACGGCTTCGGCCACGACATACGCCGCCAGGCCGGTGGGCTGGTCACGAGCCACCCCCGCACGCCACATCGCCGCCTCGATCGGGTCGACAGAGACGACCGGAGCAGCCAGCCTCCGCCCCAACGCCTCAGCCACCGAACTCTTCCCCACCCCGGGAAGCCCCGCCATCACAATCAACATGACGACACCCTCGCACCCCCGACCGCCGTCCAGGCCAGAACCGGGCAGGCATCCTCGGCCCGCTCATGCGGTCACACCAGCTCATCCACAGGATTTGACAATTACTCGCCGTCGTCGGTTGAGATGCGCATGCCTATGACCTCTCGTGATGTTCCTCGGCTTCTGATGCTAGAAGCTGCCGAGCGGCATCGCCGTAGGGGATGGCGGTCTTCTCGTCGATGCCGAAGACGAGCGCGAGGTGGAGCGGGTCGGCGCCGTGGGTGAGGGCCTCTTCGAGCTGTCGGTCGAAGAGGAGCCGTTCCAGGGTGGCGGTGAGGTTGCGGGTGGCTCGGGTGGTCCAGAGCTTGCTGGCCGGGCCGAGTTCGAAGGCGGTCTTCTGGGTGATCAGCAGGTGGGGGTTGGCCGTGTTCGGCCAGGGGCCGCGGCGGTGGTCGAGCCAGTCCAGGAAGGCACGACGGGTGAGGTCATCGAGTGGGCGGACGTGGCCGCCGACGGTGATGCGCCTGTTGCCCAGGTCGGCGGGCGGATCGTTGACGGGTGGCGGAGGCTTGGCCGGCCGGCTTCGGGCCCTGCCGATGAGTTTCTGTCGGCTGCCGGGTCAGTACGGCATGACTGCTATGAACAAGCCGCCGGTCGTCTCCCGCTCGGAGTGGCTGGCCGCAATCGACACCCTGCGCGGCCGGGAGAAGGCGCACACCCGGGAGGGCGATGCGATCGCCGCCGCACGGCGACGGCTGCCCATGACCGAGGTCGACCCGTCGACTCCGCTCGTCGGGGGCAACGGAAGAGTTCCCCTGATCGACGTCTTCGACGGCCGTACCAAGCTGTTCGCGTCGTATCACATGTGGCACGACGGCCACCCCGCCGCCGACCAATGTGAGGGCTGCACCTTCTTCACCGGCCAGGTACGCGAACTGTCCTACCTGCACCAGCGTGACGTCACCTTCGCCGCCTTCTGCCAGGGCCCCTACGAGGAGTCCGAACGCTACCGCCGCTTCATGGGCTGGGAGATGCCCTGGTACTCCGTACCCGCCGAGTCCCACGAACAGCTCCTCGCCGGCCGCCACTTCGGCATGAAAGCGTGCTACCTCCGAGACGAGGACCACGTCTACGAGACGTACTGGACCACCGGCCGAGGGGTCGAGCCCATGACACCCTCCTACGGCATCCTCGACATGACCGTCCACGGACGGCAGGAGATCTGGGAGGACTCCCCGGCAGGCTGGCCGCAGCCGTATGAGACCCGCGGCCAGCAGTTCCGCAAGGACGGACGGCCAACCGCGCAATGGGCACGGATCGCGGCCGGGCACAACGACGACCTCCACGACGGACAGTCCAGCACGGGCAGTTCAGGCTGCTGCGGCTGAGCCCGGACCCGACAGCCACAGCGGAACCACCGTTCGAAGGCCGGGGTGGGCACAGCACGTGTGCCCACTCCGCTTCCTTCACCCGATCTCCCACTCCTTGAAAAGGGAGACCATCTGGGGAGGAAGAGCAGCCCCGGCCGTTTTCAAGGCTCTGACCGGAGTTCCGTGAATCCCAGGTTAGGAAGTCTGCGACGTCGGCCACGGTTGGCCGTCAGGAGCCGTGGCTGGGCGGCCGGCGACTACGTAGTCGCGGTACTCGTCGCCTGCCATGGACTGGTTTACCCAGCGTTTGCGTACTGCTCCCGTTTGAGTCTCGGCAGCATCCAGGGCGGCGAGGGGATTGTTCGTGGTTGCCAGGAGGAGACCGAAGTCCTCTTCGTCGCTGTAGAACAGCGGTGGCAGCGAATTCAGGTCGCTGGTCAGGGGTTCGCAGCCGAGAGCGGCGTGCAGGTAGACCTCGTAGATCCCTCGTACTGGCTGTAGCTCGACCCAGTGGATCCCCAGCCGCTCGGGGCTTCCAGACGGTCCGAGGAACTGCTCGACGGAACGGCCCCGCTCAAGGGCGCCAAGGAGGAATGGTTCTGCCAAATAGCGCACGCTGGAAGACTACGGCGTGATGAGGATACGGGTCCACAGGAGACCGAAGGAGGCCCGTCCGTACATTGCCCTCTTGAGCGTTTTGACTCTGTTGACGTGGCCCGAGCTCCAGTGGAGGGTGAGGCCGGCAGTGACGGCGTCGAGGTCCTGTCGGAGGAAGCCGGCGAAGCCGCTCACCGGCTTCGGGGCGTCCAGCTCGGCCTGGCGGATCCACTCGGTCAGTAGAAATCCGCGTCGGTGTCGGAGAAGCTCGGCGAAGGCGCGGGCGAGGTCACAGGCTCGGGCGATGTCCGGGCAGGCGATCCGCACGTCGAGCAGGCGGCGTTCGAGCTCGGGTGGAAGGGCGTCTTGCGGTCGCATGATCCAGCTGGTGATCTTGTGACGCCCCTAGTCTCGCCGGCCTGGCCGCGTCACGGTGGCTGGGCGGGCGGGTGCCTCACGTGCGTGGACGCCTGTCCCATCGGGCGTCTGCGTCGCCAGACGCCCCGGCTCAGCGCGGGCGACGGAGCTCCTTGCTGTAGGTGTGTGTTCGGCTGTATGCCTGGAAACCGAGGGACTCGTAGACGCGCTTCGGGATCGGGTAGCCGGCGTCCCCACGGGGACAGACCGTGGCCAGTTTGCCTCCGGCGGCTGCGAAAGCGTGCAGCACCGCTATGCCCGTGGCCCGCGACAGGCCGAGCTGACGATACTCGGCGGCAGTGCCGACGGGTTCGAAGAGGCCCACGCCGCTGACCTCGTCATACCAGCCCTGACAGTAGGCGACCGCTTTCCCCTCGGGAGAGATCGCCGTCAGGTCGAACTCGGGCCGGTAGGGCCAGACCTCTCGCATCGCCGCGTGCCGATCCGCGGTGATCTGCGGCGAGTTCCAGACCGCACGGTGTACGGCCGCGCGTTCGATGATGTCTGCCTCATCGCGTTGCGCGCGGATCTGGTAGCCGTCAGGAGGGGTGAGCAGCGGCGGAAGATTGGTCAGTGGTCGGCTGAGGCAGGAGAAGAACGGGCTGTGGCTGTCCTCTTCGAAGTCTTGGGCCGTGAGCGCGGCGGCCAGGTGTGTCTCGTGTGCGCCGATCGTCACGCTGACCTGGGCGGAGTTGCTGGCCTGCTGTGCCCAGACCAGGACCTCGTCGGCGAGGTCCGGATGGGCCGGGTCGACTTGGATGGTGAGTTCTCCCGGCGACTCCAGCCACCCCCAGGCGAGGGTCACGTTGCCGGTGGACCAGACTGCGGTGGGGCGGGTATCGGGAGCGGAATCCGCGCATGCGGCCGCCCATGCGAGGTCGCCAGAGTGCCGCCAGCCGGCCTCCGGGAAGACGCGGCTGGCCAGGCTCTGCATCGCACGCAGCGCTACTGGCCCTACGTATTCGTTTCGGCGCATGGTCGGCGATCGTGCCGGGTTCGTGGGCGATCGACAACTGGAATATCCGCGGCCTGTCCGGGCCGGGGGATCCACCTACCTGAATGCTTCGGTTCGTAGGGCGCCTTCCACGCCCCTGTCATCAGAGCGCTCGAGCATGGCGTGCAGAATGCACGCCATGACAGAAGCGTGGGCGGCAATCGTCGCTGCACTGATCGCTGGCCTCTTCGGCTTTCGCGTTGGTCGACAGCAGGTCAGGGACCAAGCACAGGTCGAGCATGAGCAGTGGCTCCGCGGGCAGCGTCAGGAGGCTTACGCCGAATTCCTCGCTGTGTGGGACGCCGCATACGCGGCGCTTACGCAAGAAGTAGTCCGCAGTACCGAGCAGTGGGAGGTCATGAACGAGAACGGCGTGGACGTCACCTTCGAAGTGGATGACCTGAAGCATGCCAAAGAGGTTGCAGAGATAGCGATGAAGCCAGTGCGGGCGGTCCAAGAGCGGGTACTGCTGCTCGGCCCTGAACGGGTTGATCAGGCTGTGGAGCGGATGAGGGAAGCGCTGCAGGTGCTCCGGGACGCATTCGTTGACCACCTCGCGCCTGTCGTCGTGCCGCGGCCAGCAGTTCGTTGGGAAGGTGCGGTCCAAGCCATGGAGAGGGCAAGGGCAGGAATGTTGGCGGTGATGCGCTCGGAAGTACGCTCGGCACCAGATCTGGGCAGGCCTGAGCGTCGCTTGGTCTGGGCAGGCCTGCGCGTAGGGCATCGGCATCCGCGTCCCGCACCGCCGCCCCACGGGTCGGTCCGAGCAGGTCCTTCACGCTGACAACCGCGTCGCGCGCCGGTTCAGGGTTCCGGACGCGACCAGGGTCGGATCCGCGCGCTGGCTGCCAGGAGCAAGATCCGGGATCGCTTTCGCGGACCGGACGTGATTGCTCAGCCTCCACCGCGGCCCTCGCTAGCAGCCCACGGCCGAACGAGGTCAAGCGGCCCCGGGGCGTGATGGACCGCCCGAAACCGGGGAACTCTTCCCCCGTCGCATCGCCGCCCCATACGAAAGGCCTGGCCATGTCCACCCGACCGACCACGCTCGATTCCAGCAGCGACCTGCTCCAGATCTTCGAGCTTGCCCAGCAACTCCGCGTGGACTCGGTGCGCTCCAGCACGTCCGCAGGATCCGGGCACCCCACCTCCAGCCTCTCGGCGGCGGACGTGATGGCCGTACTGCTCGCTCGCCATCTCCACTACGACTGGTCCGCGCCGGACAATCCCGCCGGCGATCACTTGATCTTCTCCAAGGGGCACGCGTCACCTCTCCTCTACGCCATGTTCAAGGCCGCCGGAGTCATCAGTGACGAGGAGCTGATGACCGCCTACCGCCGATTCGGCCATCGACTTCAGGGCCATCCCACCCCGGTTCTGCCCTGGGTGGATGTGGCCACTGGCTCCCTGGGCCAGGGCATCGCCTACGGCGTCGGCATCGCGCTGGCGGGCCGCGACCTGGAGAAGCAGCCCTACCGGGTATGGGTGCTCTGCGGGGACAGCGAGATGAGCGAAGGCTCCGTCTGGGAGGCACTCGACAAAGCGGGTATGCACCAGCTGGCCAACTTCACCGCGATCGTCGACGTCAACAGGCTCGGTCAGAGCGGACCCACCGAGCTCCAGTGGGACACGGCTGCCTACGCGCGGCGTGCCGAGGCATTCGGCTGCCGAGCCCTCGTGGTCGACGGCCATGACCTCGAAGAGGTCGACCGGGCCCTGACCACCGCCGCCGATGGGCAGGCACCCACCGTCATCGTCGCCAGGACCGTCAAGGGCCGGGGCGTCAGCGAGGTCGCGGACCAGGAGAACTGGCACGGCAAACCGCTGCCCGAGGATCTGGCCGAGCACGCCGTGGCAGAACTGGGCGGCGTCCGCGACCTGCGGGTGTACGGCCCCCGGCCACCCGAGGCCACCGCTGTCGCGGCCCTGGCAGCAACGGGCCCGGTGAAGCTGCCTCGCTACGACGTCGGGGACGAAGTCGCCACCCGGGTCGCCTTCGGCAAGGCACTGGCTGCCCTCGGCGCCCGTCCGGAAGTGGTCGCCCTGGACGCCGAGGTCGGCAACTCGACGCACGCCGAGGACTTCAAGAAGGCCTACCCGAAGCGGTACTTCCAGACTTACATCGCCGAACAGCAGATGATCGCGACCGCCGTCGGTATGGCCGTCCGCGGCTACCGCCCCTACGCCACCACTTTCGCCGCCTTCCTCACCCGGGCGCACGACTTCATCCGGATGGCCGCCGTCTCCGGGATCACCATGGCCCTGTGCGGAACCCACAGCGGCGTGGAAATCGGCGCCGACGGCCCGTCCCAGATGGGCGTCGAGGACCTCGCGATGATGCGCGCGATCCTCGGGTCCACCGTCCTGTATCCGTCCGACGCGACCTCGGCCGCCGCCCTCACGGCCGCCATGGTCGACATCGAAGGCATCTCGTACCTGCGCACCACGCGAGGTGCCTACCCGGTGCTGTACGCCGAGGACGAAACCTTCCCGCCGGGAGGGTCGAAGACCCTGCGCGGGGGCAGTGACGACGACCAGGTCACCCTGATTGGCGCCGGTGTCACCCTGCACGAGTGTCTGGCCGCCGCCGAGGAACTCGCTTCCGACGGCATCCCGGCCCGCGTCATCGACCTTTACTCGGTCAAGCCCATCGACGCCGATGCCCTGGTCCGCGCCGCCTCGCACACGGGCGCTCTGGTCGTCGCAGAGGACCACCATCCTGAAGGAGGCATCGGCGAAGCGGTCCTCTCGGCCCTCGCGGCGTCCGGTAGTCACCCTGCCTTCGCCCACCTTGCCGTCACGAGCCTGCCGGGATCGGGCACCAGCGACGAGCTCCTCGACGCGGCCGGGATCTCCCGCTCCCACATCGCCGAGTCCGCCCGCGGCCTGATCAAGCGCCGCTAAAGTATGCCGAAGGAGCCCGGGGGTGGAGCGGGGTGACCCAACAGCCGTCTCTCGCGTCACCCCTTGGTGCTGGCGGGGGGTGAGGGCTCCGACGGACTTGAGCGCTGAGAGGGCGGTTCGTCGCGGTCTGGAACCGCACCCAGGCCGGCAACAAGCTCCGCTCACACCTGCGCGAG
The DNA here is from genome assembly GCF_042882275.1 of Streptomyces sp. NPDC058231. Classification (NCBI taxonomy): domain Bacteria; kingdom Bacillati; phylum Actinomycetota; class Actinomycetes; order Kitasatosporales; family Streptomycetaceae; genus Streptomyces; species Streptomyces sp. NPDC058231. The sequence continues at coordinate 2,897 of NZ_JBHVWN010000081.1, read as the reverse complement.
TACTTCCCCGGCTTCCTCGCCGCCTTCCAGCACGCCCGCGAAGGGCTGTGCTTACCCGTCGCCCGCGTCGTCCTGGCCACCGCGCCCACCCCGGCCCACGCCACCAAGCTCACCCGCCGCCAACTGCGGTCGCTCCTGAAGAAAGCCGGCCGCCAGCGCGGCATCGAGGCCGAAGCAGACCGGCTCCGCGAGTCATTCCGGCTTCCCCAGATGCGGCAACTACCCCAGGTCGAACAGGCCATGGGGCATCAGACCCTCGCACTGCTACGGCAATTCGAAGCCGCCTGCACCAGCGCCGATGACCTCACCGCCGCGGCAGTGACGTCTTTTGATACACACCCGGACGCCGAGATCATCACCAGCTTGCCAGGGCTCGGCTCACTCACCGGCGCCCGGGTGCTCGCCGAGATCGGAGACGACCGATCCCGCTTCACCGACGCAAAAGGACTCAAAGCCTTCGTCGGGGCCGCACCGGTCACCCGAGCGTCCGGCAAAAGCCTCGCCGTGATGGCCCGCCGGGTCAAGAACCAGCGACTCGCTGCCGTCGGCTACGTCTGGGCCTTCTCGGCCCTGTCCTCGCCCGGAGCCCGCGCCCACTACGACCGCCGACGAGAAGCTGGCGACCGCCACACCGCCGCCCAACGCCACCTCTTCAATTGACTGCTCGGCTGTCTCCACCACTGCCTCACCAAGCGCACTGTCTATGACGAGGGCACGGCCTTCCCATCCTCTGGAACCCCTGCTCTGAGGGCCGCCGCTTGAGGCATGCAGTCCGGGAGGGGAAGCAGCCTGCCGCTCCAACGTTCGTCGTCAACCTCGTCGGGTTGCGTCAGTTGGATGCCAAATGCGTTCTCTACCAGCGCCAGGACACTGTAAAGAGGTGCGACCTGGCCAGGGACAAGCCCAAGGGGGCTCATAACGTCATCAAGCCTTGCCGGGTCCTGCCCGGTCGGCTCGATCGGCTCGAGAGTGTGGAATTCGACGATGACCTCGCCGCCGACCGCGTACTTGAACCAGTGCATCGGCTTCTCGTTGTAGTGGAGTACGACGGCCTCAGTCCCCACAGAGACAACACTCAAGATTCGCTCATCGAGTCCGTGCATACCTCCCTGTTCCCACGCCCACGTCCACAAGCCGTCGATGCCGGTGGTGACGACGGGTTCTTCATCGTCGAGAAGGTCGTCGCCCAAGTCGTCCGACAGGTCTATGGCGTCGCGAAGCGCCAAGGTCTCCGGGTCTACCCCCATGCGGGTGAGCAGCTCGCCAGGGGGCAGGTCCCGCACGAAGGTCAGCGTGTAGATGGGAAAGTCCCCCTCCCGGAACAAGTCCAGGCCGCTGCCCATATCTGTACTCGTCATGCCGCGGATGCTGCCACACACCACTGACACCCCTCCCGGCCCCCGCCCTTGACAGATCAAGTGCATCGGATGTCTACCTGGACGAGCGTTGGGACGAGGGCTGCACCAACGCCTGGAAGCTCTGGGAGGAGATCGTTCCCTTGGGTTACCGAGGCAGCTACGGCAGGGTCAGCGCCTACCTGCGGGAGAAGCGCACCTCACCGCGGCCGGTCACCGCACAGCCGCCGACACCCCGCATGGTGACGAAATGGATTCTCAGCCGACCCGAGACGCTGACCGAGATCGAAAAGCTTTCCGGCTCAAGGCCGTCTTGGCCGGCTGCCCCGAGCTCGAAGCCCTCGCCGGTCACGTCCGGTCCTTCGCCAGATGCTCACCGAGCGCCAGGGCGAACGGCTCCCACAATGGCTCGACGCCGTCCGCCAGGACGACCTGCCCAGCCTCCACACTCTCGCGGCAGGCATCGACCGAGACCGCGACGCGGTCATCGCCGGTCTCACCCTGCCTTGGAACTCCGACGTCGTCGAAGGGCACGTCAACCGCATCAAGATGCTCAAGAGACAGATGTTCGGCCGGGCCGGCTTCGCTCTCTTACGCAAGCGAGTCCTGTTGGCTCACTGATCGATGTCAGATGCGCGCTGTAACTTCCTCACATGGGTGTGTACCTGGTGAGCATCGGCGCGGATGAATGGTTCGGTGACGAGGAAGATGGATGGGGCGAAGTCGCCTCAGCGCTCAACGCTGAACTCAGGCAGCGGGGCCTGCCGCCCTACGAGGACGTACCCCCAGAGACGGACTTCGCACCTGGCTCAGGGCAAGCCTTCGAGGAGAAACTGACCCCTTCCATGACCGGGTTCCTCGCCTTGTGCGAGACGCACCTGTCACAAGAGGAGTCAGAGACCCTTTGCGGCTGGAGCGTGCTCGTGCCCCTCTCGCTCGATGAGGAGATCTGGTTGCCCGTCGAATCCGGCGACTACGAGTCCATGGTCGCCGGCGCCCCCCAGGTGCTACCTCTCGCGGAGAAGCTGGCGGCAGCCATCGAATTGCCGCCCGAAACCCCGGCGACATGCGACAACCTCGACCTGAGCATGTGGTTCAGGGACCAAGCAAAGGAACTGGCCACTACTCGAACAGGACTGTGGGTCATGGACCTGGACACAGCCTTCTACGTCGCACTGTTCCTGCGCGCTGCCCAGCACTCGATCCGGCGTGGCTGCCCCATCATCTGCGCCTGAGACCCCTCTTCGGTCCCGCTGGTCTCCCAGCGGATATCACTCACCGTGCACGCGTCACGGAAAGCGAGCCAGAACCCCACTTGGTTCTGGCACACATTCCGCGAGAACGATCACCGGCGTTCTGCCACGGTGACGTCGCGTCATCTGGGACCGTGGTGCGGTGTGATGACCTCATAGCGGTGCTGTTTCCGCACTTCAGCGCGATTCTAGTGGTGAGCTTGCTCCGCTTTGACGGACACCATTGGTGTGGTGGTCAGGCTGCGAGTGCGTTCTCGTACTCAGCGGGACTGAGGTAGCCGAGGCTGCT
>NZ_JBHVWN010000080.1:0-36072 GCF_042882275.1 Streptomyces sp. NPDC058231 | reverse complement strand
CCATGGATCCGGGCGCCCGAGGGTGCCCCGTACGGTCAGAGGACGCCGGAGTCGGCGATGGTGACCTTCGCCCGGGTCCGGCCGCTCTGCGAGCCGTAGCCCTCGATCTTCTTGACGAGGTCCATGCTCTCCTGGTCGGCGACCTCGCCGAAGACGACGTGCTTGCCGTCCAGCCACGACGTCACGATCGTGGTGACGAAGAACTGCGAGCCGTTGGTGTGGGGGCCCGCGTTCGCCATCGAGAGCAGTCCGGGCTTGTCGTGCGTGAGCTTGAAGTTCTCGTCGGCGAACTTCTCGCCGTAGATGCTCTTGCCGCCACGGCCGTCGCCGCTGGTGAAGTCACCGCCCTGCAGCATGAAGTCCGGAATGACCCGGTGGAAGGACGAGCCCTTGTAGCCGAAGCCCTTCTCGCCCGTGGCCAGTGCGCGGAAGTTCTCCGCCGTCTTCGGGACCACGTCGTCGAACAGGTTGAAAACGATCCGCCCGGCGGGCTCGTCGTCGATGGTGATGTCGAAAAATACCTTGGTCGTCATGGATCCATCCTGACATCCGGGCCGTCGGCCACCACCGCACGGGGTGGCCCGAGCGCCCGATCGCGCTGCCGAGCGGGTGGCGGACGAGCGCGACCACCCGGCCGGTCCCCGGCAGGGGCGCGGGATGCGGACCCGTCCGTCCCTATCCCGGCGACGCATCAAAAAGCCCTGCACGCAACCCCTTTGACCGGATCAGGGGCGAGGGAGAGACTGAAGCGCCATGCACGTGCTACGCCCCTCCCGCTCCGCGCCCGTCTCCCCGCGAGGGGCCGTCGGCACGTACACGGCGCCTCGCGAGACGGTGCCCCACCTCGGCTCGACCCCACCGGTGAAGGATGCCCATGCGACGCTCCACCCTGCTGACCCGCGCCCTCGGCGGCGCCGCGCTGCTCTGCGCCGCCGTCGCTCTCTCCCTCGTCTACGTGCGCCACGACGCCGCCGCTCCGCGCTGGGACATCCTCGCGGCGCTCGGGGCGGCCGCCGTCACCGCCGGAGCATGGGCGCTCGCCTGTCGTACGGCGCCACTGCTCGGCCGCACGCCGTCCGCCGCGGCGCAGCGGCCGGCGTCGCCGCCTCCGCTGCCGCGCCGGCTCCCGCTGCCCGCCCGCGACGCGGGCCGCGCGACGGGCACCGTCCTCCTCGGCCTGACGCCGCTCGTCCTCACCAGGCTCGCCGCGGGTTCCGGCGGGGTGCTCTCCGGAGTGCTGATCATTCTCGTCCTCGTGCTGACGGTGAAAACCCTCCTCTTCGCCCGCCGCAGGGTGAGCGAAGCCGTGGGGCGCAGCAAGTTCCGTGTGCTGGCCGACGACGCCGCCCGGGGGGAGATCCGCGCCGTACGGGTCCGGGTCGGTGAACCCGTCCGGATGCGCCACCTCCGGCGCGGAGACAAGCCGGGCGAGCTGGACGTCACCCAGTACCACTGGATCGTCCTCCACGAGGGCGGACGGGAGATCAGGCTGAGCAACTCGCCCGACGAGGCGGGCCGGGCGGCCCTCCACCTCGGCGGCCAGGAAGGGTGGCTCTGCTGGCCGGAGCGGTGGAAGCTGATCGACGAGGAGTTGCCCGGGGCCTTCGTCGCCGACGGCGGCGAGGTGATCATGGGCCTCACGGACCCCGACGAGGCACGCCCGTACCTGGACGGGGACCACCCCGCCACGGCCGACCGCGCCGTCCGGCGGCTGCCCCGCACGGCCAAGTTCTCCGCGGCCGTTCACACCCGGATACTCGGTGGCGCCCTGCTCGCCGTCCTGCTGGCCGCCCCCGTCCTCTACGTCGGCCCTGACGGGATGCCGCCGTTGCTCGACTGGCTCCTGTGTGCTCTCGCCGCGTCATCGGTGGTCATGGGCGGGCTCCGGGGAATGGGGGAGGGGACCCGGATGCTGCCCGAGGGTCCGGCCTGGTCGGTGCAGGAGGAGTCGGATCCGTCCATCGCGTGACGGCACGCGGCGACCCCGGCTCCGTACGCGTCCCGGGCCGGAGGGCGTCGCTCGGAACCCGGGACCGGGGCGGACGGCCCGGGCGCCGCTCAGCCGAGGAGGACGGGCAGCGAGTCCACCCCGTACACGACCGACAGCTTCCGGAACTCCAGCTCATCCGGCCGCACCGCGAGACGCATCTCCGGGAAACGGGCGACCAGTTCGGGGAAGGCCGCCCGGAGCTCCATCTTGCCGAGTTCCGCGCCGATGCAGCGATGGAGGCCGTGCCCGAAGGCCAGGTGGGAGGAGGCGGGCGGACGGGCCGGGTCGAAGGTGTCCATCGCGGGGCCGAGACGTGGGTCGCGGTCGGCGGCGCTGAGGGAGACGATGACGATGTCGCCCGCCGAGATGCGTGCGCCGCCGATCTCCGTGTTCTCGCGGGCGAAGCGCGGAAAGGCCGTCTGGACGACCGTGAGGTGGCGCAGGAGTTCGTCGACGAAGGGGGCGGCGACCGCGGCCGGGTCGTCGGCGTCGCGCATCGCCGAGAAGTGCTCGCGGTCCTGGAGCATGATCAGGGTGCCGAGGGCGAGCATGCTCGCGGTCGTTTCCAGCCCGCCGGTGAGGACGCCGTCGGCGAGGCCGGTGAGTTCGTCGTCCGTGACGCTGTCGCCGTGTTCGCGGACGAGCATCCCGAGCAGCCCGTCGCCGGGGTCGTGGCGCTGCTGCTCGACCAGGCCGTGCAGATAACTCCTGGACCGGGAGATGGCGCCGAAGGACGCGCCGACGCCGCCGAGTACGTCGAAGCGCGCGACCGAGAATTCCTGGAAGGCGTCGCGTTCCTCGTAGGGCACGCCGAGGAGTTCACAGATGACCAGCGCCGGGACCGGCAGCGCGAAGTGTTCGACGAGGTCGACCCGCCCGTCGCTGTCCGCGGCCTTGGCCAGTTCGGACAGACGGTCCGCCGTGATCGCCTGGATGCGGGGGGCGAGACGGCCGAGCCGCCGCATGGTGAACTCGGGGGTGAGCAGCCGGCGCAGGCGCGTGTGGTCGGGCGGATCGCAGAAGCCCAGACCGCCCGGCTGATGGTTCTCGGTGACGCTCGTGTGGTTGACGAGATGGGCGAAGTCGTTGCTGAACGCTCGGGCGTCGCCGAGTACGTGCTTGGCCTCGTCGTAACCGGAGACCAGCCAGACCGTCAGGCCGGGGATGGGCAGGCGGCTGACCGGTTCGCGGTCGCGCAGTGCCCCGATCTCCGCGACGGGGTCGAGTCCGTCACGGCGCAGCGGCAGGAGCGCGGCGTCGGGCAGCTTCGAGAGCACCGAGAGGTCGAAGCTGCCGCCCCTCTTCCGGAGTCGGGAGAAGTAGAGACGGGTCGCCCACGTCGCTATCGCGGAACGTGCGGAAGGTATGGACATGTGCTCGTACTCGCATCTGTGAGGTGGGACGAACGAGGCCGGTGCCGTCACCGGTGCGGGAAGCCCAGCAGGAGAGTAAGCCCTGCCGGATCGGAGATCTGCAACCGTAGGGCGGGCCCGGCGGACGGGCGCGGGCGGGTACGGAGGCAACGGGCCCCCGTATCCGCTCCGGCACCCCTGCCTGCGAAGACCCGGCTCCCGCCGGCCTCGCCGACTCGCCGCTGAACTCCCTTGCCGCGCACGGAAGATGACTCCGGGGCGGGCGTTCTGCGTGACGCTCGGCCCCGCCCCCCGTGCGCCGGCAGCGACGCCAGGCGCGTGATGCACCGGGCCGCTCCCGGCCCACCGCTCGTCACGCAGCCTCGGCATGCGGCTCAGACGGTGGCGAACTCCGCGACCGGCCGGCACGCCGTCATTCGCCTCGCCAGATGTTGTCGAAGGCCGCGTCCTCGATGGCCCGCCTCTGCCGTACGGCCTCCAGCTCCATCACCGCGTCATGGACGGCCGCCAGCACGGTCTCCACCGCGTCGTCCGGCACGCCGGGGGAGTCCCCGGACTGCCCGTCACGGATTCCGGCGGCCTCCGCCAGGGCGGCGAGGACCGGCTCGTCCGATGTCCAGCGGTCCGCCGCCTCGCGACGGGCCGGCGTATCGGCGACCACCATCCGGCCCGCCCTGAAAGACATCCCGTGGCGGCCCTCCCGGGTGAGCTGGCCTTCCGACTCGAGGGCGTCCCGATAGACCGCGGACAGGCCGCGCCCTCTGCGCCACAACCAGTCGCCGACCGATTCGTACGGTGCTTCCGTGACGAGCGACGCCGCGGCCTCGTCCAGCAGGCGGTCGGCGAGGGCGGGCCGGTGGCCCGGCACGAGGCGGTCACCGTCCAGCACGACGGCTTCGGCGCCGAAGAGGTCGATCACCTCGGCCCCCGCCAGAGCGAGCGAGAGATCGCCCTGCTCCACCGGGCGGTCGGGCGCCATATCCATGGCAGCGATCAACAGGTCCCGCGGTGTGGTCATGAATGGCTCCACGTCGGAGGCGGCGGAGGCGGCGGGGGCGTGCGTCGCCGAGCACTTTCGCCTATGAGCTTACGGAGCGGGGACGGCGGCTGCATCCCACGTCGGGCGGACCGCTCACCGCGTCGGCCGGGCGAGGTGCACCCGCCCTCACCCCGTCGTCAGAGTCCGAACGTGCCGGTCACCCGCTCGGCCAGATCGTCCTCGGTCATCGTGGTGCCGACCTCGACGGTGCGCAGGCCGAGGCGCTCCGTCTCCTCGCGGATCCGGTCCGTGAACATCCCGTCGCGCTCGGCCAGATTGCGGCCGGCCTTCTCCGGGTCGCGGGTCCTCCGGATGAATCCTTCCCCCGGTGCCTCACGACCAAGGATCGCGGCGCGGCGGAACTCGGGTGTCGGAAGGAGCCAGACCGCATGGTCCGGCTCGGCGAGCAGAGGTCTCACCAGGTGGGGCAGCAACCGGAAGCCTTCGACGACCACACCGGGTTCCCCGGGCAGTCGGAGCAGGTCCTCCACGATCAGGCCGAAGCCCTCGCCCCGGAACCAGTGGAAGGTCTCGAGCATTGTGTCCGGAGTGCGGTCCACCCAGCGCTCGTCCATGTCCATGGCGATGAACCGGTGCAGGAACGGCGCGTCCTCGGCCGTGGTCCGCCGGGAGTGGTCCGCCATCGCGTCGTCGGTCGAGTAGAGCTGCCAGCCGTACTTGTCCGCCAATCGGCGGGCGATGGTCGACTTGCCCGCACCGCTTCCGCCACCGATCCAGCGGACGTGTCGCAGCCGTGCGCGCAGCGTTGCGGCGTCGGCGGCCCCTTCACCTCGGTCAGGTCGCATCCTTGGCCTCTCCTCCGCGGTTTCCGCCCGGTGGCACACCCCGTCCGAGGCGGCGTGCCGGTTCGGACGGGAACGCGGCCGGCCCTCACCCGGTCCACGCCGCGCCCGGTGGGGAGCGATGCCCGCCGGCTATCCGGGAGAAACCTCCGTGGTGGTTCCCGAGCACAGAAAATCCCCGTACCGCAATTGCGGTACGGGGATTTCCCCACGTATATTGAGTGGTTCTGTGTACGCACAGAAAAGGCCCCTCAAAGGGGGCCACTAAGAACACCATATCCGGCAGGGAGCGATTTTGTCAACTCGCGGAAACGTCGAATTGCAGCAGGAGCAGGAATTCATCGACCGGCTCTACGACCGTGTCGACACACTGCGTGGGGTCACCGCGCAGCACGTCGAGGACGCGTTGACCCCGGTGGGGAACGGCCTGCAGGCCCGTCTCGAACGCGATGTGCTCGTCGCCGAGCGTTCCGGTCTGCTGGCAGCCCTGAATGCGGTGGACGGCTCGTTGTGCTTCGGCCGCATTGATCTCCGCGACGGTGCCGCACACCATATCGGCCGTCTCGGAATTCGTGAGGACGACGCCGAACGCACGCCTCTGCTGATCGACTGGCGGGCGCCGGTCGCCCGGCCCTTCTATCTCGCCACCGGACACGTGCCCATGGGCCTGCGCCGCCGCAGGCACATCACCACCGAGGGCCGCACGGTGACCGAGCTGCACGACGAGATCCTCGATCTCGGGGACCGCGAACGCAGCGGTTTCGAGGACCCGAGCGGTGACGCCGTGCTGCTCGCCGCGCTCGGCTCCGCGCGCACCGGCCGCATGGGCGACATCGTGCGGACCATCCAGGCGGAGCAGGACCGCATCATCCGTGCTCCGCACCGTGGTGTCCTGGTGGTCGAGGGCGGCCCCGGCACCGGCAAGACGGCGGTCGCGCTGCACCGTGCGGCCTTCCTGCTCTACGAGCACCGTGAGCTCCTGGCCAAGCGGGCGGTCCTGGTCGTCGGCCCCAACGCGGCCTTCCTGCGCTACATCGGCGAGGTGCTGCCCGCCCTCGGCGAGACCGGGGTCATGCTGGCCACGCAGGCCGAGCTCTTCCCCGGTGTCCATGCCCGTGGCACCGACACCCCCCGGGCGGCGGCCGTCAAGGGCGGCGCGGGGATGGCCGAGGCGCTCGCCCTGGCCGTGCGCGACCGGCAGGGCCTGCCGGAACCCGGCGCGCCGGTGGTCGTCCCGCACGACGACGGGGACCTCGTCCTGGACTGGGAGATCGCCTACCAGGCCCGGGAGGCGGCTCGCGAGACCCGGCTGCCGCACAACCTCGCGCGTCCGTACTTCACGTTCCGCGTCATCGACGCCCTCACCGCGCAGCTCGCCGAACGCATCGGCGCGGACCCGTACGGCGGTCCCAACTTCCTCGGCCCCGACGACGTCGCCCAGCTGGGCAAGGGCGTCGCGGCGAGCGAGAGGGTACAGACCGCGGTGGCGGAACTGTGGCCGCTGCTCACTCCCGAGGAGTTCCTCGCCGACTATCTGGCCGAGCCGGTGTACCTGCCGGACGAGGACGCCGAGGCCATCCGTCGCCTCCCCGGCGAGGGGGAGTGGACGCCGGCCGATGTGCCGCTCCTCGACGAGGCGGCCGAACTGCTCGGAGCCGACGACAGCGCCGAGCGGGCCGCCGCCGAGGCCGAACGGCAGGAGCGGGTCGCCTATGCGCAGGGCGTACTGGAGCTCTCCCGGGGGTCGGAGACGTACGAGTTCGAGGACGAGGAGTCCGAGCGCCTGGCCGCCCACGACATCATCGACGCCGAACGGATGGCCGAGCGGCAGGAGGAGGCCGATCACCGCAGCGCGGCCGAGCGGGCCGCTGCCGACCGCACCTGGGCGTTCGGGCACATCATCGTCGACGAGGCGCAGGAACTGTCGCCGATGGCGTGGCGGCTGCTGATGCGCCGGTCGCCGACCCGGTCGCTGACCCTGGTCGGTGATCCGGCGCAGACCTCCGAGGAGGCGGGCGTCGGCTCGTGGGAGAGGATCCTGGAGCCCTACGTCGGCGACCGTTTCGAGCATGTGCGGTTGGGGGTCAACTACCGTACGCCCGCGGAGATCATGGAGCTCGCCGCCAGGGTCGTACGGGCCCAGGACCCCTCGTTCGAGCCGCCCGGGTCGGTACGGTCCACCGGCGAGACCCCATGGACACGGGATGCCGGCAAGGATCTGGCGGGCGCGGTGGCTCGGGCCGTCGCGGAACTGACTCCCCAGGAGGGGCGCCTCGCGGTGATCGCACCACGTGAACTGCACGAGGAGATCGCAGCCCCGCTCGACTCGGTGACCGCCGGCGCCGAACCCGACCTCACCCGTCCCGTGGTGCTGCTCGGCCCACGTGAGGCCAAGGGGCTCGAATTCGACCATGTCCTGGTCGTCGAGCCGGGGCGGTTCGGGACCAGCGACCTGTACGTGGCGCTGACCCGTGCGACGCAGCGTCTGGGCATCGTCCACCGGGAGGCGCTGCCCGGGTCACTGAGCTGACCGCCGCCGCGCCGGTGCCGTGCGAGGCGGTCGGTCCGAGGCGCCGGCCTCCTCGCTCCGCCGTCCGCTGCGCCGTCGGGACAGCGCTGCGGAAATCGGACCCAGGAGGTCGGCCGGCCGCCGGTGGACCGTGAGCGGACGGTGATCGGTCCAGGGCCGTCCGCCCGCGCAGGCCGCTCCCAGGGCCGTCCGCCCGCGCAGGCCGCTCCCACGGCACCCCGGGAGAGATCCGTCACCGTGTGTCGCGCAGCTGAAGAAGGTAGCCCGCGGTCAGCGCGACGGCACGCTCCACGTCGTGCGACAGCTCCACGAGGGCGCGCGACGCCCTCGCTCCCGGGATGCCCGCCAGCGCCTGGGTCAGCCGACCGCGTGCCGGCGCTTCCGTGGTGTCGTGGGCGAGGCGGTCTACGAGCCCGGTCGCGATCTGATCCGCCGTCACGGTGTCGCTCGCCAGTACGCTCAGTGCATCGGCTGCTTCGGTGTCGTTCCTTCCCTCCACGATCATGTCGATGAGCGTCGGGGCCGCATCGGCCACCCCCCGTGCCCCGAGGGTCAGAGCGGCACACCTGCGGACCACGACGTCGGGATTCACGAGGGCATCGCGCAGTTGCGCGGTGGCCTCGTCACCGGGCATCTCGGCGAGGGACCGAACGGCGCGTTCCCGCACCGCCGGCACCGGTGAGCCGAGGCCCTCCGCCAGCAGTGCCGGGCCGCAGTCGCCCGATCGCGCCAGAGCCCAACGAAGGGCCCCGGCGACGTTCGGATCCGTCTCGCTCAGCACCGCCTCGACCAGGGCCTCCACCGGCACCGGAACGCCGTCGACCGCGGAAAGGGCCGCGCGCTGACGCGCCGCGGCGTTCTTCGACCCCAGTGCCTGGAGCAGCGCCACGACCTGGAGGACGTCCTCCCAGCCGGCCGGGTCCGCGGCATCGATCCGGCGCAGCCGCGTGAGCAGCTCGGTCTCCGCCGCGATGCGTTCGCGCGTCTGACGGATGAGGTCGTCGACGAGTGCCGGGGGTGTGAATCCGGGATCGTCGAGCGCGCGTCCGATCTCCCGCAGCGACAGCCCCAGCGACCGCAGGCTCTCGATCCGGAAGATCCGCTGGATGTCCTCCCCGGAGTACTCCCGGTACCCGGAGCCGGTCCGACCGGAGGGGCGTACCAGGCCGAGCGACTCGTAATGCCGGAGCATGCGGGCGCTGACCCCGGAACGTCGCGCCACCTCACCGATCAACACGTCCTATCGTCCCTCCTGGCCGGACCCGCCGAGGGCCACGACGCGCTTCGCCTCCTCGATCGCGGACTCGAATCCGGCGTCCGGGTCGCGCAGCAGCCGTTGCGTGGCGAGCGCGTGTGCGCGCACGCGCGGTTCAGGGGCCGTTGCCGCAGCAAGAAGAGCCGGTCCGGTCGCTTCCCCCAGTGTGACCAGCGCCCGGCTGAGACTCAGCTGCGTCTCCCGCCCACCGCGCCCCAACTGCGTCGCCAACACCGTGGCCAACGCGGACTCCTCGCCCTCCGGCACGAGCAGGACCGCGGCCCGCCAAGCGCTCCGCGCCACCTCGTCGTCGGCGTCGGACAGGAGCGTCCGGGTGATCGCCGGCCACGCCTGCCGGTCCCCGATCTTGGACAGCGTGTGCAGCGCCTGGCTCCGTGCCTGCGCACGTTCCGAGCGGACTTCGCGGAACAGCCCGGGGAGCGTCATGGACACCGGGTGGCGGGTGAGCGCCCAGGTCAGCATGTCGCGGACGAAGAACTCGGGCTCGATCGCGCATCGCTCGATGAGCTTGCCGACGAAACGCGGGTCGGGCGTCGTGCCGACCGCCAGAGCGGCCCGCAGCCGCACGGACGAACGGCCGTCCTCCAACCCCCGGAGCGCCTGCATCGCATCCGCGCCCTGTCCTGTGATCGTCATTGCGACCACCTCCTCGGCAAGCAGTGAAGGCCCTGTCACCGTGTCAAGGTCAAGAAGGCCCGCCGCGCGCAGCGGTCGCCTGCCGCATCCCGGGCGTTCCCGGACGGCTGCCGACACTCTTCCCGGCTCCGGAACGCCCAGGTCAGCGGTGTCTCCTCGGCCCCGCAGGCCCACCAGGACGCTCCGCCGGGCCCAAGCCGGCGGCGCAGGGCCGACCGGGGCACCGGGGTGCATGATGTGACTGAGCGCGCGACTCGGCCGGCCTTGCCAAGTAGCGCGCTCAGAGTTCCGCGCTGCGCACATCGCTCGCGGAGCGGACTCCAGAGCGGCGTCAGGTCAGCCGGTCCAGGGGCTCGGACCTTGCTTGAGCACAAGGAGTTCCGACTCCTGCGAGGTCGACCACATGTCGACGAGGTACTGAAGTCCCCCGTTCCGCCGGTCCGGATGATGACGCTTCTGCGAGGGGAGGCGGTCCGGGCACGTCGCCTACCGCACGGCGACGTGATCCCCGGTCGACGACTTCGCCCCGGAGGTGGAGTTCCCGTAGTACGTCCACCGCCACGTCCCCGACCCGGTGGCCTTCACCGTGGTCCTGAGCGCACCCGTACTACTCGACGTCGCCTTCTTGACCGTCGTGTACGAGGAGGCGCCCGCCGCCTTGAACTGCAGGCTCACCGTGCGGCCCGCGTACCCCTGGTACGTGTGGGTGTCCCAGTTCGCCCGTGTGACCCGCCCGGTCACGGTGATCGTCTTCCCTGTCGAGACCGGCTCCGGTGAGGCGTTGACAGTGACGCGTGTGGCCCGCTTGACCTGCAACGGGAGATCCTTGTCGTCAGTGTCGTGGGCGTCACCGGCGAGAAAGACCCGAGCAGCAGTTCCCCAGGTGCCGGCGTCCTCGTTCCCGAAGTCGAGGTTCCGCGGGTCGATGTACAGCCATTCCTCGAAGTCGCAGATTCCGTTCGCCCTGTCCACGACCTCGCAGTCGCTGGTGATGACGGAGCTGTGCAGCGTGTCCCCGGTGTCGGGCTTCCCCCGGTAGGGGAACACCGTCGGCCCGAAGTCGTATGTGAGCTTGGTCGTCATCCGGAAGACCGCATGCACCTCGACCTCCTCCTTGACCCCGATCACGATCGGCTTCCCGCCGTTCACCGCGACCCGGGTGAAGGAGACCCCGCCCTCCGCAGCCCCGGCCGGCACCGCCGCCACCCCTGTGAACACGACCGCCGCTCCACCGGCCACCACCGCTCTCCACATCGTCTTCCCCATCTTCGAACCCGCCTCTCCTCTGCAGCCTGGACCGAGCGCGTAGGCGCACCGGCCGGAGGTTCGTCCTCGCGGCTGACTGTGGGACAGGGGAGCGCTGTACGCGGTTGTACGCGGTGCGGCAACGATTTGATCACCACGGCATCGCCCTGGCCCGGTTCCCGGGAGGGGCCCCGATGGCTTCACGGAGGGTCCGGTGATCAGCCTTCCGCATTCCTGCCTCCGCTGCGGAACAGGTACACCCGAATTCGGTGACCCTCATGGTGATCCCTCTGTGCAGACGCCGAGAGCGGCTCGGGCCGCCGCGAGACGCTGGTACAAACTTGCGCACCGCTCTCTCAGACGCAGATTTCCGCCAGATGCTGGACCAGAATGTCCCGCGCCTGCTGCGGGCTCAGCCGCGCTGGCCGGGCCAGTAGTTGCACCACCATCCCGTCCAGCAGGGCGTGCAGCCCTCGGCTCTTTTGCGGACGTGGAAGGTCTTGGAGGCGGGGCAGAAGCGGGCGGCGATCTGGGCGGAGAGGTGGACGGCGCGCAGGAGCCGGCGGTGGTAGCGGTGTGGTCGGCTCACGTTGCCGCTGATGCGGCCGGAGTCCCGTGGCACAGCGAATACGAGACCGCTCTCCTGCCTGCCCCTGCGCTGCACGACTTCGTCCGAAGGCGCGTGGCTGCGCGTACGGACGCCTACGGTGTTGCCGTAAACCGCCGCGACCCGGATGCTGCTCACCGCGCGACCGGTGTGCTCACCGAAACGGCACTCTTGAAATCGGTGAGCGTGAGCGTGCCTTGAATGTCGGGGGCGGACGCGAAGTGGATGTCCTGACGTACGCGTACGATCCGGCCCTCCTTGTCGATCCATACGTCGGCGTCGATTGCGGTGGCAGGGCGCAGATTGCGCCCGACGGTCCTGTCGACCGATTCGACGTCTTTCGGGGTGAGGCGGGCCGACACCCGGACGGGTTCGCTCCCCCGGTGCACGGAGCCGCTGTGACCGAGTATGAGGCGCACGTACTGCGGAAGCCGGTCCGTGGGAATGCCGCCCTTGGCCGCCGACGCAGGGAACTCCTGCCACGAACCGTGGGAGCCGCTTGCACGCCGGTACACCCTCTGCCTGGTGATCACGACATCTTCGGTGTACTGCTCGGTCTTCTCCGTCGTGCGCCCCGTCAAGGGCGCGTTGAGGTTGATCCGTCCGACCATGAGTTGCAGTCGTCTGGGTCCGGACTGTGTGACGGCTTCGATTGCGGCCGAGCAAGGGGTGTCGTCGGCTGCGGCCAGCCGGTCGAGGACCACCTGCCGGCCGGTCTTCGGTCGCGCGGGTGAGCCTGAGGCGCATGCCGAAAGCAGCAGTCCCGAGAGCGCCAGAATCAGGGTCGCCGTCCGGTGGTGAATCAAGGATGGATCCTCTGAGTACCAGGCCCGGAGGAAGAACACCCCAGGCCACAGGGTGGATGGTGGGCTCATCCTTCCCTGCTGCGGGGAGCAGGTGGCGTACGGGGGAGGTGGGGCGATCGAGCGTGCACCGGACGGTTACGGAATTGGCCCCTCCGCCCGTACAAACCTTCCGGCCGACACCGACACCGGGATGCCGGGGCCGAGTCGGGCGCCTGACGACGAAGCATGCGCAGGTCAACCAGACGCTCCGACCGGCTGACGGTCGCGCTCGGTGGCCAGGTGTAGCGCTCAGTCGCAACGGATCCCGCCACCGAACCCAAAAGCTTTGTATAAAAGTGCGTAGATGCGTATAGTCATGCCATCGACGAGGAGGAATTCGATGACGGTACGTGCAGCAGTGGCAGGGGCGAGCGGGTATGCCGGCGGAGAGCTGCTCCGTCTGCTGCTCGTCCACCCGGAGATCGAGATCGGCGCGCTCACCGGCAACACCAACGCGGGCCAGAAGCTCGGCACGTTGCAGCCGCACCTGCGGCCGCTCGCCGACCGGGTGCTCCAGCCGACCACCCCCGAGGTCCTCGCCGGTCACGACGTCGTCTTCCTCGCCCTGCCGCACGGCCAGTCCGCGGCCGTCGCCGAGCAGCTCGGTGAAGAGGTGCTCGTCGTCGACATGGGAGCCGACTTCCGGTTGCAGGACGCCGGTGACTGGGAGAAGTTCTACGGGTCGCCGCACGCCGGTACCTGGCCGTACGGGCTGCCCGAACTCCCCGGCGCACGTGCCGCGCTGGCAGGATCCAAGCGGATCGCGGTGCCCGGCTGCTACCCGACGGCCGTCTCCCTCGCGCTCTTCCCGGCCTACGCGGCCCAGCTGGCCGAGCCCGAGGCGGTCGTCGTCGCCGCGTCCGGCACCTCCGGGGCGGGCAAGGCGGCCAAGCCGCACCTGCTCGGTTCCGAGGTGATGGGCAACATGTCCCCGTACGGGGTCGGCGGCGTCCACCGGCACACGCCCGAGATGATCCAGAACCTCAGTGCCGCCGCCGGCGAGCCGGTCACCGTCTCCTTCACGCCGACCCTCGCGCCCATGCCCCGCGGGATCCTCGCGACGTGCAGCGCGAAGGCGAAGCCGGGCGTGAACGCCGAGTCCGTACGCGACGCCTACCGGAAGGCGTTCGCCGACGAGATGTTCGTCGACCTCCTGCCCGAGGGGCAGTGGCCCGCCACAGCGTCCGTCTACGGTTCCAACGCCGTACAGATCCAGGTCGCCTACGACGAGGCGGCAGGCCGGATCATCGTCATCAGCGCCATCGACAACCTTGCCAAGGGCACCGCGGGAGGCGCCCTGCAGAGCATGAACCTCGCCCTCGGACTTCCCGAGGACGCAGGCCTTTCCACGATCGGAGTCGCACCGTGAGCGTCACGGCAGCACAGGGGTTCTCGGCGGCGGGCATCGCCGCGGGGATCAAGGCGAGCGGCCAGCCGGACCTGGCCCTCGTGGTCAACGACGGGCCGCGCCGGGCCGCCGCGGGAGTCTTCACCTCCAACCGCGTCAAGGCCGCCCCCGTCCTCTGGTCGGAGCAGGTGCTCAGGGGCGGTGAGGTCACCGCTGTCGTCCTCAACTCCGGTGGTGCCAACGCCTGTACGGGCCCGCAGGGCTTCCAGGACACGCACGCCACCGCCGAGAAGGCCGCCGAGGTGCTCACCGGTCACAGCGCCGGTGAGATCGCCGTCGCCTCCACCGGGCTGATCGGCACGCTGCTGCCCATGGACAAGCTGCTGCCCGGCATCGAGACCGCAGCCGCGGCGCTGAGCGAGCACGGCGGCGAGAAGGCCGCCGTCGCGATCAAGACCACGGACACCACCCACAAGACCGCCGTCGCGGGCGGCGAGGGCTGGACCGTCGGCGGGATGGCCAAGGGAGCGGGCATGCTCGCACCGGGGCTCGCCACCATGCTGGTCGTCCTCACCACCGACGCCGACGTCGACGCCGCGGGGCTCGACTCCGCGCTGCGCGCCGCGACCCGTACGACCTTCGACCGGGTCGACTCCGACGGCTGCATGTCGACCAACGACACCGTGCTGCTGCTGGCCTCCGGCGCCGCCGGAATCGCCCCGGAGCAGGGCGAGTTCGCGGAGGCCGTGCGCGCCGTCTGCGCCGACCTGGCCCGGCAGCTGATCGGTGACGCCGAGGGCGCCTCCAAGGACATCCGGATCGAGGTGGTGGGCGCGGCGACCGAGGACGACGCCGTCGAGGTGGGTCGTTCCATCGCCCGCAACAACCTTCTCAAGTGCGCCATCCACGGTGAGGACCCCAACTGGGGCCGGGTCCTCTCCGCGATCGGCACGACCGGTGCCGCCTTCGAGCCCGACCAGCTCAACGTCGCCATCAACGGCGTCTGGGTCTGCAAGAACGGCGCCGTCGGCGAGGACCGCGACCTCGTCGACATGCGCTACCGCCAGGTGGAGATCACGGCCGACCTCTCCGCGGGCACCGAGTCGGCCGTCATCTGGGCCAACGACCTCACCGCCGAGTACGTCCACGAGAACAGCGCGTACAGCTCATGAGCGCCGCGAGGAAGCACACCGCACTGCCGAAGGCGCAGATCCTCATCGAGGCACTGCCCTGGCTGACCCGGCACCACGGCAAGACCGTCGTCATCAAGTTCGGCGGCAACGCCATGGTCGACGAGGCGCTGAAGGCGGCCTTCGCCCAGGACGTCGTCTTCCTGCGGCAGGCCGGTCTCAAGCCGGTCGTCGTGCACGGCGGCGGCCCGCAGATCAGCGCCCAGCTCGACAAGCACGGCCTGGTCAGCGAGTTCAAGGCCGGGCTGCGCGTCACCACGCCCGAGGCGATGGACGTCGTACGGATGGTGCTGGCCGGCCAGGTCCAGCGTGAGCTCGTCGGTCTGCTCAACCAGCACGGCCCGCTCGCCGTCGGTATGACCGGCGAGGACGCCCACACCATCACCGCCGTCCAGCACCGGCCCACGATCGACGGGGAACTCGTCGACATCGGCCGGGTCGGCGAGATCACCGCGATCGACACGGGGGCCATACAGGCACTGCTGGACGACGGCCGGATCCCGGTCATCTCCTCCATCGCCCGTTCCGCCGACGACAACCACGTCTACAACGTCAACGCGGACACCGCGGCCGCCGCACTCGCCGCCGCGCTGAACGCCGAGACGCTGATGGTCCTCACCGACGTCGAGGGCCTCTACGAGGACTGGCCCAACAGCGACGACGTGATCAGCCGGCTCACCGCCAGCGAGCTGGAGAAGCTGCTTCCGGAGCTGTCCAGCGGCATGGTCCCGAAGATGCAGGGCTGTCTGCACGCCGTACGCAACGGGGTCGAGACCGCCCGTGTCATCGACGGCCGGGTCCAGCACTCGATCCTGCTGGAGATCTTCACCGACGAAGGAGTCGGCACGATGGTCGTGCCCGACGCGCAGCCAGCGAAGAAGGGGACAGCATGACCAACGCCGAGCTTTCACAGCGGTGGCAGGGCGCTCTCATGGACAACTACGGCACCCCGCAGCTCTCCCTGGTCCGCGGCGCGGGCGCCCGGGTGTGGGACGCCGACGGCACCGAGTACCTGGACTTCGTCGGCGGTATCGCGGTGAACGCGCTGGGCCACGCCCACCCGGCCGTCGTCGAGGCCGTGTCCGCCCAGGTCGCCTCCCTCGGGCACGTCTCCAACCTGTTCATCGCCGAGCCGCCCGTCGCGCTCGCCGAACGGCTGCTCCAGATCTCCGGCCGGACCGGCAGGGTCTACTTCTCCAACTCGGGCGCCGAGGCCAACGAGGCCGCTTTCAAGATCGGCCGGCTGACCGGGCGTACCCACATGGTCGCCACCGACGGCGGCTTCCACGGCCGGACCATGGGCGCGCTCGCCCTCACCGGCCAGCCCAAGAAACGTGAGCCGTTCCTCCCGCTGCCCGGCGACGTCACCCATGTGCCGTACGGGGACGCGGAAGCCCTCCGGGCCGCGGTGACCACCGACACCGCGTTGGTGATCATCGAGCCCATCCAGGGCGAGAACGGTGTGGTCGTCCCGCCCCGGGGCTATCTGGAGGCGGCCCGGGAGATCACCAGGGCCACCGGCACCCTGCTCGTCCTCGACGAGGTGCAGACCGGCATCGGCCGGTGCGGCCACTGGTTCGAGCACCAGGCCCACCAGGGCGTCGAGCCCGACATCGTCACGCTCGCCAAGGGCCTGGGCGGCGGACTGCCGATCGGCGCCACCATCGCGTTCGGTGCCGCGGCCGACCTCCTCCGGCCTGGCCAGCACGGCACCACGTTCGGCGGCAATCCGATCGCCTGCGCCGCCGGCCTCGCGGTCCTGGACACTCTCGCCGCCGACGGTGCACTGGACCGGGTGAAGCGGATCGGCGAGAAGATCCGGGACGGTGTCGAGGCCCTGGGGCATCCGCTGGTCTCCCACGTCCGCGGCTCCGGACTGCTGCTCGGTATCGTGCTCACCGAGCCCCTCGCGCCTCAGGTGCAGCAGGCGGCTCAGGGAGCCGGACTTCTGGTGAACGTGCCTGCCCCCGATGTCCTGCGGCTCATGCCGCCGCTGATCATCGGTGACGCGGAGGCGGATGCGTTCCTCAAGGTGCTGTCCGACGCTCTCGGCGCGGTACACGGGGACGGACGATCCGGAGAGAAGCGCTCCGGAGAATGAGGCGACGACGATGACCGAGGCGCAGGAATCCGAGTCCGGCGGGCAGTCCGTGCCGCAGACCCGCACGGCACGCCACCGCCGGATCGTGGACATCCTGAACCGGCTGCCGGTGCGCTCGCAGAGCCAGCTGGCCAGGCTCCTCGCCGACGACGGACTGAACGTCACCCAGGCGACGCTCTCCCGAGACCTGGACGAGCTGGGCGCGGTGAAGATCCGCAACACCGGCGGCGAGCTGATCTACGCGGTGCCGAGCGAGGGTGGTTTCCGCACCCCGCATGCGCCGCTCGGCGAGTCCGTCAAGGAGGAGCGGATGCGGCGGCTCTCCGCCGAACTGCTCATCTCGGCGGAGGCCTCGGCCAACCTCGTGGTGCTGCGCACGCCTCCGGGCGCCGCCCAGTTCCTCGCCTCGGCCATCGACCAGGCCGAACTGCAGGACGTCCTCGGCACCATCGCGGGCGACGACACGCTGATGCTGATCAGCCGGGACCCGGCGGGCGGCCGGGCGCTCGCCGACCATCTGCTGAGGCTGGCGCAGAACGGCCGCTGAGCCGTCCGGTCAGTAGCGTGTGACGGCGGTCGGGCCCGACCGGGTCCCGATCGCCAGGTGCGGCCGACGGGCGGGGTCCGCCCAGGCCAGGATCCGGTCCATGGCGGCCGCCGGTACGGAGACACAGCCGGCGGTCGCACCGTCCCCGTTCACATGCAGGAAGATGCCGGCGCCCCGCCCGCGCACCGGCCGGTGGTAATTGAACCCGACGACCAGCGCGCGGGCGTACTGCCTCCGGTACGTGATCAGCTGCTCGGCCTCGGTCGCCCGGCAGTCAGCGGGCCGCGGTTCCACCCAGCGGTTGTAGGCGCGCGCCGCGTTGTCCTGGCACCACCAGGACCGCCGGCCGACCCTGCGGTACGGATAACCGGTCCCGGCCGGCGCCGCCCCGACCCCGAAGGCGTACGGCAGGTCGTAAAGGCCGGTGGGCGTGGTCTCCGTGTTCTGGACCCGCCGCTTCCCCTCGGTCAGCCCGTTCGCCCCGAACCGGGCCGGCGCGGACCCCACCCGTACCCACCGTCCCGACCTGAGGTTCCACCAGGTGACGGTGCCCGTGGCGGATCCCGTGCCGGGCGCCGCGGCGGTGAGCAGCTGGGTGCCGCCGCCGGTGTCCGCCATCCGCTCCGGGAGCGGCGGTACGGCGGCGGGCCGCGCCACGGCCGGGCCCATCAGGGCGAGCAGAACCGAAGCGGTCACCAGAGATCCGTGCATGGAGCGGACCGTAGACGTCTCCCCGGCGTTCCGCTGCCGTCAGTGCTCCGTACGGACCAACGCTCGCGGGCTCATCGGCCGGCCGGCATGACGGGCAGGGGGAGCGGCAGCCCCGGCAGCCCGTCGATGCTCGTGGCGATGTGCTCCTTCTTCTCGAAGTACGTGCTGAGCGACGCGTCGTCCTCACGGGCGAAGCGCTGGGCGTGCAGCGGCCGGTCCTCCTCGTAGGACATGTAGGGCACCGAGAATCCGCAGGTGTCCCGGATCAGCTCGGCGGTCACCACGATGATCGCGCGCAGTCCGTGCGGGGCGGGGTCGACAGCGGGAAAGCGGGCGAGCAGCCCGGTGAACCGGGGATCGTCACGGAACACCGGCTCGCCGCGGCCGTGTACCCGCACGATGTTCGGCGGCCCCTGGAACGCACACCACATGAGGGTGATGCGGCCGTTCTCGCGCAGATGCGCCACGGTCTCCGCGTTGCTCCCGGCGAAGTCCAGATAGGCGACGGTCCGCTCGTCGAGGACCGCGAACGAGCCGCTGACGCCCTTGGGGGAGAGGTTGACCGTGCCGTCGCCGTCGAGCGGCGCGGTCGCGGTGAAAAAGATGTGCTGCTCTTCGATGAAGTTCCTGAGTCGTCCGTCGATGCGTTCGTACGTCTTTCCCATGGGGACGAGTATCGACGCCGACACGCCGCCCGGCAGAGGCATTTCAACCAGTGGGACGTCGGCGACGACGCGTCCCGGGCCAGGCGCGGAGCCGGCCGTGCCGCCGTCGCGCACGGTCGGCCGGCCCCTCCGTCCGCGCTTCCACCCCGTCCGATGGCCCGCGTCGCCCGCGACGGCCGCCGACGTCTTTGACAAACCATGCAGAGGACTGCATAGTTATGCCTGTCAGTGATTGCACCGTAAGGAGAAACCCGTGACCGAGCGCGTCGTACTCGCCTACTCGGGCGGTCTGGACACCTCCGTCGCCATCGGCTGGATCGCCGAGGAGACGGGCGCCGAGGTCATCGCGGTCGCAGTGGACGTCGGCCAGGGCGGCGAGGACCTGGACGTCATCCGCAAGCGCGCGCTCGCCTGCGGTGCGGTCGAGGCCGAGGTCGCCGACGCCAAGGACGAGTTCGCCGAGGAGTACTGCCTCCCGGCGATCAAGTCCAACGCCCTCTACATGGACCGTTACCCGCTGGTCTCGGCCCTCTCCCGGCCGGCCATCGTCAAGCACCTCGTCGCCGCCGCCCACAAGCACAACGCCGGCATCGTCGCCCACGGCTGCACCGGCAAGGGCAACGACCAGGTCCGCTTCGAGGCAGGTATCTCCGCGCTCGGCCCCGACCTGAAGTGCATCGCCCCGGTCCGTGACTACGCGATGACCCGGGACAAGGCGATCGCCTTCTGCGAGGAGAAGAACCTCCCGATCGTGACCACCAGGAAGTCCCCGTACTCCATCGACCAGAACGTCTTCGGGCGCGCCGTCGAGACGGGCTTCCTGGAGGACATCTGGAACGCGCCGATCGAGGACATCTACGAGTACACCGACAACCCGGCCACCCCGCGCGAGGCCGACGAGGTCGTCATCTCCTTCAAGGAGGGTGTGCCGGTCGCCATCGACGGCAGGCCCGTCACCGTGCTCCAGGCGATCCAGCAGCTCAACGAGCGGGCCGGCGCCCAGGGCATCGGCCGGATCGACATGGTCGAGGACCGTCTCGTCGGCATCAAGTCCCGTGAGGTGTACGAGGCACCGGGCGCGATCGCGCTGATCACCGCCCACCAGGAGCTGGAGAACGTCACCGTCGAGCGCGAGCTGGCCCGCTACAAGCGGCAGGTCGAGCAGCGCTGGGGCGAGATGGTCTACGACGGCCTCTGGTTCTCCCCGCTCAAGCGCGCCCTGGACGGCTTCATCAACGAGGCCAACCAGCACGTGACCGGCGACATCCGGATGACCATGCACGCCGGCCGCGCCGTCGTCACCGGCCGGAAGTCCAGCGAGTCGCTGTACGACTTCAACCTCGCCACCTACGACTCGGGCGACACGTTCGACCAGTCCAAGGCGCAGGGCTTCATCGAGATCTTCGGGCTCTCGTCCAAGATCGCCGCGAAGCGCGATCTCCAGGCGTAGCCTGGCGTCGGCCTGGCGCCCACCCGTTTACGTCACCGCCTCCCCGTTCGTCCGCGGCGGGGAGGCGGCCGCACATCCACCCCTTGTCATTCCGAGGAGCACGCAGTGAGCAACGGCACCGGCAACAGCAACGTACGCCTCTGGGGCGCCCGTTTCGCCGACGGTCCGGCCGAGGCGCTGGCCAAGCTGTCCGCCTCCGTCCACTTCGACTGGCGGCTCGCGCCGTACGACATCGCCGGCTCCCGCGCCCACGCGCGTGTCCTCAACAAGGCGGGCCTGCTCACCGAGGACGAGCTGACGCGGATGCTCGCCGGTCTCGACCAGCTCGAAGCCGATGTCGCCGACGGGTCGTTCACCGGCACCATCGCCGACGAGGACGTCCACAGCGCGCTGGAGCGCGGTCTGCTGGAGCGCCTCGGCAAGGACCTCGGCGGCAAGCTGCGCGCCGGCCGGTCCCGCAACGACCAGGTCGCCACACTCTTCCGGATGTATCTGCGCGACCACGCCCGGATCATCGCCGGCCTCATCGCCGAGCTCCAGGACGCACTGGTCGGTCTCGCGGAGGCGCACTCCGACGTCGCCATGCCGGGCCGTACACATCTGCAGCACGCCCAGCCGGTCCTTTTCGCCCACCACATCCTGGCCCACGTGCAGCCCCTGTCCCGGGACGCGGAGCGGCTGCGGCAGTGGGACGAGCGCACGGCCGTCTCCCCGTACGGCTCCGGCGCACTCGCCGGGTCGTCCCTGGGACTGGACCCGGAGGCGGTCGCCGCCGACCTCGGCTTCGAGCACGGATCCGTCGCCAACTCCATCGACGGCACGGCCTCCCGCGACTTCGTCGCCGAGTTCGCCTTCATCACCGCGATGATCGGCGTCAACCTCTCCCGGATCGCGGAAGAGATCATCATCTGGAACACGAAGGAGTTCTCCTTCGTCACCCTGCACGACGCCTTCTCCACCGGATCTTCGATCATGCCGCAGAAGAAGAACCCGGACATCGCAGAGCTTGCGCGCGGCAAGTCCGGGCGTCTGATCGGCAACCTGACCGGCCTGATGGCCACGTTGAAGGCGCTCCCCCTCGCGTACAACCGCGACCTCCAGGAGGACAAGGAGCCGGTCTTCGACACCTGCGACCAGCTCGAAGTCCTGCTGCCCGCCTTCACCGGCATGATGGCCACGCTCACCGTCAACCGCGAGCGGATGGAGGAGCTCGCCCCGGCAGGCTTCTCGCTCGCCACCGACATCGCCGAATGGCTGGTCAAGCAGGGCGTCCCGTTCCGTGTCGCGCACGAGGTCGCCGGCGAGTGCGTCAAGGAGTGCGAGCAGCAGGGCATCGAGCTCGACGAACTCACCGACGAGCAGTTCGCGAAGATCTCCGAGCACCTCACCCCCGAGGTCCGCACGGTCCTCGATGTGCCGGGTGCGCTCGCCTCCCGGAACGGGCGCGGTGGCACGGCCCCGGAGGCCGTGGCCGTCCAGCTCGCCGAGGTCAAGGCCGACCTGGCCGTCCAGCACGCATGGGCCACCGCGAAGAGCTGACGGCGGGCGGACGTGAACGAGGAGGCGGGGAGCGACATGCACGCGCGTCCCGCCTCCGACCCGTACGGGCCAAGGGCGGCTGCGTTACGTTGACGTGGAGCACTCAACCGACGAGGAGCCCGCGATGCCTTTCGCCCGCCTGGCCTCAGCGACGACCCCGACCGCCCACATCGGGCTCGGCCTGGCCGCGGTCGGCAGGCCCGGCTACATCAATCTGCACCGCGACCGTGACCTGCCTGTGGACCGCAGCGTGGACGCCCTGCGCGAGCGCACCCGCGATCTGCTCGACGCCGCCTACGCGCAGGGCGTCCGCTACTTCGACGCGGCCCGTTCCTACGGCCGCTCCGAGGAGTTCCTCGGCGGCTGGCTGGCCGACCGTCCCGAGGTGCGTGACGTCGTCATCGGCAGCAAGTGGGGCTACACGTACACCGCCGACTGGAGCGTCGACGCCGAGGCGCACGAGGTCAAGGACCACAGCCTGGCCACGTTCGAACGCCAGCGCGCCGAGACCGGGGCGCTGCTCGGGGACCGCCTCGACCTCTACCAGATCCACTCCGTGACCGCGGACAGCCCGGCCCTCACGGACAAGGAACTCCAATCCCGTCTCGCCGCCCTGGCCGCCGACGGTGTCACCGTCGGCCTCTCCACAAGCGGCCCCGCCCAGGCGGACGCCATCCGTGCGGCGCTCGCCGTGACGGTCGACGGCGAACCTCTCTTCCGTACCGTCCAGGCCACCTTCAACGCCCTGGAGACATCCGCCGGTCCGGCGCTCGCCGAGGCCCACGGCGCCGGACTGACCGTGATCGTCAAGGAGGCCATGGCCAACGGCCGCCTCGCCGGGACGGAAGCACCCGCGGTGGTCCAGGAGATCGCGGCGGAGGCCGGTCTCGGCAGCGACGCGGTAGCGCTCGCGTTCGTCCTGTACCAGCCGTGGACCGGCGTCGTGCTCTCCGGCGCGGCGACCGTCACCCAGCTCGCCGGTAACCTCCACGCACCCCTCCTCGAACTCGACGACCAGCGGCGGGCCAGGCTGGACGCGCTGGTGGAGGAGCCCGAGGCGTACTGGCGTCACCGTGCCGGGCTGCCCTGGGGCTGACCGCGGGTCCGCCGAGCTCAGGAGCTCGTGAGGATGACGAGTCGGCGGGTCGCCCGCGTCATCGCGACGTAGCGGTCGACCGCTCCCTCGATGCCCGTGCCGAACGACTCCGGGTCGATGAGGACGACCAGGTCGAACTCGAGCCCCTTCGACAGCTCCGGGGCCAGCGACCGCACGCGGGACGTCGGCCGGAACGCGGGGTCGCCGATGACGCAGGCGATCCCGTCGGCATGTGCGGTGAGCCAGGTGCCGAGGACCGAGTCGAGCTCCGAAGCGGATCCGTGCACGACGGGGACGTCGCCACTGCGGATGGAGGTCGGGACGTTGGCGTCCGGGAGCACGGCCCGGATGACCGGCTCGGCCTCCGCCATGATTTCTTCCGGTGTCCGGTAGTTGATGCTCAGGGAGGCCAGGGTGATCCGGTCGAGGCCGACCCGCTCGAGCCGTTCCTGCCACGACTCCGTGAACCCGTGCCTGGCCTGGGCGCGGTCGCCGACGATGGTGAAGCTCCGGGACGGGCAGCGGATCAGCAGCATCTGCCACTCCGCGTCGGTCAGTTCCTGAGCCTCGTCCACGACGATGTGCGCGAACGGTCCGGCGAGCAGGTCCGGTTCGGTGCCGGGCAGGGCGCTCCCGTCGACCAGGGCGTCCTTGAGGTCCTGTCCGTGCAGCATCGTCATCACCCCTTCGCCGTCGTCGTCTGCTTCGAGCAGCGCGTCGACGACCTTGGCCATGCGCTCGCGTTCGGCGGCGACGGAGGCTTCGTGCCGGCGCCTGCGTCGTGACGTCTCCGGGTCGCCGAGCCGATGCCGGGCCGCGTCCAGGAGGGGCAGGTCGGACACCGTCCAGGCCTGGGCGTCCTCGCGCTGCAACCGACGGACGTCGTCCGGGCCGAGCCAGGGCGCGCACTTGCGCAGATAGGCGGGTACCGACCACAGGTCCCCGACGAGGTCGGCCGCTTCGAGCAGCGGCCACGCGTTGTCGAAGGCCGTGACCAGGTCCCTGTTCTGCGGCAGCGATCTGCGGAGCAGGCCGGCCGGGACGTCGTCGTCGTGCTTGTCCACCACGATCGTGAGCAGTTCCTCCCAGACCTGGTCGCGTGCCTCGTTGTGCGGAGTACCGGGTTCCGCCGCTTCGAACGCCGCGGCCCAGTCGTCGGCGGTCAGCCGGACGTCGGACCACGGGGTCGTGACCGTCATCCCTCCGGCGGGCGGCTCCTCATAGAACCTGACGGCTGTCTCGATCGCCTTCACCAGGTCGGCGGACGACTTCAGGAGGGCCACGTCGGGGTCGGACTCGCCGGCCGCCGCGGCTCCTTCGGCGACGAGGTCCCGCAGCGTGCAGGTCTGAACGCCCTCCTCCCCGAGGCTGGGGAGTACGTCGGCGACATAGCCCAGGTAGGGCTGGTGCGGACCGACGAACAGTACGCCGCCCCGACGGTGACCGAGGCGGGGGTCGGAGTGGAGGAGGTAGGCGGAACGGTGCAGAGCGACGACGGTCTTCCCCGTACCGGGACCGCCGTCGACGACGAGAGCGCCTCGGGATCCCGCGCGGATGATGGCGTCCTGGTCGGCCTGGATGGTCCCGAGCACGTCGCGCATCCGTGACGACCGGCCGGCCCCCAGGCCGGCGATGAAGGCGGACTGGTCGTCGAGTGCCGCATGCCCGACGAAGCCGTCCGAGCTGAACACCTCGTCCCAGTAGTCGCTGATCCGGCCACGGGTCCAGCGATATCTGCGGCGGCTCGCCAGGCCCATCGGGTTGGCGTGGGTGGCCCCGAAGAACGGTTCGGCCGCGGGGGAGCGCCAGTCGAGCAGCAGCCGACGGCCCGCGCTGTCCGTGAGGCCGAGCCGTCCGATGTACACGGGCTCGGGGCTGTCCGTCCCGACCATGTGTCCGAGGCACAGGTCCAGACCGAATCGGCGCAGTGTGCGCAGGCGAGCGGTCAGCCGGTGGATCTCCGTGTCGCGGTCCATCGCCTGCCGCCCCGCGCCGCCGGGCGCCCTGCGCGTGGCGGCGAGGAGACCGGACAGTTCGGCGATCGACTGCTCCAAGCTCTCCGCGAGGGTCACGAAGTGCCGTTCGTCGCCGGCGATCAGCGTCGGGTCGGCCTTCGGGGAGAGACGGTCGGGAAGGGCGAACGCGCTGGTGGTCAGGGGGTTCATGTGATCAGCTCCGATGCGAGGCCACCGGCGACCGTTGCGCACGGCAAGGTGTCCGGACCGGGGAAGTCCCTGGCGGCCGTTGCCGGTTCAGGTCGCCAGGGCTCAAGGGTTCTGGTGTTCCGGCTCGACGGGGCCGCGGCCGGGAACAGGCCGGTCGCCACCACCGCGTCACACCCCTCGGCCACCGCGGCGACCGCGTCGTACGTCGTGGCGACCAACGCCGCCGCGCGCTCGGGCCAGCCCTCCGCCGGCATCTGCACCTCCACACCGGAAGCCCGCAACTGCACGGCGAGTCCCACCATCGGTTCGACGTGCCCGCGCGCCCCGTACGCCACCGACAACACACGCACTTTGCGGCTCCCACTTCCCTGGACTGCGGTCACGGTGGGCGATTGTGCGGCACCACCAGGGCCTTGCCGCAAGCCCCCTGGTGCGCTATAAGTTAGGAGTGGCAAGGAGCGCGTTCGCTCTTTGCCTTTTTTGTTGTGGGCCGCAATCTGCCTGAAGTACGGCGTTCCGGGGCTGCCCGACGGCCGGCCGGGCCGGGCTGATCCGGGTGGCCCATCTGCTCGCCGGACCCGCCGCCGCCATGATCGACAGCGGCATGTGGCCCTGGCAGTCTGGCGTGATGCGGATACCCAGACGAGCAGCCAGGGTCGCGGTTCTGGACCCGGCGGGGTCGGTCTTCATGTTCCGGTACGACAACGAGGAAGTCGGCGTCCACTGGGCGATGCCCGGCGGTGGGCTGGAACCGGGCGAGTCGCCGCTGCGGGCGGCCGGGCGCGAACTGCGCGAGGAGACCGGTTGGACCGACATCGAGATCGACGGCACCACACTGTGCCTGTGGGAACACGACTTCACCAGGGCCGGGGTGCCGGTGCGTCAGCACGAGCACATCTTCCTCGCGCGGGGCCCCCGCCGGGATCCGGTCGGCGACCTCGCCGCCGCGCATGCCGCGGACAGGATCCTCCGGTGGCGGTGGTGGTCCCCGGACGACCTCTCCGGTGATCGCGAGCCGTTGTGGCCGCCGCAGCTGCCGGGACTGCTCACCGATGTGCGGAGGAACGGCGCGCCGGCGGCCCCCGTCGACCTCGGGCATGTCCGGACCGGAGCCGCCGACGGGCGCTGACCGGGACCGACCGGGCGGATTCGTCGGGGGCACGCCACCGACCCGTGCCCCGGAGCGGCCTCGCGACGACCCTTGGCGAGACAATGATGTCTCATATGGGTTAGGTTTGTCTCATGACTCTCGACCGTGACCGGGTGCTGCGCAGCGCCGCCGCACTGCTGACCCGCAAATCGACCGCCACCATGGACGAGGTCGCCAGGGCCGCGGGCATCGGGCGCGCCACCCTCCATCGGCACTTCGCCGGACGGGACGCACTGGTCAGAGCATTGGAGGACCTGGGAATCCAGGAGTTCGAAGCCGCCCTGGACGCCGCCGCGCTCGACGAGGGATCCTCGGAGGAGGCGCTGCGTAGGCTGATAGCGGCCGTCGAACCCGGCGCCGGTCTGCTGTCCTTCCTCGTCACCGAGAACCAGCTCTTCGAGGGTGAGGAGCTGAACGACGGCTGGAACCGGCTGGACGCGCGGGTCTCCGCCTTCTTCCGGCGCGGTCAGGAACGCGGCGAGTTCCGGATCGACCTGACCCCCGCCTGGCTGACCGAGGCCCTGTACGGGCTCGTCTCCACCGGCGCGTGGGCCGTCCAGGCCGGCCGGGTCGCCGGGAAGGACTTCCAGTACATGATCGTCGAGTTGCTGCTCGGCGGTTCGCGCCGGAGCGTGGAGCAATGACCAGCATCGACCAGCACGCGGAATCCTCGGACGAGCTGCGCCGGCCCGGGCGGTGGATCGCGCTGGCGGTACTGGTACTCGCCGTGCTGCTGGTGGCCATCGATGCCACGGTCCTCGGCCTGGCGACACCGTTCCTCACCGAGGATCTCCAGCCGACCGGGACCCAGCTGCTCTGGATCGGTGACGTCTACTCGTTCGTCATCGCGGGGCTCCTGGTCTCCATGGGAAGCCTCGGTGACCGCATCGGCCGCAAGAAGCTGCTGCTGAGCGGCGCCACCGCATTCGGTGCGGTCTCCGTGCTCAACGCGTACGCGAGCACCCCCGAGATGATGATCCTGGCGCGGGCGCTGCTCGGTGTCGCGGGCGCGACCCTGATGCCGTCCACGCTCGCCCTGATCCGCAACCTCTTCAACGACCCCCGCGAGCGCTCCCTGGCCATCGGCATCTGGGGGGCCATGGCCTCCGCGGGCGCGGCGGTCGGCCCGGTCGTCGGCGGGTTCCTGCTGGAGCACTTCTGGTGGGGATCGGTCTTCCTGATCAACCTGCCGGTGATGGCGGTCCTCGTCGTCGTCGGCATCAGAATGATTCCCGAGTCGAAGAACCCGGCGCCCGGTCCCTGGGACCTGATCAGTGTGGTGCTCTCCCTCGTCGGAATGATCGGTGTCGTGTACGCCATCAAGGAGCTGGCCGCGCACGGCACGAGCTGGGAGGTCGCCGTCGCGGGGATCGGTGGCGCGGCCGCGCTGTGCTGGTTCGTGCGCAGGCAGCTCAAGCTGCCCGATCCGCTGCTCGACATGCGGCTCTTCCACCACCGGGGTTTCTCCGGCGCGGTCCTCGCCGACCTGCTGACCATCCTCGGCCTGTCCGGACTGGTCTTCTTCCTCTCCCAGTTCCTGCAACTGGTCCAGGGACGCGGTCCGCTCG
Organism: Streptomyces sp. NPDC058231; assembly: GCF_042882275.1. Lineage (NCBI taxonomy): Bacteria > Bacillati > Actinomycetota > Actinomycetes > Kitasatosporales > Streptomycetaceae > Streptomyces > Streptomyces sp. NPDC058231. The sequence goes on along the minus strand of NZ_JBHVWN010000080.1, from coordinate 8,198 downwards.
AAGCCGGACTCGCCGAGCTGCCGGCCGCCGTCGGCGCGGTGGTCTGCGGCCTGATCGCCGGCCGGGCAGCCCGTCGCTTCACGGTGCGGTCCGTGGTGTCCGCCGGCCTCGGGGCGGTCGGCCTCGCGCTCGCCGCCGTCGTCCTGGTCCACCGGGAGACCAGCTATCCGCTGATCGGGCTGCTGCTGCTGGTCGTCGGTGTCGGCGCGGGCTTCGCCTTCACCGTGACCTCCGACGTGATCCTCTCCAGCGTCCCGAAGGAGCACGCGGGCTCCGCGTCCGCCGTGTCGGAGACGGCGTACGAACTCGGCGCGGCCCTCGGGATCGCCCTGCTCGGCTCCATCGTGACCGGCGTCTACCAGGACTTCGTCACCCCGGAGGGGGTCTCGGCCGGGACCGCCGCGGCGGCCCACGAATCACTGGGCGGCGCCGTGGAAGCGGCCCAGGGTCTCCCGGCGGCACAGGGGAACGCCCTGGTCACCGCGGCGCAGGACGCATTCGTCGACGGGCTGCACATCGCGGCGGGTGTCGGCGCGGTGGTGCTGCTTGCGACGGCCGCCGCCGCCTGGTTCCTGCTGCGCGGACAGGCGCTGGAGGAAGAGATCGAACACCCGTAGGTCCTGCCCCGGGCCGTCGCGGACCGCTGCCGCCCCTGCGGCCGTACGAGTGGTTCGGATACGGAGAAGGGCCCGTACCGCCAAATGGGGTACGGGCCCTTCGTCGCGCCGGCCGGTCAGGCGGCCTTGGCCTTCGTCGCATACATGTCGACGTACTCCTGGCCGGAGAGCCGCATCACCTCGGCCATCACCGAGTCCGTCACCGCCCGCAGCACGTACCGGTCGCGGTCCATGCCCTCGTACCGGGAGAACTCCATCTGCTCACCGAAGCGGACCGTCACCTTGCCGGGCCGCGGCAGACCGGCACCACCGGGCTGCAGCTTGTCCGTGCCGATCATCGCGAACGGCACCACCGGCGCGCCCGTCATCAGCGTCAGCCGCGCGATGCCGGTGCGGCCGCGGTAGAGCCGGCCGTCGGGGGAGCGGGTGCCCTCCGGGTAGATGGCGAACGCCTTGCCCTCCTCCAGCACCCGACGGCCCGTCATGAGTGCCGCGACACCGCCCCGGCCGCCGTCCCGGTCCACCGGGATCATGCCGCAGCCGGTGAAGAACCAGGCCATCAGCCGGCCCTTGACCCCCTTGCCCGTCACGTACTCGTCCTTGCCGATGTAGAACACCGGCCGGTCGCAGCAGATCGGCATGATCATCGAGTCGATGAACGTCAGGTGGTTGCCCGCGAGGATCACCGGACCGTCGCCGGGGATGTTCTCCACACCCTCCACCCGGGGGCGGAACATCAGGCGCAAGATCGGTCCGAGCACTGCCTTGATGAGTGCGTGTCGGGACAACGGTTCCTCCGGTGTAGTGGCCGGGCCGGCCGTGGCGCGGGATTCGTGACGGTCCATGCAGGTGAGGACGATACTCGCGGGTACTCGCTGATCGCACATCGGGTTCACCGAGTGGATACGCAGTGTTGACGTGTGTTTGCGCCGTGTTCGCACGTGAGACGCCGCCCGGATGGCGCAACTGCCTACGATCGGGCCTCGCTCGACGGTGCCACACATCACATACGAGGGAGTATTCATGACAGAGCGTGCGCAGGCGAACCCCGGCCGGCGGACCGTCCTGGGGGCGGGGGCGGCCGTACTCGGCACGGCCGCGCTCGGACTGCCCGGTACGGCGAACGCCGCCGCGAACCCGGCCGGCAGCGGTGACGTACGGCCCGGGAGCCACGCACACCGGCTCGACCTTCCGGTACCGACCGTCATCGGTCACCGCGGCACCAGCGGCTACCGCCCCGAGCACACCCTCGGCTCGTACCAGCTGGCCCTCGACATGGGCGCGCACATCATCGAGCAGGACCTGGTGCCCACCAAGGACGGCCATCTCGTCTGCCGTCACGAGAACGACATCACCGCCACCACCGATGTCTCGGCGCACCCCGAGTTCGCGAGCCGCAGGACCACGAAGAAGGTCGACGGCGTCTCCCTCACCGGCTGGTTCACCGAGGACTTCACCCTCGCGGAGCTGAAGACGCTGCGGGCCAAGGAGCGCATCCCGGGCAACCGCCAGAAGAACACGCTCTACGACGGCCGCTGGGAGATCCCCACCTTCGAGGAGGTGCTCCAGTGGGCCGACCGCGAGGGCCGCAGGCGCGGCAAGCAGGTCTGGCTGTACGTCGAGACCAAGCACCCCACCTACTTCCGGGGCATCGGGCTCGGCCTGGAGGAGCCGCTCGTCAAGCTGCTTCGCCGCTACGACCGCCACCGCAGCCAGTCGCCACTGATCCTCCAGTCCTTCGAGCCCAGCAGCATCCAGCGGCTGTCGGAGCTCGTCGCCACCCCGCGTGTCGTCCTGCTCTCCGGTGCGGGGACACAGCCCTGGGACTTCGTGGCGACCGGTGACCCGCGTACCGTCGACGACCTGGTGAAGCCCGCGGGGCTGCGGTGGATGGCCTCGTTCGCGCAGGGCATCGGACCCACCCTGGATCTGGTCATCCCCAAGGACGCCGCCGGCCGGCTCGCCGCACCGACCACCCTGGTGAGGGACGCGCACGCGCAGGGCCTGATCCTGCACCCGTACACGATGCGCAACGAGAACACCTTCCTGCCCGCCGACTTCCGGCGCGGCACGGATCCCAATGCGTACGGCGACGCGTTCGGCGCGTTCCGGGCCTACTTCGCCACCGGCATCGACGGGATCTTCTCCGACAACGCGGACACCGCGCTGCTCGCGGCGGCGGACTACGCCAGGAACTGACACGGCCGCCGGACCGGCACCACCGCGTCAGCACCCGGCCGGACATGCCCCGGTCGGGTGGTGCGTCCCGTGGGCGGCAACCGGCCGTCCGCCGGGGCGCGTCGGGACGGGCATGACACTTCTCGCCGACGCCCCCGCGGCCGTTGTCCACGCCCTGTACCCCCTCGTCAGGGCCGAGGCGACGGCGGAGGCGAGCGACGCCGCGGCGGGCGCGGCACTCGAACCCGCAGACCTCGAACAGGCCGTCTGGCTCCGGCTGCTGGAGCTGCTCGCGGACCGGCGGCCGCCGGCGGATCCGGTGCGCTGGGTCCGCGACACCGTGCGGGAGGAGGTGCGCCGCGCCCGCCGCACCGCCCGTTACGAACGCCCGTACGCCGACGAGTCCACCGCGGATCGGGCAGGCTGCCCCGAGCGTTCCGCGCTCGGCGCCGACGAACGCAGGGCGCTGCGCGCCGCCGTGGACCGGCTGCCCGGACGGTGTGCCCGGCTGATGGCGGCGATGCTCGCCCCGGGCGATCCCACCTACAGGGAAATCGCAGGGGAGTTGGGTATGTCACAAGGCAGTTTGGGGCCGATCCGTTCCCGATGCCTTGGATGTCTGCGCAGAATGCTCGCGGCGGAGGTTGTCGTTCCTGAACTGCGGGGATAGGAGCAGGGGACAACCGGTGGACCAGGTGAGCGGGAGGCATGCGCACATGGGCATGAGTGTGATCATCTCGGCGGCGACCGCGGAGGACGCCGAACAGATTCTGAAACTCCAGTACCTCTGCTTCCAGAGCGAGGCGGAGCTGTACGGGAACTACCGCATCGACCCGCTGGTGCAGACCCTCGAATCGGTCCGCGGCGAAGTGGCCGCGAACCTGGTCTTCGTGGCCCGCCTCGCGGACGAAGTCGTCGGCTCGGTCGACGGATCCATCGAGGCGGACGGCACCGGTGCGATAGGGAAGCTCTGCGTGCACCCCCGGCTCCAGGGGCACGGGCTCGGCGCCCGGCTGCTGCGTGCCGCGGAGTCCGCGCTCGCGGACCAGCGGTCGGTCACCCGGTTCCGACTGCACACCGGGCACCGCAGCGAGACCAATCTGCGGCTCTACCGGCGGGCGGGCTACGCACCCGTGGGCAGCGCCACCGGTCAGGACGGTGTCCGGCTGATCCTGCTGGAGAAGGACGCCGACGCGGCGGCCTACGTGGCCAGCGCCTGAGGCGACAGGGCGTCAGGCGCTCTTCGCGCGACGCAGCCAGATCATCCCGGTGACCGGCAGGATCACCGGGATGAACAGGTAGTCCCTGCCGAGGTACGACCAGACGGTCGAGTCCGCGAAGGCGGACGGCTCGACCAGGGTCCACGTGCCGACGATCAGCACGCCCGCGAGCTCGGCGGCGCAGCACACCAGCGCCGTCCTGCGCGCCCTCTCGCCGCCACGCACCAGCGAGTACGTGATGAAGCCGTACACCAGGGCGGCGACGGCCGAGAGCACATAGGCGAGCGGTGCCCGGCCGAAGTCCAGGGCCATCTGGACGATCGAGCGGGAGGCGGCGGCCACGGTGAACACCCCGTAGAACCAGACCAGTACGCGGCCCGGTCCGCTGCCCAGCCGGAACCCGGTCTTCTCGCCGGCGGTGGCGGCAGCGGCGGTGCGGTCGGTGTCGGTCACGGTCAGTTTCCCCAGATGTCGTAGAGCCGTACTTCCAGAACGGCCAGCACGACCGCGCCCGCCGCCACCGTCACCGAACCCCACCGGGTCCGCTCGGTCAGCGACAGGAAACCCGCCGCGGGCACCGCGGCGAAGGCGCCGATCAGATAGCAGATGAAGATCGTCATGCCCTGCTCCGGCCGCTCGCCCCGGGACAGCAGGACGATCCCCACCACCAGCTGGGCCAGTGCCAGGAGCGACACCACCGCCATTCCGATGAAGTGCCAGTCCTTGGTCGGCTGGTCCCGGTAGGCGGCGAAACCGCACCAGGCGGTGAGAACGAGCGCGGTCACGGCGACCGCGACCGTCAGGGCGTCAAGCATGAGGCGAGGGTATTACGGGCCGGACGGCCCACCGCGTGCGCCCCCGTGCCGCTGCGCACCCCCGGTGTGTGCGAGGCCGCTCCGAGGCCCGGCCGGCGACCGTGGGCCGCGATGGATCAAGACCGTGGCCTTTGCCACAGCGTGCCGCTGCCGGATGCCGTCGCGGGCGCGCCCGTCCCACCGATGTCTTCGGTATCGCCGCAGGTCACAGGTGGTTTCAAGGGGGTCGTGCGGCTGACCGGAATCAGTCCAAGGACTGAACAGGAGTGTCCGTTATACGGACGGACGGGTCCGGTGGATCAGTACGTCTGTTTTACTTGGTCCATGACCACGACGAGCAGCCGCATCCTTGCGACCGAGGCGATCACCACGCCCGGTGCCCGTTGTATGTGTCGAATGCGCGCCTTCTGAGGGCCCCCGCCTGAGCCTCGCGCCCCGAAGCGAGACCGAGCCTGCGCCGTCCGCACCCAGCGGAACGAGCCTGCCCCCGCATGCGCTGTCCACCGGCCTTCCGCCGGGCACAGCCGTGCCGAGACCCAACGGCCCGGACATCCGAGTCCGAACAGTCTCATCGGACGAACGCCCCGTGCCCGGCGGACACCGCGCCGCGCACTCGACAGTGACGGAAACCCTGTGATCACCACTACGGGCCTCACGAAGGTCTACCAGTCGCGCGGCCGTGAGGTCACCGCCCTGGACGGCGTCGACCTGCACGTCCGTGAGGGTGAGGTGTACGGCGTCATCGGACAGAGCGGCGCCGGCAAATCCTCCCTGATCCGCTGCATCAACCTGCTGGAACGCCCCACCGCGGGCACCGTGACCGTTTCCGGCCAGGACCTCACCGCCCTCGCGGGCCGGGGCCGCCGGGCCGGCAAGGATCTGCGCGAGGCGCGCAGCCGCATCGGCATGGTCTTCCAGCACTTCAACCTGCTGGCCTCGCGCACCGTCCAGGACAACATCGAGCTGCCGCTGGAGATCCTCGGCGTCTCCGGCCGGGAACGGACCCGCAAGGCTCTCGAACTCCTCGACCTGGTCGGTCTGACCGACAAGGCGAAGGCCTACCCCGGTCAGCTCTCCGGCGGCCAGAAGCAGCGCGTCGGCATCGCCCGCGCACTGGCAGGCGACCCCAAGGTGCTGCTCTCCGACGAGGCGACCTCCGCCCTGGACCCCGAGACCACGCGCTCCATCCTGCAACTGCTGCGTGACCTCAACCAGCAGCTCGGGCTGACCGTCCTGCTGATCACGCACGAGATGGACGTCGTCAAGACGATCTGCGACTCGGCCGCGCTGATGCAGAAGGGGCGCATCGTCGAGTCCGGCACCGTCGGCGAACTGCTCGCCACCCCCGGCTCCGAACTCGCTCACGAACTGTTCCCGGTCGGCGGTACGGCCTCCGGCCCCGACCGCACGGTCGTCGACGTCACCTTCCACGGTGAGGCCGCGTCCCAGCCGGTGATCTCCCAGCTCTCCCGTACGTACAACATCGACATCTCGATCCTGGGCGCCGCGATGGACACCGTCGGCGGCAAACAGATCGGCCGGATGCGTATCGAGCTGCCCGGGCGCTTCGAGGAGAACGTCGTCCCGATCGGCTTCCTGCGCGAGCAGGGCCTGCAGGCCGAGGTCGTGGACGGCGCCGGCATCCCCGTACAGACCCCGGCTCCGCTCACCCGTACCCCGCTCACCAAGGAGGTGGCCAAGTGACCTGGTCCGAGATGCAGCCACTGCTGTCCCAGGGAACCTTCGACACCCTCTACATGGTGCTGTGGTCCGCGGTCGTCACCGTCCTCGTCGGACTGCCGCTCGGTGTACTGCTCGTCCTCACGGACAGGGGCGGACTGCTTCAGAACACCGTGGTGAACAAGGTCATCGGCGTGATCGTGAACATCGGCCGCTCGCTGCCGTTCATCATCCTGCTGATCGCCCTGATCCCGTTCACCACCTGGATCGTCGGCACCTTCATCGGACCGACCGCGATGATCGTGCCGCTGGCCGTCGGTGCCATCCCGTTCTTCGCCCGGCTCGTCGAGACGTCGGTCCGCGAGGTCGACCACGGGCTCGTCGAGGCCGTCCAGTCGATGGGCGGATCCATTCCGACGATCGTCCGCAAGGTCCTCCTCCCGCAGGCCCTTCCGTCGCTCGTCTCCGCCGTCACCACCACCGTGATCGCGCTCATCGGCTACTCCGCAATGGCCGGCGCGGTCGGCGGCGAAGGGCTCGGCGCCAAGGCCGTCACCTACGGATTCCAGCGCTTCGACAACCGGTTCATGCTCGTCACCGTCGCCCTGCTGATCGTCATCGTGACCGTGATCCAGCTGATCGGTGACGTGGCCGTGCGCCTGCTGGCACGCCGGGGCCGTACCGCCTCCTGAGACTTTCTCTCCGCTCTCAAGCCCGAACTCCTTGCTCGGGTGCACCACCCTCACCACCAGAAAGAGGCACTTTTCGTGCGTAAGAACATCAAGATCACCGCGGCTGCCGCCGCCACCGCCGCCCTGGCCTTCGGCCTCACCGCCTGCGGTACGTCGTCCGACCCGGCCTCCAAGGGCGGGACCGGCGCCAACGCCGACGCCTCGAAGGCGCTCGTCGTCGCGGCGTCCCCGACGCCGCACGCCGACATCCTGAACTTCATCAAGAAGAACCTGGCGGCCAAGGCGGGCCTCAAACTCGAGGTCAAGGAGTTCACGGACTACGTCCTGCCGAACACCGCCACCGAGACCGGCCAGGTCGACGCCAACTACTTCCAGCACCGGCCGTACCTCGACGACTTCAACAAGAAGAACAACACCCACATCGTCCCGGTCGCCAACGTGCACCTGGAACCGCTCGGCCTCTACTCCAACAAGGACAAGGGCCTGAAGGACATCAAGCCCGGCCAGACCATCGCCGTGCCGAACGACACCACGGACGAGGGCCGCGCCCTCCAGCTGCTCGCCGCGAACGGCCTGATCACCGTCAAGGACGGCGTCGGCACCAACGCCAAGATCAGCGACATCACCGACAAGAAGGGTCTGGAGTTCAAGGAGCTGGAGGCCGCAACCGTGCCCCGCGCCCTGAACGATGTCGACGCCGCCGTCATCAACGGCAACTACGCCATCCAGGCCAAGCTCAAGCCGGCCGAGGACGCCATCGTGCTGGAGAAGGCGGACGGCAACCCGTACGCCAACCTCCTCGCCGTGAAGAAGGGCAACGAGAAGGACCCCCGCGTCCAGAAGCTCGTGAAGCTCCTTCACTCCGACGAGGTCAAGAAGTTCATCGAGGACACCTACCAGGGCTCGGTCATCCCCGACTTCGGCCCCGTGACCACTTCCTGACACCCGTACCGCACGAGCGTGGCCGAGCCCCGCGCACCCCACCGGGGTGCGCGG